>JANLQX010000271.1:0-2806 GCA_031368095.1 Actinomycetes bacterium | reverse complement strand
CCTCGGTGGGCGGAACACCGAGAAGCTTGGCGATCACAATGACCGGCAGGGGACAGGCCAGAAGATCGTGGAGATCACCTTGCCGAGCAGACACCGCCGCCATGTCGTTCACAAGGGCCGTAGCCAGCTCCGTCACCTCGTCGTCGAGACGCCCGATCATGCGGGGAGTGAAACCCTTTTGGAACAGCTTGCGGAACTCCGTGTGATCCGGTGGGTCCTGGTTGAGGCCGGTGGCGCGAGTGAACTGCGGGGTCTGTCCGTATTTGCTGCTCCACAGGTCGGTGTCCTTGAGGACCCGGACCACATCGTCGTAGCGCGTGATCGTGGCGAACGGAGGGGTGAATTCGGTGAACTGATGAACGGGACACGCTTCTCGTAAGCGCGCATATTGGGCCATCGGATCCGCCAGGGTCTCCGGTGAGAACGGGTCGTAGTCCACGCTCATACGTTGGGCTCGGCGGGCTCGTCGGGCTTGGGTTCGCGGCTCCAGAGAATGTCGAAGTCTCTGGCCACATCGAGCACATGGAAGGCGCGTCCGATGCCGACGCAATACCCGATGGTGATGGTCAACTCGAGAACTTCGGGATCAGTGAACAGTTGGCGGAGTCGAACGAAGAAGGCGTCGTCGATGGCGGTGTGGTCGACGGCGAACCACTCGGCGAACTCAATCGCCAGCTTTTCGCGCGGGGTGAAGCGATCGTCGGTCCGGTAGTCGGCCACGGCGTTGTAGAGGTCATCAGTCAGTCCCTGCCGCATCGCCGACGCGGCCCGAGTATTCAGTCAAACAACGCATTGGTTCAGCTGCGCGATACGCATTCGCGCCACCTCGCGCTCGCGAATCGGAAGACTGCTCTCCACGTAGGTCGCTTTGCCGAGGGCGGAAACCCCGGCGCCGATATGCGGCGCGAGCATCCACATCCGCGAGGCTTCAAGGCCTTCACCTTCGGGAACATCGATGCGGGCCATAGGAACCTCCAAGGAAGTGGTGCGGTGGACGGAATCTACCGTCCGGTTAATTTCCGCGCCAGACCAGGAAAATTCGAGAAGAACGGAATTAACCGTGCGATCAGTTTTGACGAGCGCGATTTCGAATGCTTGACTGCTGTGTGTCGGCCGTCACAAGCCGATTCCGAGTCGTGCGATACCCGCATGCCTTCACGTCGAACACCAACACCCCAGGGGGAAGCATGACGAAACGATCGTCCTTGTCAGCTGTAGTTGCGCTGGCCGTCTTTGCCGCGATGGCCGTGCCTGGCACGGCTGCACTCGCGGCCTCAAAGAAGAAGACGACGAAGAAGAAGGCGACGGTCACCACCGTCAAGCCCGCTGCTGCGGCCACCACGGCTCCACCCGCCGCTGGTGCGACCGGACCGTGTGCCGCCGCCGTCGACACCGCTATCGACAAGACCTACGGCGACGGTGCCGGCCAGGTGCAGTTCAATGAGAACTGCGGAGAAGCCAAGCCCCTCAAGGCTGCTGGCGATCCGCTCGTCATCGGTTTCCAGAATCCCGAAGGCGATCCCGCCGGCTCGTTCCCGGAATACCGGATTGGCGCCGAGGCCGCCGTCCAGTACATCAACGCCGAGTTGGGTGGTATCGGCGCCGATATCGCCGCTGGCAAGCCTGGTCGTCCGATCAAGCTTGAAGTGTGTTCGATGTTGATCACCCCGACCGACTCCACGAAATGTGCCAACGAGCTCGCCGCCAAGAAGCCCTTCGTGGTCTTCTCTTCGCTGAACTTTTTCGGGAACCATTTCGCCACGTTCAACGCCGCGAAGATCCCGGTCATCGTCGGTACTCCGATCTCCCCAGGTGACTTCACCAGCCCCGGTACCTACGCCATTGGCGGCGGTGGCGGATGCCTCGGTGTGCACACCGGCCTGATCGAATTCGCCACCAACGACCTCGCCGGCCAGAGGGTTGCTGTGCCGTGGGCCAACACCCCTCCAGGTGTGTTCTGCTACCACGACCTCGAGAAGAAGCCTTTGCAAGTACTGAACGGACTGACTCCCGCCAAGGACAACGCGATGGCGCTGACCAAGCCCAAATTGACGAGCATCGGTGTGCCGATTCTTCCTGGTCAGGCTGACGTGACTCCGCAGGCCCAGCAGGTTCTCGACTTCAAGCCAGACGTGATCGTCTTCTCGGCTCAGGGCGCTGACTGCTGGACGTTCGTGACCGCGCTCGGCAAACTCGGGTGGACACCTACGAAGATCCCGCTCGTGCTCTCCGGCGCCTGCCTCGACGATGCGAAGGCCAAGGAGCTTGGCGATCTCGCCAAGGGCATCTACTTCGTCGGGACCACCCCGATCACTCAGACGGACAAGCTCAAGGGCATCATTCAAGAGCAGTCGAAGATCTACCTCGCCAAGAGCGACAAGTACGGGGCCAAGGACCAGAAGCAAAAAGGTTTCGCCACCCAAGGCTTCCAGGGAATGATGAACATCTGGATCGAGGCGAACATCGCGGCCAAGGGCAACCCGGCAACCTTGTCGGCCCAGGGTCTTGAGGACATCATCGCCAAGACCACCCGGACCCATTCCTGGGGTGGTCAGCCCTTGGAGTGCGCCGCCGCGCCGGCTCCGTACCTCTCGGTGTGCAACACCCGGGTCACCACCACGCAGTGGAACGGTGCCACCTATGACATCAAGCGGGAAAACTTCAACGGCCTTGGTTTGATCAAGGGCACCGCGCTCGACTTCGGTCGCTAAGCACGTAGTTGATCGCTGCGGTGCGGCGTGGGAGGGGAGCCCCCCCCCCGCCCCCCCCCCCCCCCGGCGGGGGGGCGTGGCCGCCCCGGGGTGTT
>JANLQX010000203.1:0-29728 GCA_031368095.1 Actinomycetes bacterium | reverse complement strand
AACACCGACGACGATCCTGAGCGGCGCTGCACCGAGCTGGTCAACATTCTGCCAGAGTCGCCCAACCGACCGTACGACATGAAGAAGATCATCCGGGAGGTCGTCGACGACGGCGAGTTCTTCGAATACTTCCCAAAATGGGCGGCCAACATCGTCTGCGGTTTCTCCCGTATCGACGGCCACCCGGTCGGCGTGGTCGGCAATCAGCCAATGGTGATGGCAGGCGTGCTCGACATCGACTCATCAGAGAAGGCAGCCCGTTTCGTCCGTACGTGCGACGCCTTCAACATTCCACTGGTCACGTTCGTCGACGTCCCCGGCTTCATGCCGGGAACGGACCAGGAATATGGCGGAATTATCCGCCACGGTGCCAAACTGCTCTACGCCTATTGCGAAGCTACCGTGCCACGTATCTCGATTATTACCCGCAAGGCCTACGGCGGTGCCTACGTGGTGATGGACTCCAAGTCCATCGGGTCGGATCTGTGTTTTGCGTGGCCCACGGCCGAACTCGCGGTGATGGGACCCCAGGGTGCCGTCGGGATTGTCTACAAGCGCGAACTCGACGCCGCCAGCGACCCGGTGGCGCGCCGAGCCGAGCTGGTCGAGGAATACACCGAGCGCTACGCCAACCCCTACATCGCCGCGGAGCGCGGCTATGTCGACGACGTGATCGACCCGGCCGATACCCGCAAGATGCTGACCCGAGGCCTGTCGCTGTTACGGACCAAACGAGAAGAACTGCCGAAACGCAAGCACGGCAACGTGCCGCTGTGACATTCGCTGTTGCCGGGGTGACTCCGGCTCCCACGGACGAGGAACTCGCTGCCATCGCGGCGGCAGTGGAGCTGGCGTGGCCCCGCTCGGTCATCGTGGTAACGCCACCGCGCGCCGAGCCCACGATGACGAGCTGGCGATTCTCGGGCCGGTGGTGGAACAACCACCCCCTGGTCGGCCGACCAAGGCCGTAAAAGCAAACAGGCCCGGCCGGTGGGGGGATATCCACCGTACCGGGCCCGCCTTCGTCATCGACTGGTCACGCCGGGGGGAGCAGGACCTTGTCGATGACGTGAATGACACCGTTGGACGCCATGACGTCGGCCGTGGTGACGGTGGCGTCATTGACCATGACCTTGCCGTTCACAACCGACAGTTTCAGGGTCGGACCGGCGACCGTCGCAACATCGCCCGGCTTGATGTCGGCGGCGGTGACCTTGCCGGGGACAACGTGGTAGGTCAGGACTTTGGTGAGTAGAGCTTTGTCCGCACCGAGTGCGGCCAGCGTGTCGGCCGGGACGGCGGCGAAGGCTTCGTCGGTCGGGGCAAAGACGGTGAAGGGACCGGCGCCCTTCAGCGTCTCGACCAGACCAGCATCGGTCAACAACTTCGCCAGGGTGGTGAAACTTCCGGCGGCAACGGCCGTGTCAACGATGTCCTTCGGAGCGTCCGCAGCCGTCGCCGCAGTCGTTTCCGCAGCAGCGGCAGCGGTCGTTTCGGCGGCCATCGCCGCGGTTGTGTCGGCGGCAACGGCTGCGGTTGTGTCGGCCGCGACGGCAGCGGTCGTGTCCGCCGCAACAGCGTCAGTGGTCTTGGCGTCGCTACCGCAGGCCGCAAGGCCAAGCGTAAGCATGAGCGTCGTGGCGACAGCCGCAACACGGGAACGGGAACTAAGCATCTGGGGGCTCCTCGAGACGAGCGTTAGGACGGCCGAAATCGCCGTCCTGGGTATCCGGACCAACACCAGCTGGCGGACGACGTGACTTGAGTCACCCCGACAACATCGACGAGTACGGTCATCGGCGTGCCTGATCAGTCCGACGCCGTCGCCGCCAGCGCTCCCACCACACCCCACAAACTCGGAGACACGGACGGAGACGGCAAACGGGACTTCCTCATCCTCGACGACTTCGGTGACCGGCTCAACGCGTTCCGAAGTCTTTCCAAGACCAACGATGAAGCTGGCGTCGACGCCGTCCTGCAGAACTTCGGCGCCAAGGGCAAGGTCGAGACCGACATCGTCAGAGAACTGGCGGCTCGGCGACCGTTGTATCTCCCGTCCCGGTTCGAAGAAGCGCACCGCATGGCGATGCGCGCCCTCGAAGTCCTCGATCGCAACGGGGCCCGAGCTCCAAAGCTGCCCAAACTCGGCCCGCTCACTCCCGTGCTGGCGTGGCTGGTCCAGCTCATCAGCCGATTCATCGTTCGCAATCACCAGGCTGAAGCCATCACCGCAATCAAGAACCTCTATGTGCGACGTGAAGCAAATTGCCCGAAGGACTCGCCCGAGCGATTCATGCTCCGCCGGGCTCGTATCGATGCCGAACGAGTGATGCCCACGCTCAAGAAAAATCCGCTCGGGGTCCCCACATTCCTGCTTGGCGGCGCCGTTGTTTCGTGGGTCTCCTCGCTGCTGTCGAGCGCTCTCGAAGGAGCCAAGTCCAAGGTTGGTTTGATCATCGTGATCGCCGTGCTCTTCGTCCTCTTCGCGCTGATCTCCTGGTCGGCTCTACGCGGCGCGGCGGTCGCTCGACACCGCATTGCCCTGTCACTCGACAACCCGTTGAAGGCGCTCTGGGAAACCGTCGGAGCCGCCGGCAAACCACCGAAAGACTCGGCCGCATCGTTCGCCCTCATTGCCATCGTGCTCTCCGGGCTGGCGTTGGTCCTCATCCCCGTGGTCTTGGTCATCGCCGTTTTGCGGTAGCGATTTCCTCGAACCAGAGCTGACTTTCACCTACCGGACGACAACCGCGTTGTATCGCTGGACCTTGCGCCATTCATCTCCCCTGCCACTAAGCCAGCGTCCCGTCGACGCACAGACCGCATACAACTGCAACGGACGCCAGACCATTCGAAGAAGCGGGACGTAGAACAGCATTCGCAGTGGCTCCCGGTTCAGCATCAGGATTAGTCCTGCAAAAAGAAGGTCGGACACAACAGCTAAAGCGAGAATTCCCGTGAGCTCACCAAAGTTTTGAACAGCGATGAGATAGAGCAGAAACACATCACACACGGGTCCGACTACTGGAAGAACGACCTGCGAGAGGAGCATCCACGGGAGACCGAGTAGGCCAACGCGACCAGCACGACGGGAGAGAAGGTCTCGCTGATGCTTCCGGAGGACTTCCACCGTGCCGTACGCCCAACGGCGACGCTGCTTCACTACGTCGCGAACAGTCTGTGGCGCCTCGGTGAAGGCCACCGCTTTCGGTTCATACGGAATTCGCCAGCCGTTTCCAAGAAGACTCACGGTGAGATCGGCGTCCTCAACGAGGGTATCGGTCGAGTACCCGCCGGCATCAAGCACTGCGATGCGTCTGAATGCCCCGGCGGCGCCGGGCACCACCGCCATCACGTTGGCCGCCGCCTGAGCACGCCTGTCGAGATTCAACGCCACCACGTATTCGAGGGCCTGCAATTTGCCAAACAGTTTGGCGGTATTGCCGACCCGAACATTGCCAGCAACGGCGCCAACGCGAGGATCATCGAAGTGTCCGAGCATGGCCTCGACCATGGCGGGGTCCACGACCGTGTCGGCGTCAACAACGATAACAACTTCGCCCCGTGATTCAGCAAAGGCTCGGTTCAAGGCGCCGGCTTTTTTCGACGCCCGCTGTGAAATTACTCTCGTGCTGAGGGCGGCTGAGCCGGCAGATTCGACTGTGGCCAGGGCGGTTGCAAATGTTGAATCAGTAGAGCCATCATCGATCACCAAGACCTCAAGATACTCACGGCCCCCGGGATGCCGCAGGGCGAAGAGAGCCAGGAGTGTCTTGGCAATTACGAGTTCCTCGTTGTGCGCAGGGACAACAACTGAGACCATCCGGCAACGGGAGGCGACCGATGGCGGCCGATCTCCACGTCGTTGCGTCGAAAGGGCCTGAGCGACGGCGAGCGGACCAGCCACAAGAAGCCGAATGATCGAGATCCCGGCGATCCCCATGAGGAGGATCAGAAACGCGCTACGCGTCGCGACCCACAGCCGAAAACCGGAGATGATCGCCAGGCCGCGCAGCGACGACGCCGGACCAGATCGCGACCGGTATGGAGCCGAGACTGCGCCATCGAGTCCATCAACGGTCGTGAAGAGATAGTGCTTGGCCCGCAGCGTCTTGATGATTCCCGGGAGCGCAGCGACCGTCTGCGACCGGTCGCCACCACCATCGTGAAGGAGCACGATGGATCGTTCCTGCAGGTCCCGTTCCACCCGGTGAACAATCTGGTTTGTTCCCGGGGTCGACCAATCCAACGGATCAACATTCCAGCCAACCGCGTGCTCCCCGAGATCATTCGCGAGTTGATCGGCACCAAGCTTCTTCGACGAACGATCACCACGGCCATACGGGGATCGAAAGAGCCTTGGATTGTGACCGGTAATCCCTTCAATCACCGCCGCACCGGCAGAGATCTCCAGTTTCGCGTGCCACACCGATAGCGTGCTGAGGTCCTTATGTGAATACGTGTGGTTGGCGACCACGTCGCCAAATCGAACTTCGGACGCAACTAGAGCCGAGTGTTGTTGCGCTTGTTGGCCGATCACGAAGAACGTGGCTGGCACGTGCTCTCGTTGAAGGATCGCCAGAATTTTCGGGGTCCATTTCGGGTCTGGCCCATCATCAAAAGTGAGCGCCACGATTCCACCCGCCTGGACGTTTTTGATCGTTCGTTGGTTTGGGGCGACCACCGTCGGGCTCGAGGTCGCTCGGCGCGCGAGGATCGGCAGCCGGTCGAGGGCGTCAACTTCGTCAGCGCCAACTCGCCAGAGCGCAATACCCCCAAGGCCGTTGTCAAGGGCCAATTGGGTGCGTACACGCATCGATTCACCGTCGGAGAACCACGCGGTTCGTCCGTCACGGAGGCGACCGTGCCATTCCCCCGACTTCGTGTCCCACGAGAACGTCGCCGTGTGCGCGGCGACCATCGCCCGGAACTGCTGGGCCGAGAATTCTTCAGCATGGCCAGGCGATTTCCAGGCGTACCCATAGGAGGCAACGCCAAGAAGCAGTTTGGAAGCCGGTACTCGGGTGAGAGCGAACGAGAGGCTCGACTTCACCCAGGCCAACGAGGCAACGGGTCCGGCCATAGTTGACAACTCGTGCTCGTCGTAGGCCATCCACGTAATCCGGTCAGATTGCCGAGCGATGTTGGGAAGGTCATACGCAACCAAGTCGGGGTCGGTCGGGTCAATGAACCCAGGTACGGCAACATCGAGAGTGCGTGACCCAAGCGCCCCGCGGAGGTCGTGCAGGAGACCCGGAAACGAGCCCCTCACCGCGGGGGTGAGCTTCTCGAAGTCGATAACAACGCCATCCCAACCTTGCTTCGCGACGAGCCGGGTCAGCGAGCTGATGAACTGACTCGTCGCTTGGCGATTGGCCAGGAGCGACTCGACTCGGCGACCGTTGAAGTCCGTCCCGTCGAAGTTCGACACAACAAGAAGACCCGGCGTTCGGGCCGCATGGGCACGAATCAACGTGTCCGAGGCATCGGACACCTCGAGGGAGCCGGCGACCGAGCCCAGACTTACGCTCGTCGGGGCCAAACCGGTGACCAGAGACGCGTCTCGGTCGACCCCGGCCGCCGAGTCCTCATAGTCCGACGCAACGTAGCCAAGGATCTCGAAGCGGGGACGCCCACTCGTGACTGGGAACTCTTTGGAGACCTCCCCTTCGGGGGTCAAATTTACGAGGAGCGGTGTCGACCGTTGCGCATACACCGGCAGAGCGATGGCCGTAACGACTCCGGCTGACGTAATGATTAGTGTTGTAACCACTACGACGCGGCGCAGCTGTCGAGGCCCGCGCCATCGAACGGCAACCACGACGGCCATCATGAGTCCGGCAATCATGAAACCAACGAGTCGGTCAACGATGATCAATGCGCTGATCATCGCAGCACCTGCGACGTACGCTCCAAGGCGAGGTTTTTCATCCCTCTTGATTGGTAGTGCTGGTCGAACTTGCACGAAAAATGGCTCTCTCAGACGGAATCGACCAAACTGATCGGCAAGTGGACATCGTGCCGCTTCCCTGCTGAAGATTCGCCAAAGCTGCGGCTCTTTCGCCACATCACGACCTCCACGGACCTAGGACTGCAAGACTTGTTCCGTGCGAGTGTTAGTAGTTGAGGACGACACGAACCTTGCTTCGACCTTGAAGCGTGGGCTCGAGGCCGAATCGTTCTCGGTCGACATCGCCGTCGACGGGACTGACGGACTGTGGATGGCGACGTCGGTCTCGTATGACCTCGTTATTCTCGACATCATGCTGCCCGGCATGAACGGTCAGCGCGTTTGTCGAGAATTGAGATCAGCCGGTATCTCTGTTCCCGTTCTCATGCTGACGGCGAAGGACGGCGAACACGACGAGGCCGAATCGCTAGATATCGGCGCCGATGACTTTTTGTCGAAGCCGTTCTCGTACTTCGTACTTCTCGCCCGCATCAGAGCCCTCCTTCGGCGTGGAGGCGCCATACCCGGAGACGGTACTTTGCGGTGCGGGTCAGTCGCGCTCGACCCCGTGTCACACGAGTGCACCTGTGCCACCGGAGTCGTGTCGCTGACCCGGAAGGAATCGGCGATTCTCGAGTACCTGCTGCGAAAAGTCGACCAGGTGGTTACCAAAGAAGAGCTCGTCGAACATGCCTGGGACTTTGCCTTTGAAGGCGGGACCAACGTCGTTGAGGTGCACGTCTCAAGCCTGCGACGAAAGATCGGTGCCGAGACAATCGAGACGGTGCGCGGAGCGGGATACCGGATCTCCGGTAGCAAGCAACCGGCTGACGAATGACGCTCTCTCGGGCGCACTTGGACGGCCGGTTGTCCGTCAAGACTCGGATCACTGTTTTCGCGACATTGATACTGGGACTCTCCCTCGCAATCGGAGCCATCTCGTTGGCTACGGTCGAACGACGATCGTTGCTCCGTGAAATCGATGCCGGTCTCGACGATCGGCTCGCCGGAATTCTCGACGACGTAAAAGCCGGGGAAATGGCGGTCGATGTACCGCTGACCGGCCGAGAATCGGGTGTCGTACAAGTGATCGACACCAACGGGCGCGTCGTTGCGGCCACGCCTGGGCTTCACGACGTTGCACAGCTGAACAAAGTAGTCCCAGGGGTACAGGCGCGCCACCGTACCGTTACTTTGAGAGTCGGTGCCGAGATAGCCGAACGCTGGCGTGTGGCGGCCCAACGCTTTGGACCGAAGGGTGACAGTGTCGACATCTATGCCGCGTCCGGCCTCGACGCCATGGACCGGACGATAGGTCGCCTCCGAAACACCCTGCTCGCGGGAGTAACGGGTCTTATCGGGATCTTCTCGCTCGTTGCTCACAGCGCAGCGAAGCGGTCCCTTGCTCCGGTGGAACGATTGTCAGAAACCGTGAACGCGCTCTCGCCAGACAAACTTCACCTACTTCCTGAGCTCCGATCGAACGACGAGGTCGCCCGTTTGGTCCGGACCACGAATCGATTGATTGGTCGCATCAATGAATCGCGGGCCCGCGAGCAACGATTCGCCGCCGATGCCAGTCACGAGCTTCGAACTCCGCTCACTACCGCTCGCCTCTCGTTGGAAATAGGTAGAGCTGACGGCTCGCCCGCCGCTCTCGAACGCTCGATCGACGAGACGCTCATCGAGATCGGTCGGCTCGAAGGGATCGCTCGAGACCTCCTCGAACTGACTCGGCTAGATCCGGTCCGCGTTCGTGCTCGAACGACACTGGTGGACGCGTGCGACCTAATTCGGACTGAGGTCCTGGCGCGATCCCGAGGCGAACATGGGCTCCGCTACACGTTTCGCGGCGATGAACCCATGTTCGTGAGGGTCGACGAAGCGTTGTTCCTTCGAGCGGTTCGCAACGTCGTCGACAACGCTGGCCATCACGCCCGGTCGCTGGTCGAGGTCGAACTGAGCACCACGGGAACAACTTCAGTGATCACCGTTGGGAACGATGGACCCCCGATTCTTAAAGCCGATCGGTCTCGGATTTTCGAGCCCTTCACGCGGCTCGATGGCGCCCGCAGTCGGCATGCTGGCGGGACCGGGCTTGGGCTGTCGATTGCCGCCGAGATCTTGGTCGCCCACGGAGGGTCGATCGTGATTGAAGATCGGCTGGAAGGAGGGCCAAAATTCGTGTTTCGCCTACCTGTGAACGACGATGCCCGCGACAGGGGTCGCGGGCATCGAGGTACCGCTGAGTAGAGCAAGTTCACTACAGAGGGGTTTGGCAGCCGGAGCCGCCCGACACTCAGACGACTAGCTTGGATTCAACCGCTTTTAAGGCCACCAAGAATGACTTGCCAAGACCGGTCTCAAGACCAGCGATGTCCTTGTACGGGCGGTGAGCAATGATTGCTGTTGCCATTTTCGGGCCGATGCCTTTGACGGCAATGAGCTGAGCACGAGTAGCCGTATTCACGTTGATCGAGCCGGAGTTGGTCGCGGCCTTGGCTGGGGTCACGGCAGCAACCTTCGCCGGAGCGACAGCCGCAACTTTCGTTGGAGTTACTACAGGTGCGGCAACGGCGGCCTTGGCTTTGCCGGCGACCGAAGACACGACAGCGGGCTTGGCGGTCGTTACGGCCGTGGCGGCAAACGCGGGAGCAGCCACGCCGGAAACAGTGGCAACGCCAGTGATGAGAAGTGCGATACGGGAGATGCGATTCATGGCTTTCCTTTCGATCGCACGGTGCGAACGTTGGCAGCGATGATGACAACCCGTCACTGAAGAATAGCTAAAGTGAAGCCGGAAAGCCCCAAGGGCCTCACTCGATCAAGCCTTGCGGGACCTCAATGTCTCCCGGCGGCGGCGAGGGCCGAGAGTTCCTCCATGATGCGAGTCAGATCAAAGTCCTTCGGCGTGTACACCGAATGCACACCAGCGGCAAGGAGCACGACACGGTCATCTTCGGGGATGATGCCACCGACCACGACCGGCGCATCAATGTCATAGGCGCGCAGGAGGTCCATGACCTCCCCGACCATGGTGAGGTGAGAACCCGACAGGATCGATAGACCAATCACATCAGGATCCTCGTCACGCGCCGCCGCCGCAATCTGTTCGGGCGTAGATCGTATGCCCTCATAGATAACTTCCATCCCGGCATCTCGCGCCGCAACGGCGATCTGCTCGGCACCGTTCGAGTGACCGTCAAGTCCCGGCTTGCCGACGAGAAGTCGCGGCGGTCCTCCCAGTAGGGCGCGATTACGGGCAGCGAGTTCGACCATGCCCGGGGAGCGTCGAGCGGAGCCGCTTGACGCGCTCACGCCGGTGGGAGCGCGGAACTCGCCGAACACTTCCCTCAGCGCACCGGCCCACTCCCCAGTGGTAACCCCGGCGTGGGCGGCGGCGATCGTGGTCGACATCACGTTTTCACCTGATTGCGCCGCCCGACGCACCTCATCGAGGGCACGCACGGCCGCCGTGTTGTTGCGGTTTGCTCGCCACGCCACCACGTCGGCGACCAGCTCGGCTTCCACCGCAGGGTCGACCTTGAGAATGCTCTCAGCTCCGCCGAGCGGTGAAGCCGTCGTCTCCGTGAACCGATTCACACCGACCACGACGAGGTCGCCGCTCTCGATGCGACGAGTGCGTTCCGTATGTGAACGTACGAGTCGCGACTTAAGTTCGTCGATGGCAGAGAACGCGCCGCCGAGAGCCAAGACGTCGTCGAGCTCGGCCTGGGCGGCTTCGACCATTTCGCCGACGCGCTTCTCGACGACGACGGAACCGGCGAAGAGATCGTCGTATTCGAGAAGGTCGGTCTCGAAGGCGAGGATCTGCTGCATGCGAAGTGACCACTGCTGGTCCCACGGTCGGGGAAGCCCCAGCGCCTCATTCCATGCCGGGAGCTGCACGGCGCGCGCACGGGCATCGCGCGACAGCGTCACCCCGAGCATCTCCAACACGATGCGCGGCACGTTGTTCTCCGGCTGAGCCTCGGTGAGGCCCAGTGAGTTCACCTGAAGGCCGTAGCGGAAGCGGGTGTATTTCGGGTTGGTCACGCCGTAGCGATCGACGCAGATGCGTTCCCACATCTGGGTGAAGGCGCGCATCTTGCACATCTCCTCCACGAAACGAATTCCGGCGTTCACGAAGAACGAGATTCGACCGACCGTCTCGGCGAATTCCGACTCGGCCAACTGCCCGGAAGTCCGCACCGCATCGAGCACGTCGATGGCGGTGGCAAGGGCGTAGGCCAGCTCCTGCGTGGGCGTGGCTCCGGCTTCTTGCAGGTGGTAACTACAGACGTTGATCGGGTTCCACTTGGGCACGTGGCGCACGGTGTGAGCGACCATGTCGACAATGAGACGCTTCGAAGCCTCCGGCGGATAGATATACGTGCCCCGCGACAAGTACTCCTTCACGATGTCGTTCTGCGTGGTCCCCTGCAACACCGACGGATCAATGCCTCGGTCTTCGGCAACGGCAATGTAGAGACCGAGCAACCACGCCGCCGTGGCGTTGATCGTCATCGACGTATTCATCCGCTCCAGCGGAATGTCGGCAAACAACTCGCGCATATGGCCGAGATGGACGACCGGCACACCAACCTTGCCGACCTCGCCACGCGCCGCAATCGCGTCGGGGTCATAGCCCGTTTGCGTCGGCAGGTCGAAGGCGACCGAGAGTCCCGTTTGCCCCTTAGCCAGGTTCGTGCGGTACAGCTCGTTCGACGCCCGAGCCGTGGAGTGCCCCGAATAGGTCCGCATCACCCACGGCTGGTCACGTTCACGGGGCTGCGGCATCCACCCATCCTCCCCGATCACTCAGCGTGCGGAACAATCCGTCGATGCGGTACGTGGACTCGACGTCGAGGCGCTATCAGGAACGCGACGAATACGTCACGATCTCGGCAACAACCGCCGAAGTTGCGCTAACAAGGTCACTGGACGCCAACTCGATCTCCAAACCTCGCCGGCCGCCCGACACAAACACGGTGGGGTAGTCCAGAAGCGACGCATCGACCACCGTCACGAGACGGCGGCGCTGTCCGAGCGGTGACACGCCGCCGAGCACGTAGCCGGTGCTCCGTTCCACGTCGGCCGGCTTGGCCATCTCGGCGCGTTTCGCGCCAACGGCGGCGGCCAACGCCTTGAGGGAAAGTTGTCCGTGGACCGGCACCACGCCAACCACCAACTCCGACCGGTCGGCGCGAGTCACGGACGCCACCAACGTCTTTGCGACTCGGCTCGGTGCAACCGCAAGCCGCTCCGCCGCCTCAAGACCGTAGGACGCAGCGGACGGATCATGGGTGTATTCGTGGACCGTGAACACCACCTTGGCGGCAGCGAGGGCGAGCGTGGCCGTGGTGGCCTTGGCGCTCACGCCACGCGAGCCGAGCGGATGTCGGCATCGAGACCCGGCGCCCGAAGGCGAACGGCGATCTCGGCCAGACGCTCCGCCGCGGCCGCGTCACCGGCCCATGCCTGGGCGCGGGCGATGAGCGCTCCGGCCAACCCACCAACGTCACTCGTGACCAATTCGTACGGCTCGCCTCGACGGATCCGACACTCCGCGATGATGGCCCGGGAAGCCAAAACGGAAAGGTCGTGGCCCGATCGGCCGGCCATCTGGGTCACTCGGCTGGCCAGCGCTTCGGCCCCGTCGAGATCACCGATGATGGCCAGGCCAGCCGCCGCGGACACGAACCCGACCACGGCCTGGTGCTGCGACAGGTTGTCGCGCCGCGGGATCAAGTCGAGATCGACGATTTCCTGGAACCGGCTCTCGAACAGAGCCGTCTCCATCTGAATCGTTCCGGCCAGCGACGTGAACGGATCGGTGTCGTCGAAGCGACGCAACGGTCGGCCTGGATCGAGCGATGCTTCGATCGCCGCCAGCAGGGCCCGTTCGCCAACCGAGGCGCTGGCGCTCTCCTCGCGGGCCGCGACGACCGAGGCGCGGGCGGCCACCACGTCGCCATCGTTGCGGGCCATGTTGGCCTGCAGGCACGACGCTTGGAACGTCGATTCCAGCCAGCCAAGCTTTCGGGCGAGCGTGAGGAGTTCGTCGATCCAGCCTCGAGCCTCACGGGTCTCCTCGGGACCACCAAGGCGGGTTGTGAGGTACGCGTGCCAGTGCAGCGAGGTGAGCGCCGCAACGTGGCGACTGCGGTCGCCCACTTCGATCGCATAGGTGAGACCCTCCTGCAACCACTTCTCCACGTCGGGGTGATCGGGGCGGACCAAGGCTCGGAAGCTCACCGTAGAAAGTTCGCCCGCCCGATTCGATGCTTTACGGAAGAGTTCGGCGGCGGTCACCAGCTCGCGGTCGGACTCCGCCATGCGACCGGACATGAACAGCGCCACGCCATGGTTGGAATGCGACCACGCCAACTTGACCGGGTCACCGATCAGTGCCCATCGCTCGATGGCCTCGTCGAAGACCATCAGCGACGACTCGATGTCGGTGTCCATAAGGGCATTGCCCCGAACGAGGAGCCGTTCGGCATCAATACGCTCGTCATCGCTCGGTTCCGGGAAAAGCGTGAGAAGCCGAAGCGACTCGGTCGAATCGGTCCCGTTCAGGACTTCGGCGAGAGCGAGGATCGTCGCCGGCGTGCGATGGCCGAACTCGATGGCCCGACGCAATGACGCCACACCCTCGGGTCGTCGCGACCGCGTCAACGCCTCAAGTCCAGCGGCGGCCAACGCGTCGGCGGCTCGGGTCCGCAGCGCGAGATCGTCGGGCGCCTGCTCACTTGCTCGACTGAGGTGGCGGGCCCGGTCGTCGAGGTCGGTGGTCAGTTCGACCATCCGACAATGACGTTCGACCCGCAGAACCCTCGGCATCATCTCGTAGGCAACTTCTCGGAGCAGCGGTTCGGTGATGCGAAGCGTGCCATCAGGACGATGACGGATCACGCCCGCATTGGTAAGTCCGCTTATCCCCTCAAGTAGCCCCGGGCCACCGAGGGCGAGGAGTTGCTCGACGGTTGCCGTGTCACCAATCACGGCAAAGTCCTGGAGGGCGGCGCGTTCAGTGGCTCCGAACGTGTCGAGGCGCGCCGCCAGTACCGCGCGAAGGCTGACCGGCCACTGCTGGCGTTCCACCAATGCATGCCCGTGAAGTTGGGCAAAGGCAAGAAGTTCGCGGAGGAACAACGGGTTCCCCGCCGCCCACGCCAGCAGCGCCGGATCCGGTTCAGCTTCGGGCTGCCACAGTCCGGCCAGCGCCCGGGATCCTTCGACGCTGAGCGACCGTAGACGAACGGTCGACGCCATCGGAAAACTGGTGAGCCAGCGACCCTCGGGCCGACCCGCAAGCACCACGAGCATCGGCAGGTCGCTGACCTGAGCGATAAAACTCGTGAGGAGATCGATGCTGGTCGAGGCCATATGAACGTCTTCGATCACGACCAGAATGGGCCGTTCGGCGGCGCGGTCCTCGGCCAGGCGACGCAACGCCCATACCTGCTCCTTGCGCAACGCCGTCGGGTCGAACACGGCCAGCGACGGATCCACGTCGCCGCCGAGCGAACGCACCCGACGATCGACGGCCTCGTCGAAACTCGGACCGAGTTGGGCCAGAAGGTCGCCGCCGACTCGCACGCCACCGGCACCGCCATAGGGCGGATAGGTGGAACGAATCACGAGGGCGTCGTCGCCAACGCGCTCCACCAGTTCGTCCAGTAAGCGCGTCTTGCCAATCCCGGCGTCGCCGGTGAGCAGCACCGTGCTCAGGCGACGAAGGGTGGCCGCTCGCTTCCACTGCGAGAACAGGAAATCGAGCTCTTCGCGACGGCCGATCATCGGCACCGATTGCACCGCCGGGAAGCCGGCGCGGGTGCGGATCGACAGCGCCTGATGCACCTCGACCGGTTCGCGCTTGCCCTTCAGCGTCATCGGCGGCCGCTCGCGGTAGTTGATCCGGTCGGCGGTGAGTTCGTAGGTGATGGGGCCGACGAGAACCTCGCCCTCCTTCGCCGCCTTCTCCAAGCGGGCCGCCACGTTCACGGGGTCACCCATCACCGTGACGGCGCCACCGCCCAGCGCCGTGGCCATCACTTCACCGGTGTTGACGCCAATGGCAAAGCCGAGCCCGGTCTCACAGCGCTGCATGGCGAGCGCAGCAGCCACGGCGCGTTCGGCGTCGTCCTCATGGGCCTGGGTCAAACCGAACACGGCCATGAGCGAGTCACCGATGTATTTGTCGATGGTGCCACCGTGGGCGGTGACGACATCACTCAACTGGCGGAACGCGGCGTCGATGACGCGGGCCACGTCTTCGGGATCGGTGTCGTCGGCAAGGGTGGTGAATCCGACGACGTCAGCAAACACCACGGTGGCGAATCGGCGCTCCTCCGACGGGCCACCGCGCTGAAGGTCGAGGGCACTGCCGCAGTTCCCGCAGAAGGAGAAGGGAACCGGGGTAGAAAATCCGCACGCGTCGCACGGCGTGGCGGCCAATTGCTGTCCACACGCACCGCAATGACGAAAGCTCGCCGGGTTCTCGGTTCGGCAGTGACCGCAGTCCATGTCTGCCCCACTGTACCGGGCTGCCCTCTCCCCTGGCCCAGTGATTGCGACGGGCCACAGTTGGTTGGCGAGTTGGTCAGCGGAACGAAAGGCGCGGGGTACGGTCGTTGGCTGTGGGGACCTTGACGAGCGGGTGGTTGGCGTTGCACGGCGGGGCTGGGTGGCTGGCCGACCACGCCACGGCTACCCAGGTTCTCGGAGTGGCCACCACCCTCCTCGTGGTGCCCACGGCCGCTGCGTTCGAAGGTCCCAGAGGCGCAGTAGAGGCCGCCACTGCCTGGTTCGAACCGCTCGGTGTCGCGGTGCGGGAATGTCCGATCCTGACCCGTCACGATGCCTTCGACCCGGCACGCGTCGCCGAGCTAGCCAACGCCGAGGCGCTCGTCTTCACCGGTGGCCAACCACTCCACCTGCGTTCCGTGCTGACCGAGTCGCCGGCCTGGGACGCCATCGTGGCGGCGTTCGGCGGCGGCGTACCGATCATCGCCGAGGGCGCCTCGGCGTCGGCCTTCGGTGACCCGATGCTCGATCCGCGGGGCGGCGCCTTCACCATCGGGCTCGGCCTCGTTACCGGCCTCGCCGTGCTGCCAGAAAGCGATACGTGGTCCGCCGATCGACGAAGCCGAACGATGCGCCTCGCCACCAACGCCGAACTCGCCCTCGTGCCGTCGACGACCACGCTTCTGCGTTCGCCGACCGGGGAATGGTCGAGTCGCGGTCCGGTTGAGGCCACCTTCGTGCCAGCTCGGGTTCGGTCATGAAGAGGTGGCTGGGTGCCGCCCTCGTCACCACGGTCCTGGTGGCCGCAACGGCGAGTTCCGCACTCGCCGACGGGCCGAGCACGTTGTCGGTGCGCACCGATCCGGCCGTTGCCATGAATGTCATCGCGTCGGGATTGCAGGCCCCACGCGGGCTGGCCGCAGTAAGCAACGACCGCGTCTTCGTGACCGAGTTCAGTTGGACGAAGGGCAAGGGACGTATCACCCGACTCGACCGCGCTTCGTCTGGTCGCTGGTCGAAGACGATCGTCTTTCGCGGCCTCGACCGGCCGTTCGGCATCACCGTCGGACCCGACGCCAAGGTCTACGTCGGCGAGGCCGGCACGGTGTTCCGCTTCGATCCGACGGCACCAGCGCCAGTGCGCCAAGACGTGATTGGCGGCCGCTCCGGCGTCGCCCGCGTTCCCGCTCGCGGACTGCATCCACTCACCCAAGTGCTGTTCCTCAACGATCGGTCGCTCCTCGTCGGCCTCGGTTCGGACACCAACAACTGCGAGAAGTCCAAAGGCAAGTCGAGCTGTCCATCGGTGCGGGGAGCCGACGCCGTTGCCATGGTCCGTCGCTACGCGATGACGTGGCCGAGCGGCAAGCCTGGCGCGTTCACGGTGGTCGCACGAGGGTTGCGGAACTCCGCGGGCCTGGCCCAGCACTCGTCTGGGACCGTCTTGCAGGTCGAGAACGGCCGCGACGACATCAGCGCCGCCGATCCCAAACTCAGCGACGACGCGCTTCCCCACGACGAGGTGAACGAGATCGATCTGACGAAGCCGGCCGACCACGGCTGGCCGTACTGCTACGACAACGCCGTTCCGTCGCCGGAGTTCCGCACGTTTGCCTGCAAGGCCACGAAATCGCCCCTTCGCCTCCTGGCGGCCCACAGCGCGCCGCTCGGCATGACCTACTGGACTGGTGCCTCAGCACCCGCAGCCTTTGCCGGACATCTCGTCGTCAGCCTCCACGGGTATCGCGACACCGGCCACCGGTTGGCGTCGTTCGCCGTCGACGCCAAGGGCCGCCCGGTCGGAGAGCCGACCATGCTCATCGACGACTGGGGCGAGAAAGAGCTCATCGGCGGGGAGGAGCAGGCCCTCGGCGGACCCGTCGGCCTGGCCCCGATGCCCGACGGTTCGCTGTTCGTCAGCGACGACCGCAACAACATCGTCCTCTCCCTCACTGCCCAGTAACCAATGCGTCGGCGGGGCGGCCTACTCCGGGCCGTGGCGACTGCCATGGTTCTGGCCCTGGCGCCGACCGCGACAAGCCGTGCCGCCCTGGTCGCGGGAGAAGATCCCCCGTTCGCCATCGCCGTGTCTCCGAGCCTTCGCGGACCGGTTCTCGTCAGTCAATCCGGCGCCGTGTCGAAACCGCTCCTGTTCCTCCCGGGCCTGAGCTTTGTGGTCCGTCACCCCACCCTGGCGGTGTTCTACGTCGCCCACGAGCTTGGTCCCCGCAACCATCGGATCACTGCGTTCGTGCTGACCGACGGAGGAGCCCGCGTGATTGGAACAGCAACCACCGGAGCTGCTCCCGTCCACATCGCCGTCGACCCGCTCGGCCGCTTTCTCGTTTCCGCCGATTACAACGGCGGTGGGGTCACCAAGGTGATGTTGGACCGCCACGGCGTGCCGCGCCGTTCCCTCCGGATCGCCGTTCCGGGCGGAAGCGGGCCTGACCGAGATCGCCAGCGAAGCCCCCATCCGCACTCCGTAGCCCTCTCCGCGGACGGCCTCTACGCGGTGGTGGCCGATCTCGGCACCGACTCGCTGCTCGTCTACGAGACCGGAGGTTTCGGACTGCTGGCCACCGAACAACTCCCGCCCGGCACCGGTCCTCGTACGGCCGTGTTCGAAGGACCGTTCATGCTCGTGGTCTCCGAGGAGCTGAGCGGAACGGTCTCGTGGTGGGCCTTCGATGCCGGTCGGCTGCGTCTGGTGAAGCGCTCGTTCCTGGACTCGGGCGCACCATCCGACGTCATCGTGGCCGAACGATCATCGACAGGCCCGGGCGTGCTGGTCATCGGTCGCAGCCGCGACGAGCTCATCGAGGTCGGTCCCGACGGCCTCGGGAGACGGTGGGCGTTGGGGGCGTGCGGGGCGCGAGTCGGCCGCTGGACGGATGACGGTGAATTGGTTCTGGCCTGCGGTCGCGCCGGAGTACTTCGGCGGGCTCGGCTCGGCCCCACCGGCACCCTCACGGAGAAGCCGGCGACCGCGGTTGGTGGCGTTTCGGGCCTCGCCATGGTGTGACGACTACGGACCGTCGGACGGGTTCGATCCGGCTGGGTGATTCACCTACGATGGCCCTAGCCGGTTCGGGTTCCCGCCACCTGTTCCGGTTAGGCCCCCGGGTTTGAGGCTCCGCCGCCTCCCCGGGGGCCGACTCTTTTCCCTGGTCACGGCTGATAACGGCGGATCACCGCTGGTGTCGGCGAAATGGCATGACCCAGGCCGCGACGTAACCTGACGGACGTGACACGGGCATCGAACGCCAGGCCCAGGCCCGACTGGAAGCAGGCCCACGGTCCCGCGATCCAGCGGGCGTTGGCCCGCTCGCAGTCCAAGCCGCACGGCGGCTGGTACGTGCTCGGTGCGTCGAGGACGCGGCGATCGTGGCGCCAGTCACCCCAATCAAAACCTCAGTCCCATGTCGTCGACGGCGTGGAAGTGGTGACCTGGATCGACCGGGGACACGTCGTCGCCGGCCCAGCCGCCTGCCCCCACATGGGAGCCCATCTTGGCGGAGGACGAGTTGATGGCAACGGTCGTCTGGCCTGTCCATGGCACGGCCTCGCCCTTCCCGGTGACCCATCAGTCCGCGTCGAGGGACAGGGTCGGTGGTCGGCGTTTCCCGTTCATGACGACGGTGTCCTGGTGTGGATCCAGCTCGATCCCGACGCCGAAGACGCTCTCAGCGCACCCATGTTGACCAAGCGACCCGACCGGTTTTTCGACGCGGTGATACGCCGAGATCTCGCCGCCGAGCCCGCCGACGTGATCGCCAACCGCCTCGACCCATGGCACGGTGTTCACTTTCATCCGTACGCGTTTTCTCGGCTCGAGGTGGTAGCGGCGACGGACGAGGCCCTCGATCTTCGCGTTGCGTACCGCATCACGCCCCGTCACGAGATCGAGGTGGAGGCCCGCTTCGATTGCCCGGACCCGAGAACCGTCGTGATGACGATCACGGGCGGCGAAGGCACCGGGTCGGTGGTGGAGACCCACGCCACCCCCATCGTCCGAGCAGCTCCGGGCGTGACGCCTCGAACGGCAGTGATCGAGGCGACGCTCGCCACCAGCGACCGTCCCGGTTTTGTCCACATGCTGCGCGGCACCGCCGTCGCTCGACCGGTCATCGCGGCGATGGCCCGACGACTCTGGCGAGACGACGCTCGCTACGCCGAGCGCATGTACGCCCTGCGTTCTCGCGGCTGGAAGCCCGGCGACCACTAGAGCACGCCGGCCCAGCGAGTGTGGTCAGCGGTCAGCGGGGGCGGGGATGACGGTGTGGTGGGGGTCGGCGGTGTACCACCGCAATGCGTAGCCGCCGAGGCTGAGCGGCTCATCGCCAGGGACCCGTTCGCCGCTGAGGACGTCGAACCAGGCGTCGCCGATGGGAGGGCGTCCGAGGGGAGCAACCGCATTCGTTTCGGGTGAGAACGAGGCCACGATGAGCACGGGCCCGTGATCTGGGTGCCAGCGACGAACACCTAGCACGCGATCGTTTCCTGTCGAGAAGGCCTCCGTGGTGCCTCCGCTTCGCAGTGCCGGCGTGGCCGTCCGACGGCGAATCAGCCGCGTGAGACCTTCGAAGACGCGCCCCTCCACGGTGGTCCGGTCGATACGACGATCGGCGGCACTCCAGTCCATGACCGGTCGATGAATCCAGCGGCTGTCTTCGGCACGGGCGGGATCATCTGCGTACGTAAGGTCGTTGGCCAGTGCCAATTCGTCACCCATATAGATCAGCGGAATACCACCGAATGAAAGGGCGAGTCCATGCAGCAACAGCATCCGGCGAACACCGAGATCAAGGAGCAGGAGATCGCCGGTACGGCGGGCGCGATCGATTCCGGTGAGCGCGGCGGTTGTGCCACTGGTCCGCTCGTCACCGGTGGTGGCATTGGCCGAGAACGCAACGCCCTCGGCGTAGCTGAACGGATACACGCCGCGATAGAACTCGGCGAGAAAACGTCGGTGGGCGGGTCCGGACAGACCGACCCTGTCGGCGTCCTCGTCGGTGACCGCCCAGCCGATGTCATCGTGACAGCGCACATAGGTGCACCACGACGTCCATGTCGGGATTTGCTGCATCCGGTTCAACGCCTGGGTCGTGAGGCGAACGCTCTGCTCGGCCAATGCTGACCACCCCAGCACCATCAATTGATTGTGGTAGGCGAGTTCGCACTCGCGGCGATGACGCGCCTTGTACGCACCGAGGTACTGCACGAGGTCGTCGGGTCCCACGATCGCCTCGGCTTGGAGGATGGTGGCCGGCGCCGCCACAAAGAGAAGCGCGCGTAGTACCTGGGCGATGAGATGCGCCTCCGGAAGGTTTTGGCAATCGGTCCCAACGCGTTTCCAGGTGAAGGCCACGGCGTCGAGACGGAGGACATCAACACCGAGGTTGGCGAGAAAGCACATCGTGTCGAGCATCTCGATGAGCACCTCGGGATTGGCGTAGTTGAGGTCCCATTGAAACGCGTTGAACGTCGTCCAAACCCAGCGTCCCATCCCCTCATCCCAGGTGAAGTTCCCGGGGGCCAAGGTGGGGAACACCTCCGGTAGCGTGCGCTCGAATCGGTCGGGCTCGGCACGATCGGGGAACGTCAGGTAGTACGCGCGCTTTGCTTCGTCGCCATCGCGAGCGGCAAGAGCCCACGTGTGCGTGTCCGCCGTGTGGTTCATCACGAGGTCGAGACACACCGCCATCGATCGATCGTGCATCGACGCCACAAGGGCACGAAGATCATCGACGGTGCCGAGCGACGGGTCAACGTCTCGGTAGTCGGCAATGGCATAGCCACCGTCGTTCTCTCCCGCTCGAGGGCGCAGTACCGACATGAGGTGCACGTAGGTGACCCCGAGTTCGACGAGGTAGTCGAGCCGCTTTTCGACGCCGGCAAGGTCCCCGCCGAATCGATCGGCGTAGGCCACGTAGCCGATCATGCCCGGCGACTGGAACCAGTCAGGACGCAGCTCGGCGGCGAGATCTCGGCGCCGAAGCGACTCCGGACGATTCGTCGCCGACCGTGCCGCAACGTCCACCAGTCGGGCAAACAACGTGGCGGCGTTGGCATCGGGATAGAGGGCTCCGAGCGTCGCCGTGGCGTCGTCGGCCACCTGAGCGGTGCGGCGACGTAGTTCCGGCTGGATTTCGAGGGCTTGGGCCTCGGACATGGACACCTCGGTCTGGGGATCGCAGTCTAGGAAGTTCCGAAAGCGCTTTCACCCGGAGGCTCGGAGAACTCAGCCGTTCGATCGGCGGCGCCGGCGCCACGCCTCCAGGCTGGCGAGCACGCCGCGCGGTGGAACCGTCCAGACGGGCTCCGGACGGACCCCGAGCGGACCAAGGATGGCGTTGGCGGCGACAAAGCCGGTGGTCACCGCCCGCTCCATCAATGCCGTGGGAAACGGGAGCAGCACGTGATCGCCGGCCAGCTGCAACCGTGGATGGGGGGCGGCCACCGGCAGGCGGTCGGCATAGGAGCCGACTTCGAAGCTGGGGCAATCGTCGCGAACCAGCAGGCGCTCGTCGAGGATCACCGCCCCGACCGTTTCCGGATACACGGCATGGAGTTGCTCGATCAGTTCGCGTCGAATCCGGACGTCGTCGCCGTGGTGCGACTCGGGAAGCGCGTAGGCGTGGAGTTCGATCACACTGCCGCCAGTCCGCCGCGTCCAGGTCCGGGCCTCGTCCTGATAGCGATGCACGCACGAGATGTTGTCGAGGATGCCGATGGCGGCGGTGCCGGCGAACGGCGCACGGTCGCCGGCAACCTCACGATCGAGCCACAAGCGCAACACGGCGAACGGAGGCGCCTGACGACGTTGTTGGACCCGCTGGCGCCACACCGCTCCGCCGGGACCGTTCGCCATCCATGGGTTGGCGTCAACGAGCGATGCCAGGGCTCGGACGTTGGTGGCCACCACGACCGCTTCGTCGGGACCGGGTTCGTCGATCGACGAGATCTCGGCCCCCAGCTGAACCAGTCCTCCGAGTCGCTCCAGGTGCCGGCGCAACGGAGCCCAGACGACGTCGCCAAAGGGACCGTCGAGCACGTCGAACAAGATTCCTTCGGCCGACCCGCAGAAGTACAGATGAAACATCATCAGCATTTCGCCAGCCGACATGGTGTCTTCGGGATTGAAGAACGAGTGGGCGAATACCTCGAAGAGCATGCGGCGCGCTTCGGCCGGAAAGTTCACCCGGTCGAGATACTCCTTGGCGCTCATGGAATCAAAGCGCGCGTAGGTTCCCGGCCCGTCGAAAGCCAGCATCTCGGCGGCGATGTCACCGTCGATGCCTCGTAGGCCGGCGAGATCCAGCGTCGGGGTCCGCTTGACCAACGCAGCAAGATTGAGCGGCGGCGTGGCTGGCAGCCCGGCGAACGACTGGAACGCCCCATCTGGACCGTAGAGCGGGTAGTCGTCGCACGCCCGCAGAAAACCTAGGGCGGGATCGACACGGCGGAGCAAGGCGCGGGCGTTGTAATACTGCCGAAAGAACGCATGAAAGCCGCGTTCCATCTGGATCGCACCGCCGCCGGCCGCGTCGTTCACGTGATCCGGCCACGACGAGAGTCGCCCGCCGAGCACAGCGTCGCGTTCGAGCACGGTGACCGTTGCGCCTCGTTCGGCCAGGGACACGGCGGCCGCCATACCGGCCAGTCCACCCCCGATCACGGTGACGCGAAGCGCTTGGCCGGGGGCGAGCGTCGACCGTCCCAACCCCGACGTGACGCACCGCGCCCGTCGGTCCCGTCCTCCCGGCGCTCGCGTCATGCCAGAAGACGCGGCCGTCGCGCCAGGAACGAATGCACTCTGCCGATCGTCGGGGCGAGCGTCACCGCGGCCGCCTCGCCAGGAACGAATGCACGATGTCTTTCTGCCACCCGTCGACCGGCTCGGTATGAACGTCGGTGAACCCGTGCCGACGGAGCCGGTCCTCGAACTGCGGCCGACCATCGAAGTCCAACACGCTGCGCCATAGGTAGCGGTAGATCCGAGTGTGTCGGGCGGCAATGAACCCCGACGGGATGATGATGCCCCACGCCACCGTCGTCCACGTGCCCTTCGAACGGGGCGAGTGGGCGACGGAATACTCGTGGAAGCAGATCGGCGCCCCCGGCGCCAGCAGGCTCAGCAGTCGGTCGAGGCAGGAGTCGGCGTCAGGCATATTGCGGATCCCGTAGGCCATAAGGATGGCGTCGACGGTGAAACCTTTGGGGTCGACACCAAACGCCTCGGCCACGGCCGCGGCCGGATCCATGGCGTCGCCCAGCACGAACCGGACCCCGGCGTGGGCAAAGGCCGGCTTGGCCCGAGCGAGTTCGAGCATGCCCGCCGACGCATCGAGCCCCACGATCTCAGCATTCGGATAGGCCGCCAAGAGTGCGGCCGTGGACAGGCCCGTTCCGCAACAAAGGTCGAGCAGACGCAAGCCGCGCCCGCCATCGGCGAGGTTCAGACGCTTGGCCGAGAGGCCGAGATGGTCGACGTAGCCCGGGTTGCGCTTGACCAATGTGTCGTAGTGCCCGGCCACGATGTCGAAGTCCGACGGGACCTCACGCTTGCGGACGGTGAGCGACGGTCGTGTGGGCGCCATGGTCGCGTCGACCTTACTGACGGGTCAGCGGTACCAACGCGCCGATCGTTGACCCAATCTTCACAAACCACATGCCCTTCCGATTGCTGCACCCTGTTCAGCCCGTTATCGTCGCAGAGCACCAACCACGGTCCGAGCTCGTCGTTCATCGGCGACCGGCCACCACAACAACCCCTGGAGGGGCTCACTCCATGAACATCAAACGCAACGCCGCACTTGGCATCGCGCTGGCTGGTTCGCTTGCACTGATGGCCGTTCCGGCCAGCCAGGCGCAAACGACGAAGTCGGTCGCCCTTATGTTCGACCTCACCGGTCGTGGCGACAAGTCCTTCAACGACGCGGCCGCCGCCGGCCTCGACAAGGCCAAGGCCGAGTTCACCGCTCTCAAGACCACCGAGTCGGTGCCGTCGGGGGCCGACGGCGACCGCGCCGAGCGTCTTAAGACGGTGTTGGCCGACAAGGCCGGCGCCGTGATCTGCGTCGGCTTCCTCTGGTCGCCGGACTGCTCCAAGGGTGCGGCCGCCAACCCGACCGTGTACTTCGCTTCGATCGACGACAGCCTGTCGTACCAAGACGGCGACAACAAGGGCAAGCCGATCCCGAACTCGGCGGGCTACAGCTTCGCCGCCAACGAGGGTTCGTACCTCGTCGGCTACGCCGCCGCCCTCAAGTCCAAGTCGGGCAAGGTCGGCTTCATCGGTGGCGTCGAGATCGACCTCATCAAGAGCTTCGAGGCGGGCTTTGAAGCCGGCGCCAAGGCCGCCAAGAAGACCATCAAGATCACCCAGAAGTACGCAACGCAGCCGCCGGACTTCACCGGCTTCACCGACGTCCCCAAGGGCAAGGCCATCGCCGCGGCCATGTACAAGAGCGGCATCGACGTCATTTACGTGGCCGCCGGCTCAACCGGCAACGGCGCCTTCATTGCCGCCAAGGAGTCGGGCAAGAAGCCCGGTCAGATCTTCGCCATCGGCGTCGACTCGGACCAGTACCAGACCATCTCCCAGGCCAACGGTCGTGACTACATCCTCACGTCGATGCTGAAGAAGGTCGATGTCGCCACGTACAACTTCATCAAGGCGTACAACGCTGGCACGCCGATCACCGGTTCCCAGAACCTTGACCTCAAGGCCGGCGGTGTGGACTTCTCCAAGACCAACACCAAACTCCTCGATGCCAAGACCATCGCCAAGGTGAACAAGGTCAAGGCCGACATCATCGCCGGCAAGATCGTCGTTCCGACGACACCAACACGCGCGTAAACATCTGATGGCAACGTCGTGATGGGGGGCGGCCTACGGGTCGCCCCCCTTCGCGTTCTGCTAGCAATGCCGGATGATTTGCCGGCCCGATGTGAGGAACTCCAATTGACACTGGCTATCGAGCTTCGCGACATCGTGAAGCGATTTCCTGGGGTCGTGGCCAACGACGGGGTGAACCTCAAAGTGGAGCAGGGAACGATTCACGCCATCATCGGCGAGAACGGCGCTGGCAAGTCCACGCTGATGAAGACGCTCTACGGGGCCCACCAGCCCGATGAAGGAACCATCACCGTCAACGGCGTGATGAAAACCTTCAAGACACCGAAGGACGCCATTGCTGAGGGTATCGGTATGGTCTTCCAGCACTTCATGCTGGCCGACAACCTCACGGTTTGGGAGAACGTGGTGCTGGGGGCCGAACCGGGAAGTGCGTTCGCCCTGAACGCCAAGAAGGCGCGAGCCAAAGTCCGTGAACTCGCCGAACGCAACGGACTTGAAGTTGATCCCGACGCGCTCATCGGCGACCTCGGGGTCGGGCAGCGCCAGCGCGTCGAGATCTTGAAGGTGCTCTACCGGGGAGCGAAGATTCTGATTCTCGACGAGCCCACTGCCGTCCTCGTTCCGCAGGAGGTCGACGAACTGTTCGCCTCACTTCGCGAACTCGTGGCCCAGGGCGCCACGATCATCTTCATCTCCCACAAGCTGATGGAAGTGCTCTCGGTGGCCGACGCCATCACCGTGATCCGGGCCGGTAAGACCGTGGCCGAAGTGGCCGATCCGTCCACGGTGACACCGCGCGATCTGGCTGAGCTCATGGTCGGTTCGGAACTTCCCACCCCCGAAACGCAAGGCTCCACGGTCCGCGACGAAGTCCTGCTCGACGTGGCGCAGCTCAGCGTGGCAACAGACGGCGCCGGTATCGGACAGGCCGCCAAACTGGCGCTGCGAGAAGTCAACCTGCGCGTTCATGCCGGCGAGATTGTCGGCATTGCCGGGGTGGAGGGGAACGGGCAGTCCGAACTCCTCGAAGCCCTCATGGGCGTTCGGGAGGTCGCCGGCGGATCGGTTTCGTTTCTGGGTCGCGACATCACCACGGAATCCACGTTGCATCGACGCGAAGCAGGGATGGGATACATCCCCGAGGACCGACAGCGCGACGGCCTTATCCTCACCTTTCCCCTCTGGGAAAACGCCGCACTGGGGCACCAGAACAGCAAGCCGTTTTCTCGCGGTTTCTGGATCGACCCGGACGGCGCGCGAGAGTTCACCCGTCATGCCATCGAAGATTTCGATGTCCGGACCCCGAGCTGTGACGTGGCTGCGCTTGCCCTCTCTGGGGGAAATCAGCAGAAGCTCATCGTTGGGCGTGAATTGCTCACCGACCCGAAGATCCTGATCGCCGCTCACCCGACGCGCGGCATCGACGTGGGAGCGCAAGCCGCGGTGTGGGACGCAATGCGCGACGCCCGAGAGCGGGGGCTCGGCATCCTGCTCATTTCCGCCGACCTCGAAGAATTGATCGGGTTGTCGGACCGACTCCTGGTGATCTTCCACGGTGAAATCGTGGCCGAACTGAACCCACAGTCCGTGAACGCCGCCGAACTCGGGAGCTATATGACCGGAGCACGAAAGGGCGAAGCGGCATGAAGAACCTCAAACGAACGATGACTCCGGCGGCCATTGCGCTCGGCCTGGCCTTTGCCATTGCGTCGGCGGTATTGCTCATCTCCGGCCATAACCCCGGCACGGCCTATCGGGCGATGTGGAAGAACTTTGCCTCCATCGACGGCGTCATCACCTCGATCAACATCGGCGCCAGGTACTACGTCGCGGCAGTGGCCGTAGCGATTGCACTGAAGATGAATGTGTTCAACATCGGCACCAGCGCCCAGTACCAACTGGCGGCCATGTTCGGGGCGGTCACCGCCGCCGCCATTTCTCTCCCGGCACCATTGCATGTGGTGGTCACCCTCCTCGTGGCTATGGCCGCTGGTGCGCTGTGGGCGTCGCTCATCGCCATCTTGCAGATCACCCGCAAGGTCAACCCGGTACTCACCGGCATCATGCTCAACGGCGTCGGTGCATCGGTCATTGCCTACATGATGCAAAGTAAGTGGACACACTTTCGCGATCCTGGTCGGCCGGAGTACGGCTCAACCCGGCCGGTGCCGAAGTCCGCCCAGCTCCCCGTGTTCCGCATTGGCGACTCAAATCTGCAGAGCTACGTGATCCTCGCCGTTGTCATTGGCATCATCTTTTATCTCATCGTCTATCGCACTCGATTCGGGTTCGATCTACGAGCGTCAGGTGGGAATCCAGCGGCGGCGAAGTCGGCCGGTATCAACCCGAAGAAGATGATCCTCATCACCATGCTGCTGTCCGGTGCCGTTGCCGGACTCATCGGTATGGGCATCGTGCTCTCATCCAACGATCAGCTGTCCTACGGTGACCGGTTCCCTGGGTCACTTGGGTTCACCGGAATCGGTATCGCCCTTCTCGGTCGCAATCATCCCGTCGGCGTTGCCGCGGCGGCCCTGCTGTGGGCTGCTCTCGACCAGGGGGCACGCGGCCTCGTCACCGTGAACATCGCTGGTGAGATCGCGGTGATCTTGCAGGGTTCGCTGCTGTTCATTGCGGTGATCGTCTATGCCGTGTGGGAGCGAAAGTCGTTGGCCAACATGGTTCGAGAGGCTGCGGCGCGTACACATCATCAGCGCGCTGAGGAAGTGAGCGCATGAGTCGGCTTCTTGCCCTTCGCGGTTGGCAACGTTCACTCGTCAGCGCGCTGAGCGTTGTCTTCGTCCTGTCGGTCGCGGCACGGCTGTTTGATGCCCCAGGCCTCACGGGGTCGTCCACGGTTGGCACGGCGCTCGGACTGGCCGTTCCGGTCATTCTGGCCGGCCTCGGTGGTTTGCTCGCCGAACGGGCAGGGGTGTTCAACATCGGCTTGGAAGGCATGATGATCATGGGTACGTGGGGTGCAGGCCTCCTCGGCTGGCACTTCGGCCCGTGGGGCGCATTGCTCGGCGGGCTTCTCGGCGGTGCGGTTGGTGGAGCTCTGTTGGCGTTGGCCACCGTCACTTTTGCCATCGAGCAGACGGTCGCCGGCGTGGCCATCAACATTGCCTCGCTCGGTATCTGTCGGTACCTCTCCGATCTGTTCTTCAAGGGGAAGGGGGCCGAGGGCGATCTGGGCACTATCGCCGACTCCCCGTCGGTACGCACCTTCGGTAGTCGCTTCTCCGTCCCCTTCGTCGGGGACTTCTTGTTGAAGATCGAGGACAAGCGATGGTTCCTGATTTCCGATTTGGCCGGGGTAATTCGGGGACTCACCGTCGATATCGCATGGTCGTCAGCCCTTCTTCTTCTGCTCATCCCGGCCGTCTGGTACCTCGTGTGGCGCACCCCGTTCGGTCTGCGTCTTCGTAGCTCGGGTGAGAAGCCGGCCGCAGCCGAATCACTCGGTGTCAACGTGATCACGACTCGCTGGATTGCCGTGGTGATGTCGGGATGCCTCGCCGGTCTTGCCGGCTCGTGGCTGGTGATGGACAGCTTGAAGTACCAGCAGGGCATGACGTCGAACCGTGGCTTCCTGGGCATTGCCGCCATGATCTTCGGCAACTGGATGCCGGGCCTGCTCACCGTCGGGGCATTGCTCTTCAGCTTCAGCCAATCGGTCGGTTTCCAGCTCGGGTTCGAATCACGCGCCTTGATTGGAACCGTCGGCCTCGCCTTTGCGCTCAGCGCTCTGTGGAGTTTCAGTCGGCGTAAGATTCGGAGCGGTGTTCTTACCGGGATCGTTGCCGCCGGTGTGCTGTGGTTCACGTTTGCCAATGAGACCGTGAACGACGCGCTCATCAAGGCACTGCCCTATCTCCTGACGCTGATCGTGCTGGCCGTCGCCTCGAAGCGACAACGACCGCCCGCCGCCGCCGGTCGGCCCTATATCAAGGGACAGGCGGGCTAGCCATGTCACTCTCGATCGATTGGGAAGCGCTGCACGCGGCAGCACTGGCGATGACGAGCCGTTCGTATGCGCCGTATTCGAAATTCCCCGTTGGCGCCGCGGCGTTGGTCGACGATGGTCGCATTGTCACCGGATGCAACGTCGAGAACGCGTCCTACGGCCTCGGTCTCTGCGCCGAATGTGGCCTGGTGTCGTCGCTCATCGCGTCGGGCGGCGGCCGGCTCGTGGCGTTCGTGGCGGTCCACGCCGAGGGCCACGTGCTCGCCCCGTGCGGGCGCTGTCGCCAACTCCTGCTCGAACACGGCGGGAAGGAATTGCTCGTCAACGGCACCGGCGGCATCAAAACCCTCGATGCCATCTTCCCCGATTCGTTCGGCCCCGCCGACCTGCAGTAGGGCGGTCCCGCCGACTTCCACCGTCTACCTAGCGTTGGTCTCGTCCGCAGCGAGGAGTTCCTAGCGTCTGTGTTTGCGAACGAACCTGCGCCTCAATCCGTTCATAGATTTGAGCAAGACCGTCGATTGCGTCGTTGACGCTCCACTTCCAACTGCTTTCCCTCGTCAACGGTGAACTCATGGTGAACGGCTTCGTCGCCGAATACGAGGCTGTCGAGACGGTCTAACAGATTCGAAAGTGACGCAACGGTCCGCAGCCCGGACAACAACGATCAACAGCGAGAGCCTGCCTGGCCCCTTTGTGTGACATAATCACGCAATGAGACGGAATCTCTTCGTGGGTGTCATGGTCGCTGCACTCTGCATGCCGGCGGCGGCTTTCGCGTCGGGGAACCACGTTTTCGATCGCGACCAAGCAGGGGCTGGCGGTAACGCCGATTTTTGGATTGCGCGAGCCGACGGTGGGCCGGCGGCGGGCGGAGGAACCAACACCAGCGTGTGGATCGCCACGCAAACGGGGGCAACGGAGCGCCTCGACTTTGGCAAGAGTACCGACACGTTCCTCACCGGCGATTTCGATGGCGACGGAAAGGACGATCCGACCGTGTGGTCGCCAGGAGCAGCTGGCGTGGCGGGGTTCACCATTCGGCTGTCCACGACTGGCACCGACATCTTCCGACTGTTTGGGCAGACCGGTGATGACCCGGCGGTGATCGGTGACTGGAACGGTGACGGCGTCGATGATCTTGCCGTATATCGCGCTGGTGCCACCGGTGCGCAGAGCTACTTTTACTGGGCAGGCGTCAACACCGCCACCACCGTCAACTACGTACCGTGGGGCCTCGGCGGCGACTTCCCCTACGTTCTCGACTACGACGGTGACGGCAGGGTGGACCCAGCGGTCCAACGAGGCTCGGTCCACTGGATTCGCGAGTCGTCCGGTCCTGTCGCTCAGATCACCTACGGCTTGGCGAACGACTTCATTGCACCAGGTGACTACGACGGCGACGGCCGCGACG
>JANLQX010000191.1:0-3833 GCA_031368095.1 Actinomycetes bacterium | reverse complement strand
GCCGCAAGCGACCCCGAGCGAGAAGTGCTTCCACGTCGCCGTGCCCCTCGATTACGCGCGCCCAAACGGCCCGACGATGAACCTCGGCGTAACCGTGGTCAAGGCGACCGACTCGAAGGGTGACGCCATCGTCTCGCCGGTACTGGCCCTGCTCGGCGAGTTCCATCAGCTGTCGTTCGCCTTTCCGCCCCCCGATCAGTTCACCGGCCACGACGTGGTCTACGTCGACCGACGCGGCACGACCGATCGAGCGGGGACCCCATTCCCGCCATGCCCAGGGATGAGCGTGTTCACTCCGGAGCTCAACATCCGTCGCATCGGCCCCGCACTCGGCGCCCTCTTCGCGAGCTGCGTGTCCAGTGCCGCCAACGCGCCGACGCCGTTGGCCATGATCATGGACCGTGATCTGGCAGCGGCTGATCTCGCTTCGGTACGCAAGGCGTTTGCCATCGACAAATGGGCGGTCCATGCCGCCGGGATCGGCGTCGATATCACCTTGCGCCTCATGAACCGCGAGCCCGGCACCGTCACGGCGATCCTCGCCGAAACGCCGATCGTGCAAGGAAAGGGCATTACGGCCACGACTGGCCTGGGGGCCTTCGATCGTTTCGCCGCCGACTGTGCGAAGTTTCCTGCGTGCGCCGCCAAGGGTGACATGAAGGTGCTCCTGGCCAAAACGATGGAGCGGGCCAAAGCAGTGATCATCACCAGGGTTCCGGCCGGCGCCGGGGGCGGCGGCGTCAACATCGATTCGAGGGCGATGATCGGCGGAGTGAACAACGCTCTTCGCCGACCCCAGTTCCTCCCGCGGCTCTCTGACCTTCTCCTCGGAGAGGCAACTGGTTTCGGCGATGACATTACCGGTGGCTTGTACGCCCAGACTCCGTCGCCGCAGTACGCACCGTCGTTGGTGAGCGGGTGCCAGAGCACGTCGGGAGAGGGCCTCCCACGGGCCGAAGCCGGACGGCTCATCGAGAACAATCCGTGGGGGTATTTAAACGATGAGGACGTATGCACGGCGATCGGAACGATCCCGATCATCAACCCGCCCCCCGCGGTGTCGGCATCGATACCGGTCCTCTCCGCCCAGGGTGACTATCAGCCGTCGCAGAGTGTCGAAAAGACGAAAGCGATATTCTCGGGATTTCCCAACACTCAGATCGTCTCCGTGCCAGGAAACTCGTATCCACCGGATTGCTTCAACCGGTCCGTCGGACAGGCGTTCTTTGATGCTCCGACGAAACCGGTTGACATCAGCTGTCTGACCAATCCGGCGACCCGCATACCGCTCACCATTTCGTGACCGACGGGAACGGCTCGCCACGCATCGTCGTGCGCGAGCCGAACCGTACTGCCCTCGTGCTCGTGGTGGCCGAGTCGTTAGAGATCGGTCGGGAGTGCTCAGGGCTACTCCTACGCGACAGTTCGATCTCCCGTCGACATCTGCTCATCGAGGCGAGGGTGGGCGGGCTGTTCGTGACCGACCTCGACAGCCGCAACGGATCGACGGTCGGTAGCCAACCGCTTCGCCCGGGCCAACGTCTCGACGTCGGTGAGACGGTCGTGTTCGGAGCTTGCACCTTGACGGCATTGGGCAGTCGACGGACCGTCTCGCCTCGGCGAGCCGAAGTCCGAACGGCCGTTGTTGACCCGCGTTTTCAAGGCATACGCGCGGCACCTTCGGGCGGAGCGCTCTACAGCGTCCCCGCGGGGGGCTCGGGCATTTGCGCCGTCGTCGCCGGAGAGGCGTGCGACGAGCCCGAAGGTCAACTCAATGTCGGCGTGGCGCGTTGGCGCAAAGCATCGGAGGTCCATCGTCGGCTCGTGCGCGGTATGGTGCGACGACACCACGGCTTTTGAGGCGTGGAATCAGGCGGACGGGTTCATCATCTGCTTCCAAAGTGCTTCGACAGCAATCGAGTTCGCTCGTGGCCTCCATGGTGCGACCGCGGCCTACGCGTTGTCCAACCCGCAAATCAGTCGGCGCATACGCATGGGCATCGACCTAGTCGACGGGGAATGGCTCGGGACCGATCGGCGACATGGCGTTGGCGAAGCGCCGTTTCAGGCCGTGCGACTGTGCCAGGCAGCTCGCGCTGACGAGACGCTCATTGGGCCGTCTGTCCACGGATTGATGCATCTCGGTCGAGTCCCTCTTGCCCCAGCAGGGCTTGCCCGATTTCCTGAACTCGGTGAGGAGTACGCGTTTCATGTTCTGCATTCCTGAACACGGCGAGCGGCTCTCTCGATACACGGAAAGCTCGTCATGAACTCGCCCACTACCGCGCCGAGCACCGGTCCGCTCGACGTGTGTGTCCTCGGGCCGCTCGTCGTGCGCAACGGTCTGACCGACGACGATGTCGTCTCGCTTGGCGGACCCCAGCAACGCAAAGTCCTCGCCGCGTTGGTGACGAACCCAAACGGGGTGCTCAGTTACGACCGACTGGTCGAGGTGCTCTGGCCCGACGGCAACGAACCAGACAACGCCCGTCGATCAGCGATCTCCTACGTGTCGCGACTGCGCGCCGCACTCGGCGACGGGGTCATCGCCACAACCGACACCGGCTACGTCCTCGTGGGCGGAAGTCACACGCTCGACGCCGATCGCGCCACGGCGATGATCGACCGGGCCCGCACGATGCCGTCGGCGTCGGCGTTCGACGTACTCGAGGCCGCCCTGCGGCTTTGGCGCGGCCCGGTTTTCGGTGACCTCAACGGGGAGTGGTGGGCCCGGTCATTCGTGAATCGGTTCGAGGAACTCCGTCTCACCGCGTTGGCCGACCGCCTCGACGCACTTATCACCGATGGTTGGAACGTACGTGCGCTTACCGACGTGCAAGAGCTGGTCGATCAGCATCCACTGCGCGAACAGTTTGTCGAACGGGCCATGCGAGGGCTTCACGCGTCGGGTCAGACACCCGAAGCGCTCCGGGTCTTCCAGCTCCATCGATCACGACTTGTCGACGCGACCGGCCTCGAACCGTCGGCCGCACTTTCGTCACTCGAACGGTCCCTGCTTGATGGCCACGAGGCAACGACCCGCCCGGTCGATCTCGGGCATCCGCTACGCGGCTACGTGTTGCAAGAGTTGGTCGGGCAAGGTTCGTTCGGGAGCGTGTACCGCGCCCATCATCCGGCGCTTGCTCGCGACGTTGCCATCAAGGTGATTCGCGCCGACCTCGCCGACGACCGCGCGTTCATCGGCCGCTTCGAAGCGGAGGCCCAACTCGTGGCCCGGCTTGAACATCCACACATCGTTCCTTTGTACGACTTCTGGCGACAGCCCGGCGGCGCCTTCCTCGTCTTCCGCTTTTTGCGCGGCGCCAGTGCGCAGGAACGACTCGATCGACACGGCGCGTTCAGCATCGACGACGCCACAAAAACGCTGGTCGAAATCGGCGACGCGCTGTCGGCCGCGCACGCCATCGGTGTGGTCCATCGGGATGTGAAGCCGGCCAACATCTTGTTCGACGACGCCGGTGCCGCCTATCTCATTGATTTCGGTATCGCCCTTCCGGCCGACGATGACGGCACGGCGGAGCGCGGCTGGTCGGTCGGTTCGCCGCAATACGCCAGCCCCGAACAACTCCGCGACGGAGGAGGTGACGCTCGGGCCGATCAGTACGCGCTCGCCGCGACCGTCTGGGAGCTCCTCGCCGGTGCGTCTCCCTACGCCGCCACCAGTTCCGAGTCGCTCGTTTCCGCAAAACTTCGCCACGCCCTCCCGCCGCTGGATCACGTGCGTCACGAGGTGTCGTCGGAGCTGAGCGCGATCCTCTCTCGGGCTGGGGCATTGCATCCAGCAGACCGGTATACGAGTGTCGACGCCCTCG
>JANLQX010000168.1:0-11097 GCA_031368095.1 Actinomycetes bacterium | reverse complement strand
TTAACTTTTACTGCTAGTAATATTGTAGGGACTACTTCTGCTTATGTTCCTGTAACAAATACTTGGGTACATTTAGCTGTTTCTTATTCATTATCTATACCTGCGCGTCTTCCACCCCCTGTCGAAGCATGCGAACAATGGTCGACCAGAGCGCGTCGAACTCCCACCGGGTAACGGCATTCGACGCACGACTCGGGTGGAGGCCGTTGACGAACAGCGATTCGGCTCGGTAGACGTTGCCAACGCCGGCCATGACCTTTTGGTCCATGAGGGCCTCGCCGATCGTCGATCGTCGCTTGGCGATCCGGGCCCACGCCAGCTCGGGATCGGCGTCGTCGCGGATTGGATCCGGACCAAGACGGGCGCGGATGATCGCCTCTTCGTCACCGTCGAGCACCCGGCAGTCGGTCGGGCCGGTGAGATCCACGGTCCATTTCGAGCCGGTGATGCGCATTCGCACCGTGTCTTTTGGCTCCGGTCCCGGAGCCGACGTCCGCCGAAATTTCCCGAATAGCCCGAGGTGCACGTGGACCGAGGTGACTCGGGGGTCCACCCCGGACTTGCGGGGACGAGAACCAACTGGGGCGAAGCGGTAAAAGAGATGTTTTCCATAGGGATCGATGGAGCGCAGGATCAATCCGTCGACCATCGCCGCTCCTTCCGTCATTCGGCCTTGGGGCGACGAAACCGAAACCGGGTGCCCGGCGAAGTCTCTGGTGTGGTCCCGGGCGAGACGATGAACGGTGTGACCTTCGGGCATATGAGCTACCTGTGCGTGGTGGGAAGTGCCTTCGAGGGTACGTAACGCCGGTCACTACGTCGTCACGACCCGATTCACGGAGTGACGGTTCGGCGACCGAGTATCCTTGCCCTTCAACATGGACTGTTTGTTTTGCCGGATCGTGTCCGGCGACATCCCGGCGACCATCGTCACGCAGACCGATCGCACGTTTGCCTTCCGTGACCTTTCGCCCACAGCACCCACCCATGTGCTCGTCGTTCCGAAACGCCACATCGATCACGCCGACGCCATCGTGGCAGCCGATGCCGACGTTGTCGCCGAGATGTTCACCACCGCCCAAGTCGTGGCCCGCATGGACGGGATATCCGAATCCGGGTATCGCCTCGTCTTCAACGTCGGCGTCGATTCTGGCAACAGCGTGAATCACCTACACATGCACGTCATCGGCGGACGTTCCATGGGCTGGCCGCCCTTTCGTTCCTGACTCCATGCCCGATCGAACTCCCGCCACCGCCGGACCGCTGGCCACTGGCTCCCGCAAAGTCTTCGTGCCGAACAACCACCTGATGGCCCGCCTCGGCGGATCACGTGACGAGCATCTGCGTCGTATCGAGGCGTCGTTCCCGGACACCCGCATCCTGGTGCGCGGCAACGAGATCACCATCGACGGTCCATCGTCGGCGTCTGTTGCCAAGTTGTTCGAGGAACTCATTGTGCTCCTCGAAGGCGGTATCGCCCTCGACGACGCCGGGCTCGGTCGCAGTATCGACATGGTGAGGCGCGACGAACGCCCGAGTCAGGTTCTGTCCACTGAGGCGATGCGCTCGGCCAAGGGCAAATCGGTCAAGGCCAAGACGAGCGGGCAGAAGCGTTACGTCGATGCCATCAACGAGAACATCATCACCGTCGGCATTGGTCCGGCCGGCTCCGGCAAGAGCTATCTCGCGGTCGCCCTCGCGGTGAACGCGCTCGTCACCAAACAGGTGAGCAGAATCATCCTCACTCGGCCGGCGGTGGAAGCGGGCGAGAAGCTCGGGTTCCTTCCCGGCGATCTGATGGCCAAGATCGACCCGTACCTTCGTCCGCTCTACGACGCTTTGTACGACATGCTCGACCCTGAGGGCGCGGCCAAGCTCATCGAGAAGAACGTGATCGAGGTTGCTCCGCTGGCGTTCATGCGCGGCCGAACCCTGAACAACAGCTTCATCATTTTGGATGAAGCACAGAACACCACCCCCGAGCAGATGAAGATGTTTCTCACCCGAATTGGCTTTGGCTCCAAGGCCGTCATCACCGGTGACGTGACCCAGGTTGACCTCCGCGGCGAGCGGTCTGGCCTGGCCGGTCTGGAGCGGATCCTTGGTGAGATCGAAGGGCTTTCGTTCGTGCACCTAACGAGGTCCGATGTGGTGCGACATCGCATCGTGGCCGACATTGTTGATGCCTACGAGCGCGACGACGTTCTCAACAACACGCAGCACCCGAGGCCGCGATGAATGCGATCGAAGTATTCGTTGCCGACGAGCAAAACGAGCACGAAATCGACTGCGACCGATGGCTCAGGTTGGCGGTGCAAGTCCTCGCCGCCGAGGGCGTCGGCCGCACTGAGGAGAGCGTCGAAATGTCGCTGCTGTTTGTTGACGAGCCCTCGATCTCGGCGCTTAATGAACAATTCATGGGAAAGACGGGACCGACCGATGTCCTGTCGTTTCCGATCGACGAGGAAGCCTCCCCGCACCACATTCCGCCCCTCGCTATTTCGGCGCCCATCGGTGCGCCGCTGCCGCTGCCCTCAGATGATGATGAGGACGACGAGGACCTGCCGTTGCTCCTCGGCGACGTGGTCGTATGCCCGTCGTATGCCGCCACGTATGCCGAGCATCATCGCAGCGATCATCACGAGGGCACCCTCGATGACGAGATTGCCCTGCTGATCGTGCACGGGATCCTTCACCTGCTCGGGATGGACCACGACGTCGACGCTGAGGCCGAGATCATGGAAGCACGCGAGCAGGAACTCCTGGCTCTGTTCCACCGGCCTCAATCCGGGGCTCGGCCGTGACCGCCGCCGTGTTCGCCGCCGCCGCTGAGGTAGCCAAGGAGACTTCGTCTTTTGGCACGAGCGAGATCATCCAAATCGTCTTCGTGCTGTTCCTGGTCGCGTTTTCCGGCCTGCTGGCGGCGGCTGAAACGGCCCTTACTCGGATGACGAGGATTCGGGCGGCCAGCCTCGCCGATGCTGATCGTCGTGGGGCCAACGCGGTGGTTCGGATCGTGGAAACACCGGAAAAATTCATCAGTCCCCTGTTGCTGATCGTGCTGTTTTCTCACCTCACCATGTCGACGATCGTGGGACTTCTCATTGAGCCGGTATTCGGCGCATGGGGCGTAGTGGTCGCCATCGTTCTGGAACTCGCCGTCATCTTCATTTTTAGCGAACTCGGCCCCAAGAACTATGCCTTGAAGAACGCCGACAAAGTATCTTTGGCCGTGGCGCCATTCGTCCTTCGCCTCACCGGATTCCCGCCAATCCGGCTGCTGACGAGGGGCCTCGTCGGTATTGGCAACGTGCTCCTTCCCGGCCGTATCGATGACTCACCAATGACCTCGGAGCACGAGCTCCTTGCCTTCGCCGATGCCGCGCTCTCCGACGACGTGATCGAGCACGACGAGCGCGAGATGATCCATTCCGTCGTCGAGTTCGGCGACACCGTCGTACGCGAAGTGATGAAGCCGCGCACCGACATGATCACCGTCGGTGCCGACAGATCGATCGAACACGCCATGGATGTGGTCATCGCCGCCGGTTTCTCCCGCATCCCCGTCATCCGCGAGTCCAAAGACGACATTGCCGGAGTCGTCTACGCCAAGGACCTCATGCGGGCCCTGCGCGATGGCAAGCCCGATGCACCTGTTGCATCGATCGTTCGGCCCGCTCGGTTCTGTCCTGAGTCAAAACGGGTGAGCGAACTGATGCGCGAAATGCAGCTTCAGAAGTTTCACTTATGTGTGGTGCTCGATGAGTATGGCGGCACGGCCGGGCTCGTGACCCTCGAAGATCTCATCGAGGAGTTGGTTGGCGAAATCGTCGATGAGTACGACGTGGAAGAGGCGCAGGTACAGAAGTTGCCGAACGGCGATGTCATCGTCACCGCCACCATGAACATCGACGAACTCAACGAGTTGCTGAACGTCGAGTGGCCGTCGGAAGACTGGGACTCGGTCGGTGGGCTGCTGTTCAACCAGCTCGGGCACGTGGCCCATGAGGGCGAGACGATTGAGTATTCGCACCATTTGCTCCGGGCCGAGCGCGTCAAAGGACGACGCATCGGGCGGGTCCGAATCACCCATGTAGCCCACGGCAACGACGGCGACCACGACTCTGACGAACGTTAATGGACCCTGGTCCCCCGTTCGTCGGCGCCGCGCCGTTGTTCCGCTCGGGGTTCGCCACCCTGATCGGGCGCCCCAACGTCGGCAAGTCGACGTTGGTGAACCAGATCCTCGGAACCAAGGTGTCGATTGTTTCCGACAAGGTGCAGACCACGCGCACCCAGGTGAGAGGGATCTATAACCGGCCCGATGCTCAGATTGTGTTTGTCGACACGCCGGGTATCCATCGACCGCGTTCGCTGCTCGGTGAACGCTCCAACGAAGCTGCCACCTCCACGATTGGCGACGTCGACGTGGTGTGCTTCGTCCTCGACGCCACGATGGCGTTCGGCAAGGGTGACCGATTCGTGGCCGCACGAGCACCTAAATCGGCGCTGGTGGTCGTGAACAAGATCGACCAGGCCCGACGGGAAGAAGTCCTGGCGATGCTCGGTCAGACCGGTGAGTTCGGATTCGCCGAATACTTCCCCGTGTCGGCCCTGACCGGCGATGGCGTTGAGGTGTTGCGCGAGGCAATCGTGTCGCGGATGCCTGAAGGTCCGGCGTACTACCCGACGGACGTGCTGGCCGATGTCGACGAGACGTTTTGGGTCGGTGAGCTCGTCCGAGAACAACTGCTCCACATCACCAGCGAAGAACTCCCGCACTCGATCGCCTGTCGAGTGACCGAGTGGGAGGACCGCGAGGGTAAGGGGCCCTATGTGCGCGTAGAAGTTCTCGTCGAACGCGAATCGCAACGGCCGATCGTCATCGGCCGCGGCGGAGCCGTTCTCAAAGCTGTCGGTATGGCGGTGCGGGCGCAGCTTCCGGCGGGTGCGTATCTGGACATCCACGTCAAGGTTGATCGCGACTGGCAGCGTCGCCCGAAGTCTCTCGACCGCCTCGGTTACTAAGTCCGCTTCACGCCCCTCTGGGGTGTCGCTTCAAGCGGATCGACCGGCCAGTCGTGGCGTGGATAGCGGCCTCGTAGTTCGGCCCGCACGTGGGGATACCCGACGTCCCAGAACCTGGCGAGATCGTCGGTCACCGCCGCTGGCCGACCGGCGGGAGTAAGGAGTTCCACCACGCACGCCACGCCGTCCACGGTCGGTGATGCCTTGGTGCCAAGAAATTCCTGGAGCTTGCCGCGCACGGTCGGGCCGGCCTCCGCCTGGTAGTCGACAGCTACGTGGCGGGAGGTCGGGAGGGTGGCATGCGTTGGGGCCCGACGGTCCAGTTCTCGTCGAAGCGTACTGTTGAGAAGTAGGGCCAGTGCGTCGGTGGGCGACACGCTCTGAAGCGGCCGACGCGCCGGGACCGCCGCCAGAAGCGGCGTGAGCCAGGTGTCGATGGTCGCCAGTAGGCCATCAATCGACAGATCGGGCCACCGGTGTTCAGGACCGTCGCGGACAGCCAAGAATGCCGACCGCGCGGCGATGGTCGGAATGTTTGTACCGGCCGCCCAACGCGCAATGGCGTCACGATCGATAGAGCCAGTGACTGTCTCTCGGACGTCGTCTTCCGACGGAGCCACGCTCGTCCGGCGCAGAACGGCCACGCCCAGTCGGCGTTCGCGGGTCGCGACCACGGAGCCGGAGAACACGTCACCATCGAGTGCGACCGTGATCACCTCGTTGATCCGTGCGCCATGAAGTTTCTCGACCTCGCTGGTGTCAATGGCGAGGGCGGTGAAAATGCGACCGCGTCGACGATCGGCGTCGATCTCGACGGCGATAATCACTTCGGCGCCGCGAGCGGGATTGTCGTCGGACATTTCCGCCTCGAGACCGTCGGCGAACGTGTATCGCCCGGCGTGAGTGGTCGACCGGGTGGCGATTCGCGACGGCATCGCCAACGAGAGCATGCCGGCAACGCTCGCCACCGATGTTTCTTCGTTCGGACCTTCATGGCGTTGCGGAACGAGCGCCAGGAGCCGTCGAGCAAGGCGCTCCGCGTCGTTCGCACTGCGGTGGTGCGAACGCAGTGATTCGGTCACGGCGGCGATGGCGTCGGCAAGCGTTGTTGATTGGGAACGACGGTCCGTGGCCAGGAGAGAAATGAGGGCAATTGCCTCCTGCTGCCTCGACGCAGAAAGCGCCGATGCCCCCAGGACAACGCGCGCCAAAGGAGCTGACACCGGAAACGTCGCCAACCGTTCACCAAGAGCGGTGAGGTGACCTTCACCGTCGACGGCGTCGAGCGAACGCAAGGTCGCTATCGCGCCGTCCCATGCCTGCGTCGAGGGCGGCAGAATCCAGGACAACGCGTCAGGACTCCGGGCGCCCCACAACAGCGAGCGAAGGACCACGTCAGTTAGGTCGGCCCGAACGATCTCGGGTTGATCGAACGGCACCAGGGTGCGGTGCTCGTTCTCCGACCAGAGCGAAATCGCGACCCCGGGCGCGGTGCGACCGGCTCGACCGGCGCGCTGTGTCGCCGTCGCCTGCGACACCCGCTCAACGGTGAGGCGCGTCAATCCACTGGCCGGATCGGACACGGCCCGGCGGATGAGGCCCTGGTCAACGACGACTCGGACGTCGGGCAGGGTGAGTGATGTCTGGGCCACGTTCGTCGCGACCACGATCCGCCGCTCGTGCTGACCCAAGGGAGAAAGCGCCGTCGCCGACTCAGCCCGGGCGCTTCCGCCGTGCAGACCGAGAACGCTCGTGCCACCGTGTCGGCGACGGTCGAGCGCGCGCATCACGGCCCGCATCTCGCCCTGCCCGGGCACAAAAACCAACACGGTCCCGCGGCCGACGAAGGAATCGATCTCGCGTGCGATCACGTCGGCGGAACCGTTGGCCAGGTCGGCCCTCAAGACGGGTTCCCACCGCCGCTCGACGGCGAACGCCCGTCCTTCACTTCGGAGCACCGGAGCATCAAAGGCGGCGGCCAAGGCAGCATCGTCGAGCGTGGCGGAGAGCAGGGCGACACGGAGGTCAGGACGGACCGACGCTCGGACGTCGCGCAGCAACGCCATCGCCAGGTCGATATCGAGGCTGCGTTCGTGGACCTCGTCGAGAAGGACGCTCGACACGCCGCCCAGCGTGGCGTCCGATAGCAGCATTCGGACGAGGACCCCTTCAGTCATCACCGTCAATTTCGTATGCGCGCTGACGGTGGTCTCGTCACCGGTGCGGAGACCAACGGTGTGGCCGATCCGTTCGCCAATGGTGTCGGCCAGGCGCTCGGCGGCCATGCGAGCGGCGAGACGTCGAGGTTGGGTGAGGATGATGGTGCCCCGGCCGACGAACGGCACGTCGAGAACGGCGAGTGGTAGCCGGGTCGTCTTGCCGGCTCCGGGCGGAGCTACGACCACCGCGGTACCCCGTTCCGTCAACGCCGCGACCACCTCGTCGGTGATGAGATCAACCGGAAATCGAGCTGGATCGCTCACCGGTCGAAACAACACCACACCCCGACCTTACGGGGCCGTCGGTCCGCCGGGAACGTCTCTGACGAGGGGAAACGGACCGGATCGTTCAAGGTTCAACCATCTTCGTTTTGTTTCGGTTCGGGGAACTTTTGCTACGGATCACCCTCATCCAACGCTGCTGCGCTACGGTATTCGCACCCTAAGGGGGTGTTACGGATGAGCGGAACAACCGTTCTCAACCCGTCGCTCGATGCTCGCCTTCGCCGGCGAGCGCAGGAGATCACTGAGCAGGAACTGGCGATCTACCGAACCCGGACGTCCGCGTCCCAACACGCCAACCAGCGGGCCCGAGCCTCGCTGCCCGGTGGCGTGCCGTCGTCCTTCCAGGCGTATGACCCCCATCCCATTGTGGCGGCGCGGGCCTACGCCGGGCATCTCGTCGACCTCGATGGCAACGACTACATCGATTTCAACATGGGCTACGGCGCCCTCTTCAGCGGTCACAGCCATCCCGTGCTGGCGGCTGCGCTCCACGCGCAGATCGCCAGGGGAACGCTCTTCGTCACGCCGTGTACCGACAACGCCGAGGTCGCCGAACTCCTCCGGGACCGCTTCGGCCTGCCGATGTGGCGCTTCACGAACTCCGGCACCGAGGCCACCCACGACGCCATCCGCACGGCGCGGGCATTCACCGGGCGTGATCGCATCGTGAAGGTCGAAGGTGGCTACCACGGGCATCACGACGAGGTCATGGTGTCGATGAAGCCGCCCCTTGATCAGGCGGGTCCGGCGGACCGTCCCACTCCGGTGGCCGCCACCAAAGGGTTGGCCCGTGGCGTGCTCCACGACGTTGGCGTGGTCCCGTACAACGACCCGGCGGCGTTGGAGCGAGAGTTGGCCCGCGGTGATGTGGCGTGTTTCATCGTCGAACCGGCGATGGAGAACATCGGTATCTGTCTCCCTGACGACGGCTACCTCGCCGCCGTCCGGGAAATCACCCAGCGTCATGGGACGCTCCTGATCTTCGATGAGGTCAAGACCGGGATCACGGCGGGCTACGGAGGAGCGACCGGGCACTTCGGTGTTCTCCCCGACCTTCTGTGCCTGGCCAAGTCGATCGGCGGGGGGCTCCCCGTCGGAGCATTCGGTGGTCGAGCCGAGATCATGGGCGGAATTACGAACGGCTCGGTATTGCACCTCGGCACGTTCAACGGCAACCCGCTAGTCATGGCGGCGTGCAAAGCGGTGCTGCGTGACATCTGCACGAAAGACGTGATCGATGCCGCCATCGCCGCCAATGCCGACATGGTCGGCCAGTTCGACGACATCCTCCGGACCAACGAAATGCCGGCGCATACCGTGCGACTCGGGGCCAAGGGATGCGTCACGTGGTCCCGCACGAGGGTGCGGAACTACCGGGACTATAAGGGTACGGACTTCGTCCTTGCCTACGCCCAGTGGGTGTGGGGGATCAACCGGGGCCTGCTCCTGCCGCCGGGACTCGATGAGCAGTGGCTGGTCTCCGTCATGCACACCCACGACGATCTGGCCCGCAACGTCGAGGTGTTTGCGTCGTTCGTTGACGCGCTGCTGCTCTGAGCCACCGCCGGTAGGATTGCATCCATGTCGGCAGTAACGCTTCGAGTGTTTGGTGATCCCGTCCTTCGTCAGGTGGCCGATGAGGTCACGACCGTCGATGGAGCGCTGGTTGAGCTGACCAAGCAGATGGCGAAGACCATGTACGAGGCCCCGGGCCTCGGGATCGCCGCCCCCCAAGTGGGTGTCCGCAAGCGGCTGTTCGTCTACGACATGAACGACGGTCAGGGGGCCCAGACGATCGTCAACCCGGTGATTGTCGAGGCCACCGGCGAATGGACCTACGACGAAGGTTGTCTGTCCGTGCCGGGCCTTTCTTGGGAAATCGTCCGTCCACGCGAGATTCATCTGACTGGATACGACCTGGACGGAGCCGAGGTCAGCGTGGAAGCTACGGATCTCCTGTCGCGGCTGTACCAACACGAACTCGATCACCTCAACGGGGTCCTGTTGCTTGATCACCTTGCTGAAGACCAGCGCGTCGTCGGCATGAAGATTTTGCGGAACCGCATCCTTGAGCATGGGTCCGCCCACGACCCGAACCGAGAAGTCACTCACGTGGCGGCCGAGCCGGTGGCCAAGAAGCGTGGCCTGAGCCTGCCCGGTCTGCCCGGCCTGCGTTGATCCCGTCACCGCCGAGCCCTTCGGCGGCGGCGCCGCCCAGCGATGCTTCGGGGCGCGTATGAAGCTCGTCTATGTCGGCTCACCGTATCCGGCCGTGCCGCCGCTGCGCGCCCTTGTCGAAGCAGGCCACGAGGTCGTTCTGGTGGTCTCTCAGCCAGACAAGCGTCGCGGTCGGGGGTCCGCTCACTCACCGTCACCGGTCAAGGCGGCGGCGCGTGAACTCGGTCTCGCCACCTCCGACCGGATCGATGACGTGACCCAGGCCGGCGCCGAACTCGGCGTCGTGGTGGCCTATGGGCGGCTGATCCGCCCTCCGATCCTGGCGGCGATGCCGTTTCTCAATCTTCATTTTTCCTTGCTGCCCCGCTGGCGTGGAGCCGCTCCGCTGGAGCGAGCGGTGTTGGCCGGCGACACCGTCACCGGGGTATGCCTCATGGGTCTCGAAGAAGGCCTCGACACCGGGCCGGTGTACCGGCGGGTCGAGACGCCAATTGACGCTCAGGAGTCGGTTGACGTATTGCGGGAGCGGCTCGTCGACATCGGTGCGGCGATGCTGGTCGACGCGCTCCGTGATGGGTTTGCTTCGTTGGGGTCGGCGTCAGCGCAGGTCGGCGAGAGCACCTATGCGGCCAAGCTCGATCCGGCGGAGTTCCGGATCGACTGGACGAAGTCGGCCGACGAACTCCACCGGCTGGTTCGCCTAGGCGTGGCGTGGACCACGTTCCGGGGCAAGCGGCTCAAGGTGCTGAGCGTCGAAGTTGCTGGACCTGATGCTATGCGCGCTGAGCAGGTCGGGAGTCTCGACCACGGCTCCGTCGCCACCGGTCACGGGGCGCTCCGGCTGGTCACCGTGCAACCAGAAGGACGCGAACCAATGGCGGCTCGCGACTGGGTGAATGGTGCTCAACCGACGATCGCCGACCGCTTGGGGACAGACGTATGAACCGCCCGCCCAGCCGTCCCGGCCGATCGTTTCCGCGAACTTCGTCGTCGGTGAAACCTGCCGCCGTGGCTCGGCCAGTGCCGCCCGTGCCCACGGCCCGGCTCGTCGCACTTGCCGCATTGGCCTCGGTCGACGGTGGTGCGTTCGCCAACCTCACCCTTCCACCGCTCCTCGTGAAAGCCAAGCGGGAGGGCATGGCCGATCGCGATGCGTCGTTGACCACGGAGCTCGTCTACGGAACGATCCGTATGCAACGACAACTGGATTCGCTCCTGCATCCACATCTGTCCCGGACCCCCGATGCCGAAGTTCGGCGGGTGCTTCGTCTGGGTGCGTATCAAATCCATCACCTGCGGATTCCGGCCCATGCCGCCGTTTCCGAAACCGTCGCGATCTCGCCGCCCAAGGCGCGGGGGTTCGTGAACGCCGTCCTTCGTCACGTGG
>JANLQX010000159.1:0-4246 GCA_031368095.1 Actinomycetes bacterium | reverse complement strand
GCACATCGGCCTTTTTGGCCGTCAGACCGTCTTTGTACATGTCCTGCATGAACGTCATCGAGTCGACGAAGCCGGTGCCTGCGGGCAGCCACTTATTGGTCTTGAAGTCGAAAAGCGAATCGCCCGTTCCGTAGAGGAGTGGGAGGAACGTCTTGCCGATGGCGTCGATTGCTCCCGACGCCTTTCCGGCGTAAAGGTGGGCCGGAATGGCCCCAGGGACCTTGGCCTTGATGGTCTCGGCGGCCGTACGGAGGTCAGCCCAGGATTGCGGCTCCCATTTTTCGGGGAGGCCGGCCTTGGCGAAGACGTCCTTATTGTACCAAATACCGATGTCGTTGGAGGCCTGCGGGATGTAATACGTCTTCCCGTCGAACGCCTTGGCGCCGTCGCGGATGGCCTCGGGGTACATCGTCTTCCAATCGGCCCAGGAATCGAGGGCCGAGTCGATGGGCAGCAGGTAGCCCGCCTTCACGTCGGCATCCACGAAGCCGGCGGTCGTCGGGATGATGTCCGGCAGATCCTTGCCGGACTGCAAGCGGAGCTGCGTCTTGGTCCGGAAGGCATCGTCGGCCGCGACTTCGGACTGCAAATTGATCTTTACTCCCGGGTTGGCCGCCTCGAAACCGGTCTTGGCCGCCTGGAGCGTGGCCTCGGGTTCGGGCCAGTCGCCGGTCTTGTTGTAGCTGATCGTCAATTCCTGCGGTTCGTTGGACGCCGGCGCAGCAGCTTCGGTGGCGACCGCGGCGGCGGTTTCGGCAGCGGCGGCGGTTTCGGCGGCGGCAGCTTTTGTTTCGGCGGCAGCTTGCGTTTCTACGGCTGGAGCAGCGGTTTCGGCCGTGGCGGCCGTGGTCTCGGACGCTTTCACAGTGGTGTCGCTCGACTTCTTGTCGGAGCTACAACCGACGAGGCCGAGTACCGCGATGAGCGATACCGCCGCTCGCAATCGAATCGATGATCGACGCATTGATTTGTCCCCCCCGGGAATGGTGAGCGTCATGCTCTTTGCCAGACGCTGAGCTGAGTATGGCAGCGTCGAATCGATATTGATAGGGTAAATATTCGGGAACATGCGCTTGGTAGTTCTCGCCGTCTCCAACTCCTCAGGGCGCCTGCCCTCTGAGGTTTACTCGCGCCCCAATACACCCCGACGTCCGGTCGCGCTGAGGCACAGAGCAGGCGTTACCACGGAGGGTGGTGCTCGCCGGATAGGGTGAGCGGCCATGGTCGGCGTGACGGGCAATCGATGAATCGGGCCACCCTCCGGGTCGCATCTCTGGGCGGAGTCGTCGCCGTGGCCGTCATGGTGGTTGGCCTCGCGCCGACGCCGCCCCCGGCGGCTTCCGCTGAATCCAGCGTGGCCCCGCGTCCGCCCGGCTCGGGCGAGTTCGTGCGGTCCGCCGAGCTCATTCGGGAACACCTTCCGGTGCGGGCGCTCGTTAAGGCTCGCTACGGCCTCGACGATGCCCGGGTCGAAGCTCTCATTGCCGATCCTTCGTTCTTCGTCCGCAACGACGGTGAGGCGATTTTCGTCGATCGTGCGATTACCGCGCCGAGCGGGCCGATTCCGAACGCGCCGGAACTCGACGCTCCGGTGGTGCAGACATCGTCGGACCCCGCAATTGCCGAGGGCGCGCCGGCCCCGGCAAGCCAAGCGTTCTTCCTCCACAGTCGCCCCGGCAGTTCGAAGACGCTGTTCCTTGATTTCGACGGCGCCACCGTTGGCAGCTTTTGGGCCACTGCTGGGCAACCCACGGGGTCTTCGGTCATCGGATTTGACCGCGACGGATCGCCGTCGACCTTCAACAGCACGGAGCTCACGTTTATTCGTGATACCTGGCTTGCTGTTACGGAGGATTACGCTGCATTTGATCTCGACGTGACCACCGAGCAGCCGCCGCTCTATCGGCTCGAGCAGTCATCGGCTGGCGACCCGGAATTTGGTTCGGTTTTGGCGGTGACGAACAACAACTTCTTTTGCCCGTCGTCTTGCTCTGGCGTGGCTGGCGTCGATGTCTTTGACTCCTACAGCTTCATTACCCCGGGCGGATGGGCCTTCACCCAGTCGTTCTTCGATCCGGCGGTCACGGCGCTCATCATCTCCCACGAGGCCGGACACACGCTCGGACTGACCCACGACGGCACGCCGACTCTCGGCTACTACAGCGGGCACGGATCGGGCGTGGGGGCCTGGTCGCCAATCATGGGTTCGGCCAGCTTCTACCGGACGAGTCAATGGTCAAAAGGCGAGTACAGCGGGGCCAACAACCCGCAGGATGATCTCGGAATCATCGCCACGACAACCGGCTATATCCCTGACTCCGTCGGTGATTCGAACGGGGCGGCGTTCGTGCTTCCGGCCGGCAATGTCATCGTCGATCCCGGTCTGATTCAGACCGATGCCGACGTTGATGTCTATCGATTCACAACGAATGGCGGCCGCGTCCGGTCGCAGGTACTCCTGAACGCCGTTAGCCCAAACTTGGATCCGCGGCTGGAACTTCGCAACGCCGGGGGTGCCACCGTGTCCTTTAGTGATCCTGCCGGGGCGGTGACGCCGGTGATCGATACGACGATTCCCGCCGGCACGTACTACCTCGCCGTCTCGGGCGAGGGGTACCTCGGTCCAATCTCGGGTTGGTCGGGCTACGGAAGTATCGGGCAGTACGAGCTGCGCGTTGAACTGCCGCCGTCGTCCCCGCAAAATCCCGTGCTCACCGGGAGCTCAGCTACTGCACTGCTGACGTGGTCGCCTCCGTCGAACTTGCCGGGCGGATCGGCCACTTACACCTCGAAGTTGTGTCTCACGTCGTCGCCGACCACGTGCACCGGGTCGTCGGTCGGTTCGGCTACGAATGCCTCGTTCGCCAACCTCACGCCGAACACGTCCTACGTCGGATCGGTCACGGCCAACAACGGGTTCGCTGACTCCGTCGTCGCGACCAGCCCGGCGGTCATATTGCTCAGCGCGGCAGCCGCCCCTTTGGTGCAGCCGGTCGTGGTGAACGAGTCGGTCAATCCCGTCACGCTCACGCTGACCTGGACAACGAACGATCTGCGCGGCAACACGCAAACGGGTTCGGAAGGGCAAACCATCGACCTCGTCACCAATGCCGCCACATCCGTGACGGTGCCAAGTGCTTCGTCGTCGGTCTTCAACGCCACCGCGGCCGGGCATCGCTACGGCATGCGTGTTCGTACGTTGACCAACGTGGGCGCCGGTGACTGGAGCAACTTTGCCTACGGGCAGGTGCCGGGGCGCATCGATGCGCCGCAGGCGGCTACGACCACCACGCTCGTGGGGGCGACCACCACGATCCGTCCGGCGGCACCGCAGGCCGGTAGCGGCACGACCATTCCCCGAGGGCCGGCACCGCAAGCCTGACGCCTGCGGCAACACGTGTTCTCCTCCCTTCGCGAGTTCGACGACGGCGCCTACCGGCTCGCCAATGCCGATGTTGACGCTGCCGTACGGGCTGGATCGTTCGTCAGTGGCCTGCAGCACTACCTCCTGCATGGCTACGCCGAGTCTCGGCCCGGGATGCCCGAGGAGATGGACGTCGCGTTTGCGACATGGACCTCTGACGGCGAATCCGGAGCCTGGCCGCCCGCCCCGTTTCGTCGACGCGTGCACGGCGACGAAGACCTTGAGAACTTCCGCTGGCTGGGTCGGCGCATCACCATCGACCTGCTCGTCGCTCTGGCGCGTCACGAACTTCTCCACGCGGTGGCTCGGCCCACGTTGGACTTTGGAGTGGGCTGTGGGCGCCTGGCTCGGTGGTGGGGTGCGCTCGGTGGCGGCGCGCTGACCGGCACCGATATAGATCCGGAGACGTCCGGCTGGTGTGCCGAACAGCTCGGTCAACGTGGGACGTTTTCGGTCAATCCGTATTGGCCACCGGCCAGCATCGGGGCCAACTCGTTCGGCCTCATCATCGCCATTTCCGTGTTCACCCACCTTCCCGAAGACATGGAGATGGCATGGATCGCCGAACTGACCCGGATCGCCGAACCTGGCGGCATACTGGCGCTCACGTCGCATGGCATCGACCTCCAGGCGGACCCACAGGTCGGCGACGAGTTCGTCTATAGCCAGGCGGGCGGCGCCGAAGGTCTTCCGGACTTTTATCGCACCAGCTTCCACACCACGGCGCGACTTCGTGACAGCTGGGGCGAGCACCTTGACATCATCGCCGTCCTTCCCCGGGCAGTGAACGGTCACCAAGATCTCGTCCTTGCCCGGAAACAG
>JANLQX010000147.1:0-5842 GCA_031368095.1 Actinomycetes bacterium | reverse complement strand
TCACGTGCTGGATCGACTCCTGCTGCTGGCCAATCGGTATCGGCAACGAATCGCTCGACTTAGCGATGTCGAGTTTGATCGATGGACGATCGAGCGGAGTGCTGGAGCAAATTGGGCTGTCGACGTGGAGTCGCTGGATCGATCCGGCCAGGGCGCCTGGCTCGTTCGTCGGGGGCATGATTTGCGGGACGCAGCAGGAAATTTGATCGAGCAAATATCTCCCTACTGGCTTGTGGTGAGCCGGCACCAGCCCACCCTCGGGCCCCCGTCAGCACAGGCAGAATTCTTTAACGGTCTCGGCGATGTCAAAGATCTTGAGGGCTGGGCTCGTGAAAATCGGGATCAATATCGAGACTTTCTTAGATGGGAATCAATGGTCGAGAACCTCATACTGAACGGGTTGCTCCCGGAAGGAGAGCGCGTTCGGCTCGATGTGCATTACCGCTTCCTTTGTGCATTTGCTCATCCAACCAAATTTGGATATGACCTTGTCCGGCGAAGTCTTTCGGCTTCGAACACGCTTGTTCCAAGCGAACACGTCCTGTCGGAACTTGCTCTTCTGTACGTTGTCGCCATTTCGCGGATGGAGTTGGAGACCTTTGTTGAGTTTGCTTCGCTTCGCCCGAGTTTGATTGCAGTGCGCCAGCCGATTGCGATGAAGTTGTCAATTGAGCGTCTTCGGTCGGGTGGGCGACACCTGTGGTTCCTCGGCGATGATCCCTCCGAATATGACTTCTTCGCGGAAGCGAACAAGCGTGTCTGGAAAACTTGGGACAAAACAAGTTCCATTCTTGAAAGTAGGCTGCCGATGATGGAGATCCCGCCTTCGGAGGTCGGCTACTACGCAGATCCGCTCGAGCGTCTCCAGCATTTACACGTCGGAGGAAGCGAGATGACCACAGGATTTTCCCATCGATCGATGTGGTGAAGGTGTTTTCGGACAGCGACCGGAGGTGGGCATCGCCCACCTCCCAATGTGTCTGACTTTTCTTGTGGATTAGCAGCAACCAATCGCCCCTTCGTGATCCCTCGAGTCGACGAAGGGAACCTCGGCTATCGTCTACGCATGGCGCGAAATGTCACTGATGCCTCGTTCGGCTCGGAGGTGCTCGACCGATCCGACGTGGCTCCTGTCGTTGTCGAGTTCTGGGCTGCGTGGTGCGGCCCGTGTTCAGCACTCGAGCCGATCCTCGACCAGGCAGTCGCCAGGGTTGGATTAGAGATGTTGCGGGTCAACGTTGATGAAAACCCGCAAACATCGGCCAATTTCGGTGTCAAGTCTATCCCGTTCGTGGTGGCCATCCACCATCGCGAGGTCGTCAAGAACTTCCTGGGCGCTCTAGGCGCGGAAGCGGTCCGGCAGTTCGTCGACTCACTCCCCCCTGCAAAGCCAGCAGTTCCTTCGCAAGGCGGATTCCTTCCAGAACGGACCGCCCCGCTTTTCGCCGCGGCTCAGGCCACGCTTGCGGCAATAGCCAGCGGTCGCAAGGCGCTCGTTGCGACGTGCGCGCAGCGTACGAAGGACGACAAGGAATACGAACTGCGCTTGACACAGCTCGCCGAAGACTTCGCCGCCCGCATTGCTGCGCAAGCCGCCTTCGCGTTCAATTTGGAGACCCAAACACAAGGGCGAGTGGGATTCATGGGTGAACCTTGGTTCAAGGGGATCGGATCGGCACAGGACGACGCTCGATCATTGGCGAGAGAATCGACAACCCGTCATGCGCTGGACGAGACCGTTACCCGAACACATAAGGGAGTCGTCGGCCAAGTCACAGGCACGGGAGTCACGGCAGCCACCAACGCCATCGGAGCTGCCAACGCAGCGGCGACCAAAATCATCGGCACGATGTCGAAGGCTATCCACAGGAGAACCTTCGTCGAGGCCATGACCGTGGTGAACACCGTCATAGCGTCAACTCGCGACCGGACGGAACACCTGCAGGCCGAGAAAATCGACGCTGTTCTGGCATTGGCAAACGAACGTGATATCACAAAGGCTCGCAATGACGAGTCAGTTCAGGCTGCAGCCCGAGAACTGGAGCGGTCTACCAGCGCTTGCGGCGACGAGTACAACCGACTGCTCGCTGCGAGTCCCGTCGTGGCACAAGCGGGCTGGAGCGCAGCAGAATGGCAGGACTGGAGCCCTCCGTCCGACGTAGGTCCGATCTACTTGGGTTCGCTTGTCGCGCCCAAAGAGGAGGCGCAGCAGGAGTTCGCTGATCTCCCAACCAACGTCGTTGCGCTGACGGATGACATTCGTCGGCTCGGTGGACTCCTCTACACCTACAGGGATGCGACTCGGCCGGCGGCCCTTTCTGCCGCCCGGTCGTTGGTCGCACGACTGTTGGCGGCCATACCGCCCGGCAAGGCTCGATTCACATTCTTCGACCCACTCGGCCTCGGCGAGGCGGTGGCACCGTTCCTTGCGCTTGCGGATCATGACCACGACCTGATCGATGGAAAGGTGTGGAGTTCAGCAGACGGGCTGCGGTCGCGGCTCACCGAGCACATGAGCCACATCGAAGTTGTCATCCAGAAGTACCTTCGAGGCGAGTACGAGACCATCGAGGAGTACAACAAAGCGGCAGGTGAGATCGCCGAACCGTACCGTTTCCTCTTCGTCTTCGACTACCCAGCACAGTTCGATGAGGGAACGGTCCACCAGCTGTCGCGCATAATCGAGAACGGACCTCGGTGTGGTTTGTACACCGTCGTGCTAGCCAACGCGGACACACGTCCCCCGCATGGCTCTTCTATCCAGACGTTGCCAAAACTGCCGAACCTGGCGGCGGGCGCGCCGTTCTCAGCTTTCGGTCAACCACCGTTCACGCTGTCCTTCGATGTTGATCCCATCCAGTCGTTGGGTACCGACGATGGCCAAGCAGTGATCGACAGGATCGTTGACCTTGTCGGACGAGCCGGACGCGGCGCGGATAACGTCACTGTTGACCTCACGAAGGCCCATCGACTCTACGGCGACGTGATTCGGGCGGGGGTCCGGTCGGATTTACCAGCGCAGTCCTTGGCTGCGAGCATCGACGATCCTTCGACGTGGTGGGCGAACACTTCGGTCGGAGCGGTCGCCGCACCTATCGGGCAGAGCGGCGCACGGGATGTTGCATTGCTGCGCTTCGATTCAGAGATCCTGTCCGGAGGATTGCTCGTCGGCAGGCCCGGAGCCGGCAAGTCAACCCTCCTTCATAGCTATATCGGCGGACTCTGTTCCCTCTACCCACCCACGGAGCTAGAGCTGTACCTGATCGACTTCAAGGAAGGCGTGGAGTTCAAGGCGTATGCGGAAGCTGGCCTTCCGCATGCTCGCTGCGTGGCCGTGGAGAGTGAGCGAGACTTCGGCGTAAGCGTGCTGGAGTCCCTTGTGGCCGAGATGAAGCGGCGCGCCGAGTTGATCAGGTCCACCGGCGGTGAGCAGACCAGCTTCGCCCGACTCCGAGCATCACTGGACCGCCCGCTCCCACGCATCGTCCTGGTCTTCGACGAGTTCCATGTGCTGTTCTCCGAGGATGACAGGATCGGAGCAACTGCAGCTGCGCATCTAGAGACGATCATTCGCCAGGGCCGCGGGTTCGGAGTTCATGTGCTGCTCGGGTCGCAGAGCTTGGCCGGGCTCGACACACTAGGACGACACGTCCTACAGCTCCTGCCGATTCGGCTACTTCTCCCGAGCGCTGAGAGCGATGCCCACCTTGTGTTGGGCGATGGCAACGACGCGTGGCGGATGCTGAGCCGACGGGGCGAAGGGATCCTGAACATCGCCGCCGGAGCTGTTGAAGCGAACGTGCCGTTCCAGGCAGCGTTTGAGCCTGAGGAAGACCGCCTGGCTCGCCTTAAGCAGCTCCGTCGCAAGGCCGACGCCGTGGGGTTCGTCCGCCGTCCTGTCGTGTTCGAAGGTTACGGCGCATCTGACGTCACCGCCGATTCGCCTTCGACCTTCATTGGGGCATTCAGCGAACGGTCCCCTCTCACGTTGCCGCTTCGCGTCGGGACGCCTATGAGCCTCGCTGGGCCGATTGACATTGAGCTCCGGCGGGAGGGGGGAGCGAATGTGCTCGTCGTTGCGCGAGGATCGCATGGCGTTCCCCTGGGAGTAACCCTGATCGGGCTCGCTTCTGCCGCCTCGTCGCCGGGGCGTCCCCGCATTGAGTTCGTGGATTTCACAGCGGTGGATGAAGGCGTTGAGGATGCCGTCCGGCCGCTGGAAGAGTCTCGCCTCCTGTCACTGACACGTCGCCGAGCCGCCGAGCGCGCTGTCGCCGAGATTGCGGCGGAGGTCAAGCGACGAATCGACGAGGACGACGTACGCTCTCCGGCCGTGCTTCTCGTGCTTTTCGGGCTGCACCGTGCGCGAGACCTTGACCCGGACGGAGCCTCCGACCCGTTTGACTCAGAACCAGCCGGTGACCTCTTGTCCTCCGTCAGGCAGATTCTCGTGAACGGCGCAGAGGTCGGTGTGCATGTGTTGGCCTGGGCCGACAGCGTCGCCTCGCTGGCCCGCCGATTGCCGCGGACCCTCCGCCGCGAGTTCGGGACAGTCGTCGCGGGCCCGATGAGCCGAGATGACTCCATGGAACTAATCGATAGCGATGCTGCGTCCACGCTCAAGTCGCATCAGATCGCCGTTTACAACGATGACGCCGGCACGGTCCAGCGGGGACGAAGTTTCGGTGCACCGCCCGCCGAGTGGCTCGTGGCGGTGTCGTCGCAGCTCAACCAGGCCGGTACCGGCCAGTAAGGAGAATGACATGGCATCCGGTGCACACGGTAATCCAGACGACCTGAAGCGGTTCGCCAAGCAGTTGCGAGACACGCGTTCGGAAGTGTCCACACTCGGACGTGACCTCAAGCGGACTTTGTCCAGCATCGACTGGAACGACAAGGTGAAGCAAAAGATCGACGCCGATATCAACGCAGTTGTTGGAGGCCTAGAAAGGTTCGCGGGAAAGCTCGATGAGCACGCTAAGGAAGTCGATCGCAAAGCCGCCGACTTAGGTAAGTACCTGGGGCGCTAAACGGATGGCTACGTTCGATTTCGCACACAATCGAAGTGAAGCGCTCGCAACCGCGAGCCGCGCTCTATCCCGATACCGCGACGGGACGGGGCGGGCCTTAAGGGAGTTTGCGATTGTACTGCGCGACGCCCGGACTGCGGCCGAAAGCGAGTTGTCGGTTCGCCGTGCCGAACTCCGACATGCCTTGGCGGCGCTTGCCTCAGCGGACGAGGAATCTCGGGCAAGATGCCAGCATCGTGTCCACATTGCCGAGCAGAGGGTCAGGGTTGCGAAGTCGGTCGCGAAAAGGATCAGCGCCGCTTGCGAGCAGTTTCAGGGACAACTCCAGCGGTTCACCTCGCTCACCAACGACGCAACACTTCGCGGCCAGTCCAAGCTGCGAACTCTTGACGGGGACCTTGACCGGTACTTGGCCGCGAGCAGGGACAGCCCATCGGCCACTGCCGGTCGGGGCACAACCAGCGTAGCAACGGCCCTCGGGTCCGCACTATCGCAACACGGGCTGGAGGAAGTAGCTGTGGCGACTGCAGATTTCTCTGACAATCCGGTGATCTCATGGGTTCATGCGACACGCTGTGATGTCGAGTGGGCCGTCGATCGCTGGGAGACGGTCGTGTCGAAGGTCGTGGCTCGAGGTGGGAGTCGGGAAGAACTAGCAGCGCGGGACGAACGGGACGGCACGATCGGAACGCTGCGACAGTTAGCTGGAGTGTGGGACATGTTCCTGGGGGGCGATGCGGTCACATTTTCGCAGGAACTAGGTGGGAACCTCACTGTGGTCGACGGCCGACACCGCCTTCTCGTAGCGGCCG
>JANLQX010000126.1:0-20579 GCA_031368095.1 Actinomycetes bacterium | reverse complement strand
GCTGGGGCGGGGGCGCACCGTCCGGGCCCCCATGGGCCTGTCGACCGCGTGGACCGCCCCCGACGGGGTGCGCAAGGGGTTGGTGTGGACCACCCCGCCACGCTGGGGGGGGGTTCTTGGGCGCGCCGCCCGACGGCGCTGAGCCTAAAAGTTTGTTTCGGGAGTCTCGCCGCCCCCAACGGCACGCGGACCAGTTCCGGCCGTACGGCACTTCTTGATCTCCCGATTCGACGTTCGCTCCCCGCGAATACAGACGCTGACGAGGTCGTCGAGAACCTCGGGTGACCACGCGTTCCAATAGTCGGCATGCAGACGATCGGCGCTCCCAGCGCTCGTCGTGAAGGTAGTCGAGGTCGTCGGACTCGACGTCGTGAGCAACAGTCGCAGGAGCGGAAGCGTCGTCGAAAACGCCGCCGGGCATCGTCCGCCGACTGGCTTTGTGGCATTTTCCAGAGCACCGAGTTGGCCGTTCCAACACTGCGGGAAGGTGACCCGCACACTCATCGGCGATGGGCAAACCACCGGAGCGGATACCCATCCCGGCGCATCAACGCCGAGACCACACGAGAACGCCACCGACCCGGACGCACTCCCGCCGAGCATCTTCAGACCGGCAGGAAACGAGACGATGTCGGCGGGGTCCACGGGTCCGGCCGAGTAGTACGCACGCACAGTTTTTGCCCACGATTCCTGGCGAAGCGTCGGGACCCAGTAGGCCGCACGATCACCCGGAACCGTGCACGTGGTGGGCGCGGCACGAAGCGATTGGAGGGTCGAGGTGGCGGTGGTGGAACGATTAGCGAAGAAGTCGTGCTGATGGGACATTCCTGGGTGTCCGGGATGAACGATCGGGTCATCGTAGGACCGGTGCGAGAACGCGCAGGTGACGACAAAGCTCACCGAAGGAAGCCGAACCGAACCGGTTCTCCACCCGACCTCCCCGCCGAACGCGGGAGGCGCAACGGAGAGACACATCAGTGCAAGGACCAACGCGAGCGATGCGATGGACTCCGTTCGCCTCACCAAAGCTCAACCGCCTCGCTTGCGGACTCGCAACTTCAACGGCGTGTTTCCAAAGTTGAACTTCTCCCGGATTCGCCGTTCCAGGTACCTCAGGAACTGAGGCGACAATTCCTTGTTGGCAAAGAGCGTGAACGTTGGCGGGTCAGTTGCGCCCTGCGTGGCATAAAGTATGCGCGCTTCACGTCCTGGATGAACCTGTTGGGCTTCAATGATGAGCTCGTTCAAGGCCCGGGTCGGCACTCGCATGTGGTAACTACGGACCGATTCGGCCAGGACCGGCAACAGCTTGTGCACGCCGAAGCCCGAAAGCGCGCTTACCTTCAGCACCGGGGCGTACGCCAAGAACTGGAGACGATCGGCGACACTCGCCTGAGCCGCCAGCTTTTGGTCCTCGTTCAGCAGGTCCCACTTGTTGAGCAGCACCACGATCGGGCAACCGGACGCATCGATCCGCTCGGCCAACCGCTGATCCTGATGGGTGATGCCCTCGCGAGCGTCGATCACCAGAACGGCGGCATCGGACTCATCAATCGCCTGCAAGGCGCGGACGAGCGAGAAGTACTCGGTCCCGGCATCGATTTTGCTGCGCCGCCGCATTCCGGCGGTGTCGACGAAGCAGATCTGTCCTTCGGGCGTCTCGATCACGGTGTCGACGGTGTCGCGAGTGGTACCGGCCATGTCGTGGACAATCGAACGGTCATCACCGATAAGCCGGTTGAACAGTGTGGACTTGCCCACGTTGGGCCGGCCGGCGATGACGACCTTGGGAACCGCACCGCCGCCCACACCGATGGTGTCGAACCTGGCTTCGTCCTGCGAACGCTCGTGGTCGAACACGCCGTCGTCTTCGACGACTGGCTCGCGAACCTGGCGCTTGGCTTCCGGAAGTTGGGCCAGGACGGCATCGAGCACGTCCCCGGCACCGTTTCCATGCAACGCACTCACCGGCCACGGATCACCGAGCCCGAGACGGGTGAACTGCCAGATGTCGGGCATCCGCGTCTCGCCGTCGACTTTGTTGACGATGAGGAACACCGTGCCCTTCGGACGCGTTCGACGAAGAAGATCGGCCACGCGCTCGTCCTCCTCGGTGAGGCCGATGGCAACATCGACGACCAGCAGGCACACGTCGGCGTCGGCGATGGCTTTCTCCGCCGCCACACTCACCTTGTCGTCGAGTTCAGAGCCTGATGCCATCCAGCCTCCGGTGTCGGCGACGATGAACGGCACGCCATTCCACTCGGCTTCGACATCCTTGCGGTCGCGAGTGACCCCAGGAACCTCCTCGACGATGGCTTCACGCCGGCCGACAAAGCGATTCAGTAGCGTCGACTTCCCGACGTTCGGTCGGCCACAAATCACCACGACCGGAAGGCCCTGGGGATTGGTGGGCGAAATGCGGGAAACCGCCGACGCCTTGGTCCGTCGCTTCGACTGTTCACTCATGACAACCCCTCAACAACACTTATGTAGCAGGTACACATACGAACTCGTACAGAACTCCGTCACGACGCCGATGCGAGCGCAGGCGCCGGACGACCCGCCGACGCAACCGGTGCGCCGATTCGCAGCGCCTCCAACAGCGCAATGCCGTTGGTAGCCACGATCTCGACCGGACGAGGAAGTTCCTCGGGACGCGTGCCGTCAAGGAACACGCCCTTGGACAAGCAGACGTCGGGCAGCAGGTACCGATGACCGTGCGGTTGACCGGCGAGCACTCGGGCCAGGTCGGCTCCCACCATCAGACCGGCCACCGCGGTGTTTCCCCCGAAGAACTCGTTCGCCACCGGCACGATGCGCACGTCGGAACGCCCCAATACGGCCAGCACCGGCGGCAACAACTCGGCCAATACCCGGGCGCCGTATTCTCCGGACAGCACCGCAACCGGCGCCGAACGACGAGCGCTGAATACGACGCGGTCATCAGCTGGTGACACTCCTCCAAGGGTACGCGGGGCGCGGTAACCCTCGGCCGGAGCTCCCTCGACCCAGGCGAAGAAGCCACTGGCCACGTCGGTCGCCGAATCCGTGAGGCCGAGCAATTCGCGCTCCAGGGTGCGGGCCATGCCAATGCCATTCTCGTGCTGACAGAAGTCCTCGTAACGCTCAACAGCCGGGAAGGGATGTCCGGCCATCAGGTAGTACTCGTCGGCGGCGAAGACCATACGACGCCCGATCGACGACAGAAATATGTCCTGCCACCGTTCGACGGTGTCGACCACTGCACGTGCTTCCTCAACCGTATGCACACGTAAGGATGGTTCTTTGTTGAACTTCGAGATCCCCAGTGGAACCGCATGCAACGAAGCCAGCTCGCTGTATTCGTCGAGCACTCCACAGAGTGTGTCTTCCAGAACCTCGGCGTCGTTGACCCCGGGACAGATCACCAACTGTCCGTGCACTTCGACACCGTGGGCGAGGAGGGCCCGCAGCCATCGCAGACTGGTGGCTCCGCGCTTGTTGCGCAACAACGACGACCGCACCGCCGGATCGGTGGCGTGGATGCTCACATTCAACGGCGAGAGACCCTCGGTGATCACCCGCTCCAGATCGGCCTCGGTAAACCTCGTCAGCGTCGTGAAATTGCCGTAGAGGAACGACAGACGAAAGTCATCGTCCTTCAAGTAGAGGCTCGGACGCATCCCCGGTGGAAGCTGATAGATGAAACAGAACGAGCAATGGTTGTCACAGGTGCGGACCTGATCGAAGAGCGCCGACTGCACCTCGATGCCCAACGTCTCCCCCGCTGCCTTTGCCACGTTCACGTCGAAGGTCAGCCCTCCACGACGCACGACCAGCTCCACGTCAGCCTCGTCGACCAGCAGGCGATACTGAATCACGTCGCGGACGGTCTCCCCGTTGACGGTGACCAACTCGTCACCCACGACGATTCCCGCCAGGTCGGCCGGTGACGCGGGCGCGACACTGAGAACCGAAGGAAGCGACATAACCGCACAATCCTACCGGTCCACTCTGTCCACATGGCCCGCCGCGACGCCGTTTGCGTCACAGGGCCGCCAACCGCCGGTACCCTCGACGTTGTGAGCACTGCAACCGCCGAGACGCCGCGAGTTGACCGCGTACTGCTGGCGGCGCCGCGAGGATTTTGCGCCGGGGTCGAAATGGCCATCAAGGCCCTCACGTGGCTCGTTCGTACGTTCGAGCCGCCGGTGTACTGCTATCACGAGATCGTCCACAATCGCCTCGTCGTCGACCGGTTCCGCGACCTTGGTGTGGTCTTCGTCGATGATCTCGCCCACGTGCCGCGCGGCGCCCCGCTCATGCTGTCCGCCCACGGCTCCCCGCCCGACGTGGTGGCGGCCGCCCAGGCGAACGGCGGCTTCGTCGTAAATGCCGTCTGTCCGCTGGTGACAAAGGTCCATCACGAAGCCAAGGTACGGGCCGGCAAAGGGTTCCAGATCGTCTATATCGGCCACGACGGCCACGATGAAGCGCTCGGCACCATGGCCGTGGCCCCCGAGTCCATGCATCTCGTCGAGACTCCCGCCGACGTGGCCCAACTCAACCTCGACGGCCCGGTCGCCCTGCTGGCGCAAACCACCCTGAGCCACCACGACTGGGCCGATGTGCTCGAAGCCGCAACCGAACGTTTTCCGGGAATGTGGGTCCCCGGGCACTCCGACCTTTGCTACGCCACCACGAACCGTCAGGACGCCCTTACGGCTATGGCCGCGGACTGCGACGCCATCGTGGTGATCGGATCGGCCAACTCATCGAACACCGTGGCCTTGGCCAAGGTCGCCACGGCGGCCGGATGTACCCACGTGTACCGGGTCAACGGACCTGATGAGCTTCCGGCCGACCTCCACGGCACCGTCGGCGTGACGGCCGGGGCGTCGGCCCCCGAAGAACTCGTCGATGCCGTGATCGCCCGCCTCGCTCCCGTGCACGGCGTTGAACTCGTGCGGGTCACCGAGGAAGACGAGTACTTCCCTCCGCCGAAGGAACTTCGCGAAATGGTGCCGGCCATCGCCGCCGCCCTTGCCTTCGGACTCGGAGCGCCCCCACCGTCAACGAGTCCACTCGCCAACGACCGGTCCACGGCCGCCAGCGATGTGCTCGCCCACCTCCGCTAAGACGCCCCGCCCGCCTCACGGTGTGCCCAGGTCGTCCCAGTAGCGGACGATCGTCGACTGGCTGGCGGTGGCCATGAGCGTGCCGTCCTCCGCCCACAGATGCACGAGACCGTGCCCGAAGCCATGATGCACACCGTGAATCCGGATGTCCAGGAGTACCCATTCGGTCGGTACCAGCTGGATAACTCGCAACGTATTGTCCAGCGATGACCCGCCCGCCCGGGCCCCAAGCGCCTGACCGATGGCCATCGGCACGAAGTCGCCGAGGATGGCGAGGCCCGAGGCCGACGATGACGCCACGCCCGGCAGCCGCGCCCACATCGCCGAGCGCCCGTCAACACTGGGCGTGCCGTCAAGATCCTCGATCTCCCGCCCGATCGCCATCCGCGCCGACATAGCCTCATTGATGGAGTTTTGGGTTCCGAACCGGTGACGTCGAACCGGGCACTCCAGCGGCGGCGGCACCTTCGGCATCACCGCAAATGAGCCCTCGCCCTTGGTGCGGCGAGACCCGAGCGCCCCGTTTACGGTGAGGATCTCCTCGTTCCCACAGCGCACCACGACGCGAGCCTGAGTGGTGGCCCGGCCGTGGACGGCGAGCGTCACGTCGAGATCAAGCACCGAGTCGACCTTGGCGAATGACAGATACTGCGCCGTGGCCCAGATCACCGGACGCTCCGACGTTGCTTCCATTGCCTCGATCGCCGCGCCGAGTCCGGCCCCGCCGAACAGGTTCCCCGCCCACGTGCAGAGGGACTGATCCACCGGCAACACCCATCGGAACGGGTTATGCGTCGGGATCAGCCCCAAGAACTCGCGGGCTGAGGTGTCGTGGTTCAGGGGAACCCCCGAGTCAGCGCCAGTCACGCCGAAAGGCTTATTTCTTGCCGAACATCCCGAGCAGCTTGCCCAGGATGCCCGACTTGGCCGCCCCACCCGTACCGCCGCCCGACGCCATACGAGTGATGTCGTCGATGACCGAGCCGTCCTTGTTCTGATCGAGCATGCCCGTGACTTTTCCCATCATCCCCGACGATGCTCCACCGGCCGCACCGCCACCGGTCGCACCGCTCAGCATCGACCCGAGGCCGCCTCCACCGCCGAGCAGCCCTCCGAGCATTCCCCCGAGACCTCCACCGCCGCCCATCAACCCGCCGAGCATGCCCGACAACCCACTGGCCTGAACGCCGCCGGTGTCCTGGCCACTCTTGCCGAGCGCCCCCATGACCATTGGAGCAAGTGCCCCCAGCAGTCCGGCGGCCTGGCCCTTGTCGATCCCGGCTTCGGCGGCCACTTGCTCCTGGACGGCGTCGGTATCGCCTCCGAACACCTTGCCGACGATCTTCGAACCGTTGCCCTCGCCCCCGAACAGACCACCGAACTTGTCACTGAGACCATCAAGGACGGAGCCGTCGTGATCCTTGTTGACCGCTGCGGCCAGAGATTCGGCCTGGGCCGGGTCGTCGGCGTTGGCCTTCATCCGCCCGAGCAGGGCTGGCAATGCCGACCCGACGGCCTTCTTGGCGCCCGCCTCGTCGGTGTTGAGCTGACCGGCGATCTTGGCGAGCATGTCCCCGCCAAGTGCGCCGCCAAGGATGGAATCGAGACCGCTCATAGGACGGGCCTTTCGTGGTGGTGAAGCCACTGATCGTACTGTCGGAGGGCCAGGGTCGCGGGGGTCGACGGCGAAAGCCTCCTGGGAGGACGTTACGAACCAGCGGGAACTCGTCCGTAGACGTGGACTTGGGCCGCATCGAACAACGCCTGGAGTTCCGTCTGGAGCTCGGTCGTGGTGCGCCGAAGTCCGGTCCGACCAGTGGACAGCGGGGGGGAAATCGGTCGCCCGACGATGAGGTGCACTTTGCGGGGTCGAGGAAATTTGTGCGATCGACCCATGGCCGCGGCCGAACCGCCAATCCCGATCGGCACGATGGTGGCCTGGGTTCGGGCCGCCAGCCATGCGACACCGTCGAACAACTCGTCGACAACGGGCCCCTCCTTACGCGTTCCTTCCGGATAGACCACCAGCGGCTCGCCTGCTCGAAGCGCGTTGAGGCAGAGCGTCATGGACTCGCGATCAGCCGTTCCCCGGTCGATCTTGATCGCGCCCAACCGGGTGAACAGCCGTCCGACGGGAGAGATTTTCCACATCGAGGATTTGCCCAGAAACCGAACCCGACGACGAGCGAGGAACGGCACCACGATCGTGTCGATATTGGAACGATGCACCGGCGCCAGGATGACCGGGCCGGTCGTCGGAATGTTTTCCGTGCCCTCCCAGGTGGCTCGGAAATAGACCTTGACGACACCAAGCAACAGCGGACGTAGCGACGCCCACAGCCGACGGTCGAACGCCGAGGGGCCCTCCGCAACGATGGCCGGGACGGCGACCCGAGAGGGAGCTGTTTGCGCCCTCGTTGGGCCGAACGCCTGCTCGGCCACTGCCACCGCCTGATCAACCACCTGTTCGAGCGTGAGCCCGGTGGTGTCGAGCACGGTGGCACCTTCAGCCACGCTTAGCGGCGCCACGTCGCGCGACGAATCGTTGTGATCGCGCCATTGCAGGTCGGCCACCACGTCGTCGAAACTGCGGTCCGGTTGTTCGGCATGACGACGACGGGCCCGTTCTCCGACCTCGGCGGTGAGAAAAATCCGTACGGGCGCGTTGGGGAACACCACGGTGGCAATGTCCCGTCCCTCCAAAACGCCACCACCGCGAGCACGGGCCCAAGACCTCTGCCGCTCGACCATCTCGTGGCGGACTTCGGCCACGGTCGCCACGACGCTGGCCGCCCTTGCCGTTTCGGGCGTTCGTACATCGGCACTCACATCCGCTCCGTCGAGCAGCACGCGTTGTTCGCCACCGGCGTCGGTTCGCACTTCGATGACGGCCGAACGAGCCACCGAGATCGCCTCGTCCCGCAGCCGCTCACCGGCGTCGCCTTCGAGCGACGCGGCGTCGTGAACGACAAAACCGCGCTGGCGACAGGCCAGGCCGATGCACCGGTACATCGCCCCGGTGTCGAGATACTCAAGGCCCAGACGAGTGGCCAGACGACGGGCCACCGTGGTCTTGCCGGCACCGAGGACTCCATCGATGGCGACGACGCGAAGGTGATCAGTCAAGGAGTTCTCCCGACCCTTCATATGTGTACTCATGATCAGCGCGCAGACCTTCGACGACATCGAAAAACGTTGGGAACGTCTTGGCCACGCAACCCGGATCGGCGATTGATACGCCCGGTCGAACCAAGCCGAGAACGGTGAAACTCATCGCCATACGGTGGTCATCGTAGGTCTCGACCACCGCTTCGCCAGTCGGCCCAGGCTCGATCGTGAACCCGTCGGGGTCCTCCGTTGCCGTGACGCCGAGGCGTCGCAGCTCAGTGACCACGGCGGCGATGCGGTCCGTCTCCTTCCGACGGATAAAGCCGATTCCCGTCACCGAGATCGGACCGCTCGCCAACGGCGCAATAGCCGCCAGGGTCTGGGCCGTGTCGGAACAATCGCGCATATCGACGGTTCCGCCTTGCAGCGGACCGTTACCACTGACCTCCAATGCGTCATGGGTGCGTCGCACGGTGGCGCCGAGCGCGGCCAGCACGTCGGCGAACCGCAGGTCGCCCTGCTCGGCGGACGAGCCCAGCCCGGCCACCCGAATACGTCCCTGCGTGGCAACCGCCGCAGCGAAGAAGTACGACGCCGCACTGGCGTCGGGTTCGATGTCGTACACCCCCGGCGATACGTAGCCGGTGGGCTCCACCACGATGCGGGTCAGATCGGCGTCGTCGACCAGGGCACCGAACGCCCGCATGACCGAGACGGTTAAGCGCACATAGGGCACCGACACCAGTTCGCCATCAACGTGAATCACCGTGGCCGATCGGGCCAGCGGCGCCGCCAGCAGCAGACCGGAGAGGAACTGACTCGACACCGAACCCGCCACCCGCACCAGGCCGCCGGCGATCCCACGGGCTTGGATGCGGACTGGGAGTGCTCCCGAAGCGCCCAAAGCCTCGGTGCCCACGCCCAGATCGTCCAACGCCCGGAACAGATCACCCATCGGACGCTCCCGCATCTGCTCGTGGCCGTCGACCACGAACTCGCCCCGGCCAGTCGCCAGGAACGGAACGACGAAGCGCGCCGTCGTCCCCGACCGACGAACATCGATGCGAGCCGAACCGACGGGCGGGCCGCCAAGGCCGGTGACCACCGCCGAGGCCTCGGCCTCATCGCGGACCACGCTGGCGCCGACCATGCGAACCACCTCGAACATGGCATCGGTGTCATCGCTCGCCAATACGCCCCGGAGCTTGGTCGCACCGGCGGCCGCGGCGGCCACCAACACCGCACGGTTCGTCAGACTCTTCGAACCCGGCACCGACACATCGGTGTCGAGGGCAAACCCCAGCGGTCGCACCGCGTAGGGATCGGCGAACCCGCGATACGACGTCACCTGTCAGGCCAGTCCGAGCGGCGCAACCGACATCTTGAACCCACGGGCGATGAGGCCACCGCGAAGGAGATCCGACGCCGTTTGGGCGATCACCGCGACGAGAACACCGCCGCCCTCGGACGAGTGGCTGATCTCCACGTCGTAGATGTTTACGCCGAGCTGACTGGCCAACGTGGAGACCTCGGCAATGAAACCCGGCCGGTCCGGGATCGGCACGCGCACCTCGACCAATTCCTCGGCCGGCGGAGCACCAACGGGCAGGTTGATCCGAGCCTCGCGGGCACGCTGCAACAGCGTTCGCAGACGATCGCGATCACCCGTTGCAACCACTTCACGCATCCGCCCAAGATCGTTGATGAGCTCGTCCATCCCCGACACGATGGCGTCACGATTGGTCTCGCAGATGTCGAGCCAAATCGTCGGGTGGCCGGCGGCGATACGCGTCATGTCGCGAAACCCGCCACCGGCCAGACGAAGCAGGGTCGAATGTTCAAGTGCCCCATCGGCGGCCACCGACATCAACGAAGCGGCGGCGAGATGCGGCACGTGCGACACGGTGGCCACCAGCCGATCGTGCTGTTGTGGCGGCACCGAGACCACCAGAGCCCCGAACGACGTCACCACCGCATGCAAGAGGGCATAGGCATCGGTATCGGTCCGCTCGGTCGGGGTGAGGACCCACGTGCGACCTTGGAACATGTCGGCATCCGAGCCGTCGATCCCATCGAGTTCCGACCCGGCCATGGGATGACCGCCAACGAAACGCGGATGCCCGACGGCTTCGACGATCGGCGCTTTCACGCTACCGATATCGGTCACCACGCCACCGTGGCGCAAGGCGTCCAACGCCACCGCAGCGGCGACCAACACTGGCGTACACACGAACGTAAGTGTCGCCGTCTCGCACATTCCAACGGCGTTGAACGCGCCCCGCTCCACGCCGCGTTGTTCCGCCATCTCATCACGGTCCGATCCGTAGACCGTCCATCCCTGTGCTCGCAACGCCATCCCTACCGAACCACCCATGAGTCCGGCGCCGATCACGTTCGCTGTTCGCTCTCCCCCGACACCGACATCCTGAGACACGGCCCGACACGCTACCCGGACAGGTCCTCGTCTGGTCTCCGGTTACGACCGCCGCACGTGACGGCGGATGTAGTCGAACAACGGATCGAACTGGGCGGAGTCGTCGGTGAACTCCGGGAAGTTGTAGGCGTTGTCGAACCACTCGTCGGCCCGACGCGGCGCGGCGAGCAACGACGTCCGGAAATGGGCGTTCTGCACCCGCGTGACCCGACCGAGCATGGTTGAGTCGGCATAGGCCCGAGCAACCGCCGTGTCCAGAATCGACTCGATATCAGTGGTCGTGCACCCCTGCGTTTCGTCGGCCGCAGCCTCGACATCGATGTCGCTCGCCACGCCACGGCGCCGCAACGATGCCAGCACAAGGTGCCGGCGAGCGGCACGATCCGGCGGACCGACCAGAACGGCGTCAAGCAGACGGCCCGGCGTTCGCAGGACCGGCTGAATCATCCACGGCGCTGACGACGTGGCGACCACGAACACGTGGGTGTCGCGCACCCCGTCGATCCCGGCCAAGAGATCGGTGAGAACCCGCCGACCGTTCGCCGAGTACCGAAGTCGCCGGTGGGTCGACGCCTCGACGTTGGCCAGCAGGAGCACCACCGGCCCAGCGGAACGCGCCCGTGTGAATGCGTGAGACACGGCGACCGGGTTCGGCTCCCCCCACGGATCGACCGAGACGCCAAGGTCAAGTTCGATTACCGGCAACGCACATTCACCGGCCGCCACATGCGCCATGAACCGTTTGCCCGACGAAGGCGGGCCGTACAGAAGGACGCCACCGGCCACCGGCGACGACGCGATCAGAGCGCTCCGCCACCGATCGATCAGTTCTCGCTCGATTCGTCGGCGCTCCTCATTCATGCCCACGATGTCGCTGAGTCCCAGCAACGAGATCGAGGCGCCGGAACTCGCCGCCACTGGGGGCGAGTGGTGGTGACGTCGTCCGGCACCGGTCGGGCTGGGCGCCAGACCCTGCGCCTCCCGGAGGCGAGAACCGAAGGCCGAGGCCCCTCGGGCATCGCCGCTCAAGTCGGCGGCCATGGCCGCCAGCCCCAGTAGCGCCGGATCCCGAGGTGCCGTCGTGAGCAAAATCCGGGCGTGTCCGAGCGCCCCTCCGGCTTGACCGAGCCCGAGGAGAACTTCGGCTAGGCGACGGCGGGCCCCGACATTGTCGGGGTCTTGGGACACCGCTGCTTCGAGCTCCGGCAGGTCACGATCATCGAGCACCCGTTCACCGTAGCAACCACTCTTCGTGACTGAAAGCCGACTCAGTGAAATAGGGTCGCGCTACCCACTCGCCACCTGTACGACCTCGATCTCGCTGTCGGACAGAAGGATTGCCCTTCCGGCGCCCCCACGAAGACGCAGGCGGCGGGGGAACGGGGTGGACCAAAGCTCACCGTCAGTGTCCATAGTGGGCTGAAGGGCCAGGCCGTGGCGGGTCCGCCGCGCCGGTGACGACCAATGGCCGTAGGCGCTGCGAAGGGCATCGGCTCGCCCCGCAACGACCACGCGAACACGATCGTTCGGGGCCGTCATCAGCCCGGCCAGAAGACCGTCAACGTCGTGGACCCGCTCGGCATCGTCGATGAGCACCAGCAGAGCGGCTCCGGCCACGGTCGCCGACTCCAGGTCGGCGCGAAAAGCGGTAAGCGACGGCTCGCCAGGTCGAACAAAAGCGGCGCGAAGCCCCGGCACAACGGCGAGCGCCGAGGTAGCAATGGTGGCGAGGGCGGTCGACCGTCCCGACCGCATCGGGCCGACGACGAGAACCGGTTCCCCTGGGCGCAGGACAAGTTCGGCAACCTCCATCGACCGACCCGACACGGCGAACGGCACCCGCCAAGCGGTTCCGGAAGCGAGATCGGTGACGGGCGCCCCCATCACCGTGGCCAGCGGCACCCAGTTCGGCAGGGTCGAGACCGACGGGGGCGGCCGGCGAACCGATCCCTCGTGTTCGATCAGCGAGGCCACGACACCCACGTCGTCCGGGCCGGAAAGGGCGAGCTGGACCTGAACGCCTGGGCTCGACGCCACTAGAGCCCGACCAGCAATCCCGACCACCGACGGGACGAACCGAACCCCGGAGGTGGCCGCTTCGTGGGCATCGGCCGGGGCCAGGATCAGCCTGGTGCCGATCGATGGCCCGATCGCCGACGGCAGCGACGACGCGCGGTCGGAGCCGAGGACGAAACGGATCCCCACCGCTCCACCCTCCACGACGAGTCTCGTCAAGGTGTCTGACAGGTGCACCGTGGATGCGTCTCCAGCTCCTGTGCGCAAGGCCGACCAGCCGTCGACGAGGACGACCCATTCCGTCGGCGGCGGACCTTGCTCGTCCGGGGGCGCCCCCCGCCGCCGAGAGACTTCTCGGTCGATCATCGCCACGAGCCGTTCGCGACGTTCTTCCTCGTGGGGACCGACGACTGCCCCCACACATCCGACGGCAACCAGACCCTCCAGATCTCGCCCGAGCAAATCGAGGACGAAGAGCCACCGACCACCGTCGGTCGGGGCCGCCGCAAGCGCGAGGGCGATGGATCGCAGCGTGGTCGTTACTCCCGACCCAACCGCCCCCACCACCGCAATGTTTCCGGCCGCGAGATCCACGACGAACGGTCCCTGCCACTGGTCGGCGGGCCGGTCCGCGAGTCCCACTATCCCCACCCGCCATTGGGGAAGCGTCGACGTCCAGACGCATGGAAGCGGGTCAGGCCACGGTCGCCGGGGAAGCGCAATCTCGGCGAGTTTGGCGGCGGCGCTCAACCCGGCAGCAAGGCGGGCCAGGGGCCGCAACGCCACCATCTCGTCCGGCTCGTCGATGTCGGCGGTCGTCGTTTGCCTCATGATCGGCTCCCCGGCGAGGGTCGTCACGATCACCGCGTGGCCGAGCGGTTCGGCACCCACGCAGGCCACCTGGAATGCCGAGACGTCGCCGGGCCCGAGGCGCACGTAGGCCCGGCCCGGCACTCGGCGATCCAGAAACGCCGCGTCGGGCTGCCCGATCACGTCGACGGCATCGGCGACATCTTGCACGCGGAGCGCGATACGAATGTTGGTGTTGGCCCGGATGGCGTCATTGATCGTCCCCGCCGGCCGTTGGGTAGCGAGCACTAGGTGGAGACCGAGGCTGCGGCCCCGTTGGGCCAGCGACACCAGCGCCGAGACGAACCCCGGAAGGTCGCGAACAAGGGCCGCCAACTCGTCGATCACCACGAGCAGCCGAGGCAGTGGCGGCCGGCCGGAAACGGAGGCGTATCCGATCAGGTCACGGGCGCCGTACTCCCGCAGAACGAGTTCGCGGGCCCGCAACTCAGCTTCCAGACACACCAGCGCCCGCTCGGCCAGCCCGTCGTCAAGGTCGGTAACGAACCCGACCGTATGTGGAAATGAAGCGCACTCGGCGAAGGCGCTGCCACCCTTGTAGTCAACGAGGACAAAGGTCACGAGGTCTGGACCGTATCGAGCAGCGAGCCCCGAGATCAGTGTTCGCAGCAACTCGCTCTTGCCCGATCCCGTCGTTCCGGCAATCAGGGCGTGCGGACCATCGGCAACGAAATCGATGATCCGAACGCCGTCAGCGCCAATGCCGAGCACGGCCTCGAGGGACCGCTGGTCTCGTGGAGCCTGCTCCCACCGCCTTCGACTGGCCGACGAACCGAGCGGACACTGCGGGGCCCCGGCACCGACCTCGTCCAGAACATCACCGAGGGATACCGTCGAATCGAGCTCCGCCACGGTTACCGCCGCCGGTTCACGCCATTGCGACATCGCACGGGTCGCGACCGCCGCAGCAACGTCACCAACACCGTCGACGAGTACCTCGTGGTGCACTTCCCCAGTCACGAGGTCACGAACGAAGGCCGCTGGACCGTCACCTAGTTCGACGACCGTTGTTGCGTCCACCGGAACCTGTTCCAACCGGTCCACGGCCACGAGAATGGCGATGGGGCCGCGTGCCAAGCCATCGGTGACCATCCGGCGACGTACTGATGAGGCCGCTTCGCCGCCGCAGAGCTGGACGAACAGGGTGTGGCGGTCCATGGCCGGCGCCACCCGGTGATGCGGACACCAGGTCGCCCATTCGGGCCCGCCATCGACGACCAGGGAAAGCGCCGAGGGCCCGTAACGGGCGAGTGCCTGTAAGACCACCGCCCGCGCCGCGGCGGCGGCACCTGGTCCAACGATCGCGACGATCGAACCGGGTCCGATGTCAACGACCGTCGGCCTCACCGCGACGACGAGTGACTCAAGGGCGGCGCTCACGGCGTCGGCGCGGGGGCCATGATCCCGAAGCACCGGCACCGTGCGCTGGGGCCCCGAACCGAGACGCACCAGCCACGGGTCTCCGTCCGCCGGAGCACTTCGCCACCACGAGGACGGCTGGTCCACTCCGGCAAAGACATCGGCGAGAGACGCGAACTCGTCGTGGCGCTCGCGGGACGTTTGGGCGATTTGCGTTCTCACTCGAGCGACAAACTCATCGAACGCGGCGGTGAAGTCACGCTCGCCGGTTCGTCGCTCTCGTCCGGCCGAGCGGCGGTCGTCGAGCAGATTGACGAGAAGCAACACCGGTGACAACAACGCGAATGCGGCGAACTTCGGATCGAACAGCAGGGCCATTGCGGCAGCGCCGACGATCGGACCAACGAACGCCCCCGGCCGAACGCGGATGCGAGCCCGTCCGGCGGTGCGCACTGCGGGGACGTCGATGGCGACCGCGCGCGTCGACGGTGCGGGTCGACGGCGATGCTCGAACGTGCCAGAGATGGCGTCGAACGCCTCACCGCTCCGCCGGGGCGCCGGACCTATGGGTCGGACCTCCATCGTCGTCGAACCAAGATGAACCACCATCGGCAAACCGTCGACCAACGGGCCGCAGTCATCGGTGTCCCGGATAGGCCGACGGGTAGTGCCCCGGCGTGCGGCCTCGCACAATGTTCCGTTGGTGGACCCGAGATCCCGCACGACAACCTCACCCGCCTCCACCGAAACGACGCAGTGACGCGCCGAGAGGGTGGCGTCGTTGATCTCCCAGCGACTGGTCCCGTCGGTTTCGGGCAACACCGCGCCAGCTCGGCCGATCACGACCATTCCGCCGTTTTCGACACAACGCGTTTGGAGCGCGTCTGGGCCGTCCGAGATCGTGAGACGCCAACTGGCTTCCGTGGCCTCTTGGCCGGGCTCGGTCACTTCGGCGCCGTTCACGAGGTCAACGAGCCGGGTATCGGCCAGTCCGGAGGTCACGACGACGCCGAGCATCCGACCAATGGCTCCGATGCTGACGACCGGGGGGCCATCGACCACGACGCCACGCCCGCCCAAGATCAGGTGCCTGCGAACCCGCCGAGGCAGGGTCGGTCCAGCTTCGGCGGGGGTCAGATGGTCGATCCACTGACCCTACGAATCCGTTTCCAGCGAGGCACCGCCGCGGCGCTTCGACGCGCCCCAAACCACCGAGCTCGTTGCTTAGGGCCGTCGGCGGGGCCCGCGCCACGCCGAAGGATTGTCCGGTACGGCGAGGCGGCGATCATTCTTTCCATCGGCCGCTTCGCCCCGCACCCGTGGCGCCACTCCCGGCGCTTCGACCGGACGGGCCCGCTTCTCCGACGATGCCTGGGCGAGGGCCAAAATCTCGGGCGTGGTCAGTCGGCGGTACTCCCCCGGCGCAAGTGTCTGGTCGGTGATCGGTCCGATGCGAGTGCGCACCAAGCGAAGCACCGGGTGCCCAACGGCGGCAAGCATCCGGCGGACCTGACGGTTGCGCCCCTCATGGATCGAAACCCGCACGAGCCCATCGGCGATCACGTTCACCTCGGCCGGAGCGGTGATCCCGTCGTCGAGTTCGACACCGTCACGAAGGGTTCGTACCGCGCCCCGATTCGGCGTTCCGTCGACCGATACGAGGTACTCCTTGACGACCCCGAAGCTCGGATGGGTCAGCCGATGGGTCAGATCACCATCGTTGGTGAGGAGCAGGAGCCCCTCGCTGTCGGCGTCGAGGCGGCCGACCGGGAACACTCGTGGCTCGGCCGGCACGAGGTCCACCACGATGGGGCGGCCCTGCGGATCGTCGGCCGTGGTCACGACGCCCCGTGGCTTGTTCAGCAGATACCAGACGGTGTCTGGACGGACGGTGACGGGCACCCCGTCGATGGCGATGGCCACATCCGTCTCGTGAACCCGGCGGCCGAGCACGGCAACCTCACCGTCGACGGTGACCCGACCCTCGGCGATCAGCGACTCACATTCTCGACGACTCGCGACGCCGATGCGCGCCAACACCTTTTGCAGTCGCTCCCCGTCCTTGGCGGCATCGGCGGCCGACGGCAGGAAGTCGAACATCTTGTCGATCTGTTCCTTGCGAGCCGCCGCGTCCATCGGATCAGCGCCGTCGGCTCGCGCCATCGGCCCGCTCATTCGTCGCCAAATTCCGGCGCAGCCGCGGAAAGCGCAGCATTCGCGTCGGTGCGCACCGTTCGACCGCTGGCTCCGTCGACGCGCAGCGACGCCTCCAGCACTTCCATCACGTCGGCCCCCGGGACCAGGTCACCGAGCGGCGGAAGGTCACCGAGACGGTCGAGCCCAAGGGTGGCCAAGAACGCCGCAGTGGTACCGAAGAGCACGGCCTGACCTGGTCCGGGGTCCAAACCGATCTCCGACACGTACCCGCGTTGCACGAGGGTCTTCATCGTGCCGTCGACGTTCACTCCGCGGATTTGCGCGATCTGGGCGCGACTGATGGGTTGCTTGTAGGCAACGATGGCTAACGTTTCCAACGCCGCACCGGTCAGGCGCGGGGTCTGGTCGCCCACCACAAATCGTTCCACGTGGCCGGCCAGATCGGGATGACTCTGGAACCGGTAGCCACCGGCGACTCGCATCAGCACAAACCCTCGACGTTCGCGTTCGTAGCGCTCCGCCAAGGCCCGACACCGCTCCTCGACCAAGATCGGCGCCATCTCGAGAAGTTCACCGAGGAGCGACGAGGTAACCGGTTCGTCAGCCACCATAAGCACCGCCTCGATGGCCCGCGAGGCGTCGTCGAGCCCGGGCTCCCCCTCGGGTTTCGGCGCTCCGTCAGCCATGGAATCGGTGTCGTCAACCTTCATACTCATCCACCGTCAATGCGGGGCCCGCGGCAAGACGAGCGGCGCGGGCATCGGCGATCGACGCTTCGAGTTCCGCTTCGATCTCGGCAACCTCATCGTCATCGTCGTCGTGAACGTCGTGAACGTCGTGAACGTCTGGAGGATCGAGCCGAGACGATTGCACCGCGGGTCCGGCCGCGCCGGCCCAGGCATCATCATCGGCCGTCGGACCGAAATCCGACGCGGCCAGTACGTCGGGTCCTTCGGGGCACCACGCCACATGCAAATCACCGAAGCTGCGGGCCTGCTCAAGCTCGACCCATCCTTGCTTGTAGAGCTCCAACAGCGCCAAGAAGCGGACGATCACTTCGGCCGGTTCGGCGCTACCCACGGTGAGATCGCGAAACGTCGCCCGACCTAGCCGCGGCAACAATTGCGCCATCTCGGCGACCGCCTCGGCGACGGTGAACCGTACCGGCGTGACGTGGTCGAGGCGGACCATCGGGATTTCCTTGGGAAAGGCCAGCCGCAACACCACCCGGCGAAACGCGTCACGAATCTGCTCGGGCGACGACCCGGCCAACGGGTCGGGCGTGACCGACAAGAACCGTTCCTCGACCACGTTCGTTCGCGGGTACGACGACGATGCGCCCTGCTCGAGTCGACGGAGATAGGCCGCCGCCCCCCGAAATGTTTGGTACTCCAGCAACTTGGCCAGAAGAAGGTCGCGTTCCTCCAGCAGGGCGAGTTCTTCGTCGAGGTCGACGGTGCCCCGGTCGGGAAGCAGGCGCCGGAGCTTCAGTTCCACGAGCGTGGCGGCGATCAGCAAGAACTCCGTCGCCACTTCGAGATCGAGACTGTCCATCATGGCGATCTCGTGCAGAAACGCGTCGACGATCCGCGACAGCGAAATCTCGTAGAGGTCGACCTGCTCCTTGGTGATGAGCTGCAGCAAAAGGTCGAAGGGGCCGGCAAAGACCGGGGTGGAGACATCGACCGACACGGCCATGAAGCGTACCGGGGCTGCCCTTCACCTCCGTCCCCGGCAAAAGCAGCCATCCCTCGGGACCGACACTTCTAAGATTCATCGCCTCATGTCACCTCACGGTTCTCGATGACACGCGTCCTGTCCTGCATCCAGCCGACCGGCGAGAAGCACCTCGGGAATTTCGTCGGCGCAGTCATGCGCTGGGTCGGCGACCAGACTCCGGACAGTTTTCACGGCGTTGTCGACCTCCATGCCCTCACGGTTCGACGTGACCCGGCGGTGCTCCGCGCCAAAACCCGGGAGACGGCCATGCTGCTGCTGGCCGCCGGCCTCGATCCCGAGCGAACGTGCGTCTTCGTGCAGAGCCACGTGCCCGAGCATGCGCAGTTGTCCTGGATCATGGAGTGCACGGTTGGCTACGGCGAACTTTCCCGCATGACGCAGTTCAAGGACAAGGCGGCCAAACAAAGCGATGAGAACGTGCTCGCCGGACTCTTCACCTATCCCGCCCTGATGGCCGCCGACATCTTGCTCTATGACGCTGAGCAGGTTCCCGTCGGTGACGATCAGCGCCAGCACATCGAACTCACCCGTGACGCCGCCCAGCGTTTCAATCGGCTCTACGGAGACACCTTTGTGGTCCCCGTTGGGACTATGCCCAAAGTTGGCGCCCGCATCATGGATCTTCAAGAACCCACCAACAAGATGTCCTCATCGTTTGTCTCACCAGCCGGCACGATCGGGGTTCTTGACACCGCCAAGGACATCGAAAAAAAGATCAAGCGGGCGGTGACCGACCTCGACGGCTCGGTGCGGTTCGATCCCCAGAACAAGCCCGGTGTTTCCAACCTGCTTTCCATCCTGGCAGCGGCGACCGGAGAGACCGATCCGGCGGCGTTAGCGGTCAACTACTCCCAGTACGGACCTCTCAAGACCGATACGGCGGCGGCGTTGATCGAATACCTGCGCCCGACCCAGGAACGCTTCACCGCCCTCAGCTCCGACCCGGCCGAGGTCGACCGAATCCTGGCCGACGGGGCGCAACGTGCGCAGGCCGTGGCGTCCGTCACCCTGGCCCGGGCCTTTCAAGCCATCGGTCTTCGCTAGGCGTACATACGACTCACGCGTCGCCTATCGCTCGAAGGTCGCACGCGGATGGGCGGCCACGAACACGGCCCGCAGTCGCTCCGCCGTCACGCGGGTGTACCGCTGCGTCGTGGACAGCGACGCATGACCGAGTAGCTCCTGGACAGTGCGAATGTCGGCGCCATGCTCGATCATGTGGGTGGCACACGAATGACGGAACACGTGCGGGTGGACAACGTCGCCGAGTCCGACGGAATCGGCGTAGCCCCTCACGATCAACCACGCGCCCTGACGAGTAAGTCGACCACCGCGCGCATTGAGGAACACGGCGTCGGCATCGCCGCGTCGCGCCCACTTCGCCGGTTCAAGATGGGGCCGGCCTAGCGGCCCGAGGTATTCGACGAGCGCCCGCATGGCGTAACCGGCCAGTGGGACAAGGCGCTCCTTCGACCCCTTGCCGAACACGCGTGCCATGCCGTCATCAAGATCAACCGCCGAACGCTCCAGTCCAACCAGCTCCGAGATTCTCATGCCGGTGCCGTAGAGAACCTCGAGCATTGCCCGGTCGCGGTACCCCGTGGCATCAACGCCGACGCACGCCGCCAGAACCCGCGAGATCTGTTCCTCCGAGAGGGCCTTCGGTAGGGAATCAGTCACCCGAGGCATCGCTAAATCGCGGCCGACACTTCCCGCGGTGAGGCCCTCCGAAGTACGCCAGCGGCAGAAGGAACGAATCGTCATGGCTGCTCGCC
>JANLQX010000116.1:0-6653 GCA_031368095.1 Actinomycetes bacterium | reverse complement strand
CCCCAGATGGCAATAGTGATGCCATCGAGCGAACCGTGGATGTCGAGGAGCGTCCGAAGCTTGGCCACGGGAATGCTCTTCTGTCGTTCATTCACGGCCTCGACCTCGCGCAGCATGGCGAAGTCGATGCCGAAGCTTTCGGCGGTGGCATGAAGCGCACGAACATCTTTGGGGAAGCACGAACCGCCGTAGCCGGGGCCGGCATAGAGAAATGATTGGCCGATGCGAGCATCGCTGCCGATACCACGTCGAACCAGGGACACATCGGCGCCGACGGCATCGCAGAGCGACGCAATGGTGTTCATGAAGCTGATGCGCGTGGCCAGCATGGCGTTGGCGGCGTACTTGGTGATCTCCGCACTGGCGATGTCCATGAACATGACCGGCCGAGCGTTCAGAAGGAATGGACGGTAGAGACGCTCGAGTACTGCTTGGGCCCGTTCGGTTTCCACGCCGATGACGATCCGGTCGGGTCGGGCGAAGTCCTCGATCGCGGCGCCCTCCTTCAAGAACTCAGGGTTCGAGGCCACGTCGAATTCGCTGGCGATCACGTCCGCTCGGCGGTGGGCGTCTTGACTGGCCCGCAGCCGCTGCGCGACTTTGGTTGCCGTGCCGACCGGAACGGTCGACTTGGTCACGACGACGAGGTAGTCGGTCGGTCGCTGGGTGAGTGCCGCTCCGATGGAATCAGCCACGCCGAGGACCTGACTGAGGTCGGCGGATCCGTCGTCGCCGGGGGGAGTTCCGACGGCGATGAACGCGACGTCGGCATCGAGTAGAGCATCGCCAAGATCGGTGGTGAAGCGCAGTCGCTTCTTCGCCACGTTCCGGAGAACCAACGCTTCGAGACCGGGCTCGTAGATCGGCATTTCCCCGCGCTCAAGGCGAGCGATCTTGGTTGCGTCAACGTCAACACAGACCACCGTGGCGCCGGTGTCACTGAGGCAGGCACCGGTAACGAGTCCGACATATCCCGACCCGATAATGACAACCTTCATCGTCCAGCCACCGGTGTTGGCGCGGCCATGGCGAGAACGCTGGCGAAGTAGGCGGCCGTGGTCACCAGTCCTTCGCGCAGGGCAACGGTTGGTTGCCAACCGAGGCGTTGGGTGGCGAGCGTGATGTCGGGCTTTCGCTGGGTCGGATCGTCCTGGGGAAGTGGCTCATAGACAAGCCGGGAAGATGATCCGGTCACCTCAAGCACGAGTTCGGCGAGTTCGGCGATGGTGAATTCCCCTGGATTGCCAATGTTGATAGGGCCGATTTCGTCCGAGTCGAGCAACGCCAGAAACCCGCGAATCAGATCGGACGCATAGCAGAACGAGCGAGTCTGGTTGCCGGTTCCGTAGATCGTGATCGGTTCGCCCCGCAGCGCTTGCACCAGGAAATTCGAAACAACCCGACCATCATTCGGACGCATTCGCGGCCCGTAGGTATTGAAGATCCGCACGACTCGAACCGGAACGCCGTGCGTCCGGTGGTAGGCAAACGTCATGGCCTCGGCGAAACGCTTCGCTTCGTCGTAGACGCTCCGAGGTCCAATGGGATTGACATTTCCCCAGTACGACTCCGGCTGAGGATGAACCGAAGGATCGCCGTAGACCTCGCTGGTCGAACTCAAAAAGAACTTCGCCCCTTTGTCCTTGGCCAGTTCAAGGGCGTTACGAGTGCCGATACTGCCCACGTCGAGCGTCTGAATGGGATAGTCGAGGTAGTCACGTGGTGAGGCTGGCGACGCAAGGTGCATCACCGAGTCCACCGGACCGTCCACGGTGTACGGCAGGCAAACGTCGTGGTTCCGGAACGTGAAATCGGCACGGTTGCGAAGGTGGGCGATGTTGTCGAGCGATCCGGTCAACAGGCTGTCCAGGGCAATGACTTCATCACCCCGAGCCAGCAACGCATCACAAACATGCGACGCCAGAAATCCTGCGCCACCAGTAACAACGACCCGAGACATATCCGCCATTGTTGTCGACGCCACGAGAACTGGTCACGCGTTCAGCAGCGGATTGATACGAAAGACCTACCGCGATTCAGCGTTCCCAGAATCGAAACAAAAGCGACCCGACCTGGGACACTCCGCTCAGGACGCTGTCGCCACCGATCAGTTCGAGCAGGGCCCGCGAATTTCCGAAGACAAGATCACCGAACCACGCAGTGCGCCACGCCAATATGAACAGCACCACGATCGAGTACTGCCGATACGGGGCGATGGCCTGAAGGAGCGACCGTGGGAGATAGGGCTCAAGAACCCCGAATCCGTCGAGGCCGGGCAGAGGAAAGGCGTTCAGCAAGGCGGCGATGAACTGCAACAACGCCAGAAACGCCAGCGCCGAGGCAAACACCGGTCGCCGTTCGATCAGCGACGGGAAGAGGCGGAAGGGGAGGGCAAGTATCACCCCGAGAGCCAGATTGGTAAGCGGACCGGCGGCCGAAACCAAACTTCGTTCCGCTCTCGTACGGATCGCCCCCATCTGGATCCACACCGCACCGCCCGGCAGGCCGATGCCCCCCATGAGCAGAAACACGATCGGCATCAAGATCGACAGACCTGGATGCAGATACTTGCGTGGGTCGAGCGACAGGTATCCCTTTTCGGCCACGCTGGTGTCACCGGCGGCGAACGCGGTGCGCGCGTGGGCGAATTCGTGGAGACATAGGGAGATGACCCAGCCGAGGAGAACGAATGCGAAGACCGCATACGTGCGACCGCCCCTCAGATCGTCATTCCATGCCGCCATACCACTTGCCCCAGCCGCGGCAACGAGCAGAACAAAGATTGGGCTCGGCCGCTTGATTGTCGAAAGCCACACGGCCCGCGAGCGTAGGGCCGAGGTGATCCTTCGTCGGCCGTACAATCCGAGCCCTCATGTTTGCCAGCCTTTCTGACCGCTTCGACGCGATCTTCACCAAGCTCAAAGGTCGCGGGCGCCTCGGCGAGGCTGAAGTCGACGAGGTCCTTCGCGAAATTCGGGTTGCCCTCCTCGAAGCCGACGTGAACCTGATGGTGGTGCGTGGTTTCGTCGAGCGAATCCGGGAGGCGTGCGTGGGCGCCGAGCTCAGCCAAGCGCTCAATCCCGCTCAACAGGTCATCCGGATCGTGCACGACGAACTCGTCGCCACCCTCGGCGGCGACACGTTCCAGATCCAGTTCTCACCGAAACCGCCGACCGTCATTCTGCTGGCCGGTCTTCAGGGCGCCGGCAAAACCACCAACGTCGCCAAGTTGGCCCGGTGGTTCAAGAGCCAGGGACGAAACCCGCTTCTGGTGGGCGCCGACTTGCAGCGCCCGGCGGCGGTCCAGCAACTCCGCATACTCGGCGAACAGGTTGGCGTGCCCGTGTTTAGCGAGGCTTCGGACCCTGTCACCGTTGCTCGGAACGGTTTGGCCGAGGCCGTACGCACCGGCCGTGATGTCCTCATCGTGGACACCGCCGGCCGTCTCAGTATCGATGTTGCGCTGATGGACGAGGTCCGTCGTGTCAGCGAAGCGATATCGCCGGACTACACCTTTTTGGTAATCGACGCGATGACCGGCCAAGACGCGGTGACCACGGCCAAGGCGTTCAACGAGACGCTCGAACTCGACGGGGTGATCATCACCAAACTTGACGGCGACGCACGCGGTGGTGCGGCGCTGTCGGTGAAACATGTCGTCGGCAAGCCGATTGTGTTTGCCTCTACCGGCGAGAAACTCGGCGACTTCGATCAGTTCCACCCGGACCGTCTGGCCTCGCGGATTCTCGGAATGGGCGACATGATGACGCTCATCGAGCAGGCCGAAGCGGCCTTCGACGCCGGCCAGGCCGAAAAGGCCGCTGAGCAGCTCATGGCGGGCACCTTCACGCTGACCGATTTCGTCGACCAGCTCCGTGCCGTTCGGAAAATGGGTCCGGTAAAAAATCTTCTCGGCATGATGCCGGGGATGAGCAAGGAACTCAAGGACGTCGATATCGACGAGCGAGAGTTTGATCGGGTGGAGGCCATCGTCATGTCCATGACCTTGGCCGAACGTAGCGATCCGGAACTGCTGAACACGTCGCGCCGTCAACGCGTCTCGCGAGGTTCTGGCCGACCGATCACGGAGGTCAATGCGCTCCTCAAACAGTTCAACGAGATGCAAAAGATGATGAAATCCCTCGGGCCCGGCATGACGCAGGTGCTCAAAGGCGGTGGGGGCAAGATCAAACAAGCTCGCGCCGTGCAGAAGGCCATCAAGGCCGGCGACATCGACCCAGAGCAGCTCCGAGCGCTCCAACAGGGCGGCGGCCTTCCGGGTGGTCCTGCCCTGCGCCCTCGCCCTCCGTCGCTCCCCGGATTGTCCGGTCCCGGGAATAGGTCACCGGGCGGTCGGGCGACGGCCCCCGGAACCCAAAGCGGTCCGTCGAACAAGAAGAAGAAAAAGAAGCGCTGAGAAGCAGGGGCGGAGCCGTTCTGGGTCAGCGCTCGGGGCGGCTAGTGTTGTCCGGCTCGCTGTGCGGGCCCGCCTTCACCTCGAGGAGAATCATCGTGGCTGTCAAGCTCCGTCTAATGCGCATGGGAAAGAAGAAGCAGCCGACCTACCGTTTGGTGGCCGCTGACTCTCGGAACGCCCGTGACGGTCGGTTCATCGAAATCCTCGGTACCTATGAGCCGCGCCAAGATCCATCGCGGATCATCTTTGACAACGACAAGATCGTGCACTGGCTGAGCAACGGCGCCCAGCCCACCGAAACGGTGGCGAAGTTGATCAAGGTCTCCGGTGCGGCCGAGCAGTTCGCCGCGTCGCGGCCGGCCAAGGCCGCTAAGCCGGCCGTCGCCAAGTAGCTCAGGTGTCCGACGACAATCTTGTCAGCGGTCCCTCGGCCCACCGGGTGCTGCAGTACCTAGCCGAGTCGTTTACCGATGATCCATCGGGAGTGGAGATTTCCAGCTCACGGGGACGCAGCGGCCTCACCCTCGAACTGAGCGTGGCCCCCAACGACATGGGCAAAGTGATCGGTCGTCGCGGCCGCACCGCCCAGGCGATTCGCACGGTTACTCGCGCCGCCGGTGCTCGTGACGGCGTCGACGTGCGCGTCGACATCGTCGACTGACGGGCCGCCTTCGATGGCCCCCGCCGGCCTGCTGTCCGTCGGGCGGATAGCCAAACCCCATGGGCTCAAGGGCGAACTCATCGTCGTCCTGACCTCCAATCGCCATGAGCGCGTTCTTGTCGGCTCGGTTCTTCACACCACGCACGGCCGACAGCTCACCATCGCGGCGAGTGCGGCTCACCAAGATCGTTGGCGTGTTCGGTTCGCCGAAGTTCCCGATCGGAACGCCGCCGAAGCGCTGCACGGAACGGAATTGTTCGCCGAACCGCTGCACGATCCCGACGCGCTTTGGATTCACGAATTGATCAACGCCGACGTGGTCCTGCCTGACGGCTCGCCCGTCGGCAGGGTCGTGGCGGTGGAGAGCGCCGGGGCGAGCGACCTCGTCGTCCTCGACGATGGCCGGATGATTCCGATGGTGTTCGTGGTATCGAACAACCCGAACACCAACGGCGGGTTCTCGGTAGTCATCGATCCGCCGGCTGGATTGTTGGACCCGGCCGAGTCCTGGTAGCTCTCAGGACCGGACTCTTCCGAACCGATGACTTGAAGATCATGCGTCTAGCCATCATCGGGTGCGGCTACGTGGCCGACTATTACTTGCGGACTCTGCCCCTGCACCCCGATCTCTCGGTCGTCGGGATCTGCGACCGCGATGCTTCTCGAATGGCGAACCTTGCCGCGCACTACCCCGTTGGTCGCCAGTACGCCGATGTCGCCGATGTTTGCGGCGATCCCACCGTTGACCTGGTCGTCAATTTGACGAACCCGAAGGATCACTTCGAGGTGTCATTGGCCGCCCTCGCCGCAGGCAAACACGTCTACTCGGAGAAGCCGTTGGCGATGCAGATGGACCAGGCGCGCGAACTGGCCGCCCTCGCCACGGCGTCGGGGTTGCAGCTGGCGAGCGCTCCTTGCAGCGTTCTCGGCGAAACGGCCCAGACGGTCTGGAAGGCGCTGCGCGAACAGCGCGTCGGTCGTGTGCGATTGGTCTACGCCGAAATGGACGATGGTCTCGTACACCGGATGCCGTACACGAAGTGGCTCTCGATGACGGGCACGCCGTGGCCGTTTCGAGACGAGTTCGAGGTGGGGTGCACGCTTGAGCACGCCGGGTACTACACGACATGGCTGACCACCTTTTTTGGCCCGGCTGTCTCCGTCTCGGCCTTTGCTGCGCCCCTCATTCCTGACAAGGGAGTTGCGGTCAGCGTAGTGAGTCCCGATTTCTCGGTTGCTTGCATCACGTTTGCCTCGGGTGTCGTGGCGCGGCTGACGTGCGGGATCGTCGGAGCACATGACCACTCGATGCGGATCTTCGGCGATGACGGCACTTTAGAAGTGCCTGATTCCTGGTTCTTCGGATCACCGGTTACGATCCGCAAGTCGCTCAACGTCTGGCGCAAGCGACTCGAAGGCAAGCTTGTGCGCAAGGTCCCGCTCGTTCGCCTACCGACCAAATTCGACTATCGCGGCGCCCAACAAATGGACTTCGCGAGAGGAATTGCCGAGGTTGCGGGTTCAATCCGAGAGGCTCGTCCCTCGCGATTGGCCACGGACTTTTCGCTCCACAAC
>JANLQX010000103.1:0-2487 GCA_031368095.1 Actinomycetes bacterium | reverse complement strand
TGGCCGTCGTCCCGCCGGACCTTGGCGACTGCACCGTCGAGAAGGTGGCGATCAACGCGGTGATGGCCGGGTGTCGACCGGAATACCTCCCAGTGGTGTTGGCCGCAGTGAATGCCGCGTGCACCTCAACATTCAACGCCCATGGCCTCTTGGCCACCACGTACTTTTCCGGTCCCGTGATCGTGGTCAACGGGCCGATCGCCTCGGACATCGGGATGAACCATGGCGTGAATGTCTTCGGGCAGGGAAACCGGGCCAACGCCACGATCGGCCGGGCGCTGCAGCTGGTGATCCGCAACGTTGGCGGCGGACTCCCCGGCGGGGTCGACCGCGCTACGTTCGGTAATCCCGGCAAGGTCGGGTTCGCATTCGCCGAAACACCCGATACCGGTTGGGGCTCCATGGCCACTGACCGAGGCATCGCCCCGGGCGTCTCGGCGCTCACCCTTTTCGCCGGCGAAGGGCCTCGGGGAATCGTCGACCAGAAGTCACGAACCGCCGATTCACTCGTGCGGTCGTTTGCTGCGTGTTTGCGGACGGTCGCCCATCCCAAACTCCCCCTCGGATTCGATGCCATCGTGGCGATCTCGCCCGAACACCTTCGAACGTTTCGCGCCGACGGTTGGGACCGCAATCGTCTGCGCACTGAGCTCTTGGCTCTTCTTCAGCTGCCAGGGTCCGAGATCATCCGCGGTGCCGGCGGCATCGAGGAGGGCGTCCCGGTCACGTTCGCCGATCGCACGCTGCCCAAGTTTCGGCCGGAAGGACTACTCATCGCCCAGTGCGGCGGTGACGCCGGTATGTTCTCAGCCGTCATCGGCGGATGGGTCAATGGGACCGAAGGCAGCGAACCCTGTACCGTCGAGATCGACCCCTGGAGGTAAGTATGACCGCTGTTCTTCTTGATCCCACCGGTGAACGTTCCACGATCGAACGTGCACGTACCAAACGTCCGACCTCGCTCAACGGGCTCACCGTTGGTCTGCTCGACATCTCCAAACCGCGCGGCAACGTGTTCCTTGACCGCCTGGAGTTTCTTCTCCACGAAGGTGGAATCGCTACCCGCCGCTACAAGAAGCCGACGTACACGAAGCCGGCTCCCATCGACCTCCGTCACGAGATCGCTCGTGAATGTCAGGCGGTCATCGAAGCGCTCGCTGATTGAGGCAGTTGCACGTCGTGCAGTGTGCACGACATCGCTGATCTCGAATCCCGCGGACTTCTCGGAGTGTTCGTCGCCTCAGATGTCTTCGTGGAGGCCGCCGCCGCCCAATCGGCTTCGCTGGGCTTTTCTCCAGCATCGGTCTTCGTGCAACATCCGATCCAGGACCGCACCGATGACGAGATGCGGGCCCTTGCCGACCAGGCTTACGGCGTGCTCATCGAGCGGCTCACCGCATCGGCGTGACGACCCTCGACGAACTCGTCGCCGACGCGTTGTGGCTTCGCGCCTCGGTGTCGACAACGCGACCTGTTTTCCTCGGAATCGTCGGTCCACCTGGCTCCGGGAAGTCGATGCTTACCGCTGCTCTCCACGCCGCCCTCATCACATGGTCGGTCGTCGAGATGGACGGGTTCCACCTCGCCAACGAATCGCTCGTCGACCTTGGACGACGGGACCGCAAAGGTGCCCCGGACACCTTCGATGTCAACGGATTCGTGGCCCTGCTCGAACGAGTGGCCACGTCCAAGAACGTGGTCTACGGCCCGCGCTTTCACCGCGCCATCGAGGAGCCGATCGCCGGTTCGCTCCGGATCGATCCGGCGTCGCCTGGCGTCATTGTGGAGGGGAACTATCTACTCCTCGACCACGGTGGTTGGGAACACGTTGCTCCTCGGCTCGACGCCGTCTGGTTCGTTGACACACCAGCCGACGAATGTCGTCGACGGCTGCTCGTTCGCGCCATCGGTACCTACGGACCCGAGGCCGGCGCTGCCTGGGTCGACCAGGTCGACGAACCCAATGCGTTGTTGGTGCGAGCCACGAGTGCTCGGGCCACTCGGTTCGTTCACTACGCGCACTGACTAGTCTGCGCCGATCTGCGGATCTGGCGTGTTCCACGCCCCCGAGCGGGGCCGCACGAAGACCCGAGACGGCGGTGCGGTATAACCCTTCCACTCGTACGGATCGTCGTCGGTCACCGAGACCACAGTTCGGTTGTCGGCCGTGGCTACCTCGATACCGCTCGTCAACATCCACGGGAGCAGCGACGCTGCACTCATGTAGTGATTCACGAGCGCCCGCCGAGTGCCGTTGCTCCGATTCTTCAGTGACCGGTGAAGGAGGTAGCCGTTGAAGAACACGACGTCGCCGGTGGACACCTGAACCGGAACGGCGCCCGTGGCGTCGAAACCATAGGCCTCATCGCTCGGGTCGAACTCATCGGACCGTCCGTGATCGCGGAACGGATAGAGCACTCCTTCACGATGCGAACCAGGAATGACCCACAGGCAACCGTTCTCGGTATTCGCGTCGTCCAGGGCGAT
>JANLQX010000102.1:0-2800 GCA_031368095.1 Actinomycetes bacterium | reverse complement strand
GCGTTCAGCCCCGAGCGTGTCTACTCCGGTCGGATTTTCTCGGATCTCCGTAGATACCCGAAACTTGTCGGGGGAGTCGATCCCGCATCGGCCGAGGCAGCTACGGCCTTCTATGAAAAGGCGCTGCAGTTTGAGCCGCGTGGTGATCTCGCCCGACCGAACGGCGTGTGGGACCTTGGTTCCAGCGAGGCCGCTGAACTGGCGAAGCTTGCTGAGACGACGTACCGTGACGTCAATATCGGCTTCGCGAACGAACTCGCACGTTATGCCGACGAGTTGCATGTCGATATCGCTTCCGTCATCGATGCCTGCAACTCTCAACCTTTCTCTCATATCCTGCGGCCAGGGATCTCCGTGGGCGGGCACTGCATTCCTGTATACCCAGAGCTCTACATGTCGACGAACCCCCTGGCAGAGATACCGAGGGCAGCTCGTCGCACCAACCTGGCGATGCCGGGGTATGTCGTCGATCGGCTCGAGCAGTCCCTCGGCAATCTCCGCGGTGTTGCAGTGGCAGTCCTCGGCATCGCCTATCGCGGTGGTGTCCGGGAAACGGCATTCTCGGGCGCTTTCCCTCTTATCGAGATGCTCACCGACCGTGGGGCCATCGTCGGCGTGCATGACCCTCTGTACACCGCGTGTGAGATCGAGGGCTACGGGTTCGCACCGTGGCGTCCGGGCGACGCAGCGGATGTCGTGGTCGTCCACACCGACCATGCAGAGTACCGACTCTTCTGCCGAGAAGACCTTGGTGATGCCGACGTCGTGTTCGACGGCCGGGGAGTCCTCAATCGGGCCGGCCTTGAGGCCGAAGGCATGAAATTGCTCGGACTTGGCATTCCCGATGTCTCGTCTGGATCCATCGACAGTCAGGTTTCGCGACAAAACTCTTCATCCGGAGCCCGTCGATGAAGGGAATGCGGCTCCTCATTACTGGTGGTGCTGGCTTCATCGGGAGCCACCTCGTCGATCGTCTCATCGAGGAAGATCCGGCTCAGATCATTGTCGTCGATGATTTCTCGTTGGGGCGACGCTCCAATCTCTCTGGTGCTCGTGAACGATTCGGTGAACGCCTCGCCATCATCGAAGGAAACGCCGCCAATCTGTCCGTCCTACATGCGGCAATCGGAGCGGACCCGATCGACATTCTCTTCGACCTAGCGGTGGTGCCGCTCCCAGCATCACTGGTCGACCCGGCAGGTTCCTCGGCAATGAACGTTGCTCTCTCTTTGGCCGCGTGCGAAGCGGGGCGCCTCGGTATGACGAAGAGCCTGCTGCACTTCAGTTCCTCGGAGGTGTATGGAACGGCGTCGTATGTGCCGATCGACGAAGAACATCCGTTTAATAGAAGCACTCCGTATGCGGCCAGTAAACTGGCCGGCGATCAGCTTGTGCTTTCGTATGTTCACACCTTCGGACTCGAAGCAGTAGTCATCAGACCCTTCAACAACTACGGGCCCCGACAGAACGATCGCACCTACGCTGGAATCCTCCCGATCATCGCTCGAAGGGTCGAAGCTGGACTTCCGGTCGAGATCTTCGGTGACGGAGAGCAGACCCGCGACCTCATCTACGTTTCGGACACCGTGGGAGCAGTGGTCGAAGCGGCTCATCGGATCGAGAAACTCAGCGGTATGACGATCAACGTCGCAACCGGCTACGAGACTTCGGTGAACGATCTCGTCGCTCTGACCCTCCAAGCTTGCGGCGTGCCGAACCATCCGGTCGTGCACCGCCAACCTCGGGCCGGCGATGTCCGACGTCACCTTGCTTCCAGCAGGATCGCTGAGGAGCTTCTCGGATTTCGCCCGCAGGTACAACTTCTTGAAGGCCTCAAAATGACGATGGACTTTTATCGTTCGGAGAAACTATGAAGATGCCTTTGATCAGACCAGCGATTGGGGAGGCCGAGATCGCCGCGGTCTCACGTGTCCTGCTCAGTGGAATGCTTGCGCAGGGCCCCGAAACGATCGGATTCGAACGAGACCTCAGCGAATACCTCGGTATCGAGCACACCTTCTGCGTCTCGTCCGCCACCGCCGGTCTGAGTCTTGCCCTTGCGGCCCTACGCATCCCTGCTGGTTCTGATGTGCTTGTTTCGGATTTCACATTTCCGGCTACCGGCAACGTCGTGGCCACGGCCGGTATGAATGCGATCACCGTTGATGTCAAAGAGGGATGCTTCTCGTTGGACCCCGCTCTCCTTGCGGAGGCGCTCACACCAACAACGTCAGCGATCATTGTTGTTCATCCCTTTGGTCTCTCAGCCGATCTTGATCCAATTATGGCCTTCGCTTTGGAACATAGACTCGCCGTTATCGAAGACGCTGCCTGCGCTCTGGGAGCGACTTACAAGGGAAATCCCTGCGGCACTATCGCCGATATCGGCGTGTTCAGCTTCCATCCGCGTAAATCAATCACTACCGGTGAAGGCGGCGCGATCGTCACCCGGTCCAGCGAAATAGCCGACCGGCTGCAATTGCTCCGATCGCATGGCGGCACCCGGAACGTGACCGGGTACATGGATTTCGAAGACTTCGGTTTCAACTTTCGGATGAGCGACATAAATGCCGCCGTGGGGCGTGTCCAGCTTACGAAGCTCCCGGCGATCCTTGCGGAGCGGCGGTCGATTGCATTGGCCATGCGCGACTCCCTTGTCTCGCTTCCCGGACTTACCTCCGTCCCCGGGGATACCGTTTCGTCTGAACATACGTACCAGAGCTTCGTGGTGACGTTAGAACCATCCATCGACCGGGATGCCGTCATTGTTGCTTTGCGAGCCCACGGCATCGAGAGCAGC
>JANLQX010000093.1:0-1980 GCA_031368095.1 Actinomycetes bacterium | reverse complement strand
CGCGCCGCCAACCCGGCCGCCACCGTGCAGGTCGTCTGGACGAACACGTGGTTCGATCCGACGAAGGAGCGCGCTGCCGCGGAGTCGTTGCTGTCCACCGGGGTCGACGCCATCGGATCAGGCCAGGACTCACCGGCCGTCGGTGAGGCCGCCAAGCCCAAGAACGTTCCGTGGTCCGGGTACGACGCTGATCAAAGCGCCAACTTCCCGGAGATCTGGCTGACCGCCACCAACTACAACTGGGGTCCGTACGAAGCGGCCCGCATCCAGCAGGCGATCGCCGGAACGTGGATGGCGGGGAACTACTACGGCACTCTCGCCGACGGTTTTGTCACGCTTGCTCCATACGGCTCGATCGTACGTGCGGATACGAAAGCGAAGATCGAGGCGAAGCGCGCCGAACTCACCGCCAAGCCGGGTTCACAGTTCACCGGTCCCATCAAGGATCAGGCCGGCAAGGAGCGCATCGCCGCCGGAACTCAGATCGCTTTCGGCGACCTTATGGGGATGGATTACCTCGTGGAAGGTGTTGTCGGCGAGTTGCCCAAGAGCTGATGTCTGGTCCGGGACCGGCTGACACCGCTGTTGTCAGCCGGCCCGTGGCCGTGGAGATGACGGGGATCGACAAACGGTTCCCCGGCGTCGTCGCCAACCAAGGCGTGCATCTGTCGGTCGCGGCCGGCTCGGTGCATGCCCTTCTCGGCGAGAACGGTGCGGGCAAATCGACCCTCTCCAACATTTTGAGTGGCCTCTATCGGCCCGATGCGGGATCTATCGCGCTCGACGGGAAGCTGGTGTTGTTCGACTCGCCCCGCGAGGCGCTGGCCGCTGGCGTTGGCATGGTTCATCAGCACTTCCGTCTCGTGCCGTCGTTCACCGTGGCGGAGAACATCGCTCTCGGAGATGCCCATGGCGCTCGACTACCGCTCCGACGTCGGTCGCTCGACGCGTCGGTGGCTGCACTCGGCGAACGGTTCGGGCTCCCCGTCGATCCCTCGGCCAAGGTGTGGCAGCTGTCCGTTGGTGAGCAGCAGCGCGTCGAACTCCTCAAGGTGCTGGCCCGTGACGCCCGCTATCTGATTCTCGACGAACCCACCGCTGTGCTTACCCCGCAGGAGGCTCAGGACCTGTTTGCGACCTTGCGAACGATGGTCAACGGCGGGCGCACCGTCATCTTCATCTCCCACAAACTCGACGAGGTGATGGCCGTATCCGATCGAGTCACGGTATTGCGGGGCGGACGAAATGCCGGAACGGTGAACACCGCCGACACGTCGCCTCGGGAGTTGGCGCGACTGATGGTCGGCCGCGACGTCGTGTTTTCCGGAGCCCGGCGGGCCGCTGCTTCGCCACGAACGATGGATGCTGACGTTGTGCTGCGCGTGGAGGGGCTGTGCGCCGATGACGATCGTCGGCGTCGTGGCGTCAACGACGTTTCGTTCGACGTGCGGCGCGGCGAGATCGTTGGCGTGGCCGGAGTGTCCGGCAACGGTCAGCGTGAACTGGCCGAGACGCTGTGCGGCATGCGAGCGGCCGCCGAGGGGACGGTGAGCGTTGACGGCATCGCGCTTCGAAGCGGCCGGGTGGTCGAGGCGATGGCTGCCGGTATCCGCCACGTGCCTGAGGACCGGCTGCACACGGGACTCGCCCCCGGGCTGACGATCGAGCAGAACTCCGTGCTCACCTCGTATCGAGAGCGGCCGGCCTCGACCTTCGGAGTCATGCATCGTCAGCATCAGCGCGAACTGGCGGCGGCGCTCATCGAACGCTTCGAGGTGAAGACGCCAAGCACCACCACTCGGGTCAGTCTGCTTTCCGGCGGCAACGTCCAGAAGGTTCTGTTGGCGCGCGAGTTTGCCGCCGCGCCACGCGTGCTCGTGGCCGCGTCGCCCACGCGAGGACTCGACGTAGGCGCCATCTCGGCCGTGCGCTATCGTCTCGCCGAGGCCGCCGACGCTGGCGTGGCGATCGTCCTCGTGA
>JANLQX010000069.1:0-5914 GCA_031368095.1 Actinomycetes bacterium | reverse complement strand
GGCGAGCGGGTACTGGGCGAAGGCGCGGTGGTACACGTCGAGCGCTACCATGCCGGTGGGCCGACGTTCGTTGAGATCAGTAACGGTGGCCGCCACGCGCTCGACCGTTTGTCCGGCCGGGTTCCAGGCATCGAACATCGTACGTGTACGTTCTAATCCAGCCGCCGACCACATGCCCGAGAGCAGCGGTGGATGGGGACGCTGCAGCGGCTTGGGGCGCACGTGCGACGGCGGGATCTGGAAGAACGGCCCGTGGTGCGCCACGGGGTCGTCGGCCCAGCACGCCAGGAGCGCGCCGACCATGTCGTCGATTCGAGCACCCCGGGTCTCGATGTCGGTACCCGACGCGTCGTGTTCCTCGGCGTTCCAGCCGACGCCGAGTCCGACGAGCAGTCGTCCACCGGAGAGCACGTCGATCGTTGCGAGTCGCTGAGCGAGCGACACGGGCCAGTGATTGCCGCCGACCAACACCGACGTGCCGAGCTTCATCGTCGACGTCCACAGGGCGGCGGCGGTGAGTAGTTCGGTCGGGGCGAGAACGGATTGGTACTGCTTCGGGATCGGCGCGTTTGGCCGCCCTCCGTAGCCTCGCCGCGGTTCGAGCGGATAGAGAAAGTGGTCCTGTACCCAGAGGCTGGTGTAGCCAAGTTCCTCAGCGCGCGTACTAAACGTGCGCAACGCATCAAGGGTGACGTGCTCGCCCAATTGCGGGAGGCAGAGACCGATGCCGATCGGTTGGTCAGCCGCCCTCACGCCTTCTCCCGAGCGTGGCGGTCGCGAGCCCACCTTTGGGCATCGTCCGATGCGACCCACCGAACGGCGTTGTCGACAACTCGACGAAACGAAGGATCAGCGTAGGTGGCAGGGCCGTCACCAAACTGGAGGTACACAACGGGGGAGTTGCTGGCGTTCTTGACCCAGCCCACCAACTGACTGCCGATCGGGTGGGTCCAACCATCGTTGGTGTTGCGGCTACCGCGAATCGCAGCGTCGGTGGAGAAGAACTGCGACGCATCGTCCATGGGAAACGTCGTACGGAGGAGCGGCACAACACTGTCCTCGAAAACGGGGTAGAGATACAGCTCATCGGTGAGGGAAAACGAGTCACCGAGCCCGGCACAAACGGGATGGGTTGGATCCAGAACTTCCACCGTGTGCTGCACGTCGAACCGGTAGCCCGAGTCTGGGTAGTGAACGCCGCGCAACGTTCCCGGTTGGTAGTGGAACCTGCCGCCAACGAGTTCGGCGTATTCCTCCCACATTGGCCACGAGGCCACGGCGTGGTGAAGGAACACCATGCCGGTCCCGTCGCGAAGCAATGCGCGCATACCTTCGACCACCGAGTCCGGCGGAGCAGCAAACTCTGCCGGCGGATCGGCACGGGTGAAGGTGATGCCGGGCATGTCGTAAAACACAAGCGCGTCGAAGTCGGCGGTCGCCGACGGCGTGAGGAGGTCCTGCGCCGACGGCTGCTTCGCGTGGATCCAACGCGATGGCGCTATCGCGTCGAACGCCTCCGTGAAGGCATCGAGGACAAACGGGTGCCCGCCGGTCAGGACCAGCAGACGCGGGTCGGACACGAGCGGCGTCGGTTAGGCGGGGTCAGCGGGGAAGTGAAAGCCCGGTACGCCTTGGCGGGGAATGCCCGGCGGAAGCTCGGTGAGTCCCTGGTAGGTCGCTTCGGGCCGAATTGGGCCGGGCTGGTTCCACAATTGCCACGGCACCTGTAACTGGGCCGCCCCGATCACGGAGGAGTGACCGCCGTCGACCGGAAGGTTGATGCCGGTTACGTAGCTCGCGGCGTCGGAGGCGAGGAACACGATCGGTCCGGCCAACTCGCCGTGCTCGCCCATCCGGCGCATGGGGTTACGGCTGTCGATCCACGGGCGGGTACCCATCATCTCCAGCGCCTCGCGGACCATCTCGCTCATGAAGAAGCCCGGGCTGATGGAGTTGACTCGCACGCCGCGGTCGGCCCACTCAGCGGCCAGTTGGCGAGTGAGGCCAATGACGGCGGCCTTGGACGCGTGGTACGCCGGATTGGTGAACTCGGTTGCGCCCATGCCGCAAATCGAGGCGATGTTGATGATGGAGCCGCTGCCGCGACCCAACATGTGGCGGCCGACTTCGCTTGCGTAGTTCCAAACACCGATCAGGTCCACGTCGACGGCATGACGGAAGTGCTCCGACGTCGTTTGCTCACTCGATTTCCCGGTGTTTTCACTCACACCGGCGTTGTTCACCAGGATGTCGATGTGTCCGTGTGCGGCGGCAGCCTCGGCTACCACCCGGGCCACGTCGGCATCGTTGGTCACATCACCGGTATGTGTGCTTACGGTCCGTCCGGTGGCGTGGCGTAGCTCAGCGGCGACCTGCTCCAAGAGCTCGCCGGAGCGAGCCGTGAGGGCAATATCGGCGCCGGCCTCCGCCAGCGCATGGGCCCAGACGACACCAAGGCCGTAGGAGCCGCCGGTGATGAGCGCGGTGCGTCCGCTGAGGTCAAACCCGCTCACGTGGCGTCGGCCGTTTGCGACGTCACCCGATGGTTGCCGATGATTGGCCCGCCGACCCAGTTACACATCTGCGGGTCTGCTTCCAAAAGATCACCCGAAATCCACTGACCGCTGCGATGAAACAACCCGGTCTTGCCTTTGTGGGTCACTCGAATATGGCCCTCGCCGTCTTGTTCATAGATGGCGCCGGAAAAAGGGTGCTTGAGCCCGTTCATTTGGTTTGGCCAGAACGCGGCGGGGTTTCGGCAGTGACCCAGTCGCCGAGTTTTTGCTGGATCCACCGCACCTTCGACTCCTGATAATTGGCCAACGTGACGCCCTTCTTGAAGGTCGACTCGAGGCCCTTCTGCACGTTGGGCATGTTGAACAGGTCTTGATCGAAGACCTTGCCGAGCATGCCGAGTTCGGCGGCATCGGAGAAGATTTCGTCGTCGCGCAACCAGTGCACTTCGGCGGGTTTCGGTCGCTCGCCGGTGAACGGCGAAATGAACATGCACTCCATGATCGCCGTTCGGTGATCGTTGCCGTTCGGACGAAAGCGATACACGATGCGGTTGTACGCGCCCCAGGGATGGAAGTTGGGGAAAACGGTGTAGTCGAGGCTGTCCATCATTTCGGCGTCGGACATCTTGTCGACGCGATCACCAACGATCGGTCGCCACCGACTGCGACTGAGCTGAGCACCGAGGGCCCGCATCGTTTGTCCTTCAGCCAGCGTGATCGGGGTGGCGGCATCGACCCGGGTATCGAGCATGGCCCGCAGCATCTCTTCCTGCGTCGGCTCATTGGGAAGGAGGGGACTGGGCGTCCCGCCCGGCGTGATCACTCGCGAGTAGTTCTCCCAGATGTCGATCTGACTGTTGGTGTCGCCGAGGTAGGTGAGGATCTGAGGATGGGTCCCACTCACGTGGTATGCCTCGCTGAACGCCTCCTGCGCCACCTTCCAGTTCGCCGGTACGACCTTGGCGATATGTGCTTCGGTGAAGCCGCTGGCCAAGTCCCAGACCCCGAAGTCGTCGACGATGCCACCGAGAAAGTCCTCAAGCGGCTCGCAGTTCGGATCCATGTTGATGAACACGAAGCCGGCCCAGGTACCGACCTTGAGCTCCGGCAGGCTCCACTCTTCGTCGACGATATGAGGAAAGTCCCACCGAGCCGGAACGCTCTTGAGGGCACCGTCGATCGTCCACGTAAACGCATGAAATGCACATCGCAACTCGGCGCAGTTGCCGTCGTAATCCTTCAGTCGTCGGCCGCGGTGCAGGCATGCGTTCGGGTACGCCTTGATCGCCATGTCGGAGCCGCGGACGATGAGGAAGGACATCCCGGCGATGTCGTAGATCGTGTGGTCGCCAACATTTGGAATGTCTTCCTCTCGGCAGGCGAACTGCCACACCCGCTTCCACAGCATTTCCACCTCGAGGTCGTGGAATTCTTTGGTGGTGTACCGATCCGTTGGGATGTCGTCGCTGCCGAGGTACTTAGGCGCCTCGATCCGAAGTACATCCGGAACCGGATGGGTGTCGGCGTCGAGCAGCTCCTGATAGGTAATACCGGGAGAGCGAGCCAGTGTGCGTTCGTTACTCATGTTCATGGGATCTATCCGCTCAGTTCGTGGGGGGCGCGAGGGTGAAGAAGTCGGCGCGAGGTGTGTGGGTGGGGTCGTACACGGGTTCGCTGGCATCGATGCGGTACTTCAGGTTGTCCGCTTTGAGCGGTCCGAAGTCGGCGAACATCTTGCGCATGGCGAAGTAGTTGGCGTGGGCAAAGTGGGCGGCGAGCGATGCCTGATCAGTCCACAATTCGTAGACCTGGATGCGGCCAGGCATCACCGGGTCAGCGGCGAAGCAGTACGCCAGGCAGCCAGGTTCATCGTCTCGGGTGGCTTTCTGGATGGGTGTCGCCGCCGCCACACACGGATCGCGCTTCTCGACGTCGACATCAATCGTTCCGGCGATAATGATCATCGTGTTGGCTCATTCCCGTAGCGGTCCATTGGACTTCCTCCCTGGATGCAGTGATCCATGGTTCGGTGATACTCCGTGGGCTTACATTCTTTGTTGCCGAAGAGATTCTGGCGGTAGCCGAGAGAGTGCTTCGTGGCGGCCAATTCGGCGAACATGAAGCGGTCCTCGGCAATCACGCCCTGGAGGTGGTTCCAGCGGACCATCGCCGGGTCGTAGTACGTGGCGTAGTCCTCTGCCGACTCACCCGCTTCCGGCCCGTAGATGAGCTCCCACAGAATGAAGCGGGTCTTCTCGGGCCCGAGCGGAATCGGGTTGAACACTTGGATCTGATCGGGGTTGTTGTTGAAGACCACGTTCGGAAAGACGACGTAGTGACAGATCGTGTACCGATGGTGATCGCCCGTTGCTTCTAATTTATCGAGTGAGTCAGGCCGCGGCACGAACATCATCGAGTTCGGCCCGCTCATGTGAAACGCCGTGTCACGCGACGACTTGGCGAACTCCGGCCCGGAATGGTGCAGATGGTTGGCGTGGTACACCTCGTTGAAGGCGTCGACCACCGCCTTGTAGTTCACGTCGAGATCGAAGACCTGCTTTTCGTGCAGCACCATCGTCTCGGGAGCAAAGCGTCCGAGGTCGACGGTGATGTCCGGACCGATCCAGTCGAGCAGCGCAGGACTCTCGTCGCCGGCGAGGTTGATCCAGACAAAGCCGCCCCACTCGTCGGCCGCGACCTTGGGGGGCTTTTGGGCGGCGAGCAGTGCCTCGTCGAACTCCTCGCGCTCCGGCACACCGACAAGCTCACCCGACATGTCGTAGACCCACCCGTGATAGGGGCACGTGAGGCGCCTGGCGCACCCCGACGGTTCGCCCTGGGTCAGGCGAACCCCGCGGTGCTGACAGACGTTGTGGAACGCCGCCACCGAGCCGTCGGCCTGACGGGCGATCACCACCGTGTCACCGTGGCCTTCGTAGACGACCCAGTCGCCGGCGCTCGGCAACTCACTTCCCCGGGCGGCGATGAGCCACGATTTCCGGATCACATGCTCAACCTCGAGCTCGTAGCGCAACGGGTCGATATAGACGTCGGCGCTGACGACTCCATTGGCCACGTGAGGGGTGCCGGCAATGCCCGCACCGATCCGTGCCGGAGCATCGCCTCGGGTGGGTCGGAACACCATTCCCACAAGGTTAATTGATCGGCCGGTGAATTCCACTTCGGCCCGGCTACGGCCGTACGCTTCGGGCCATGCGAGCCGCCGTCATCACCGGACGTCACCAAGTCGACGTCATCGATGTTCCCGTCCCCACGCCCTCCCCCGACGGCGTCGTGGTCGACATCTCACGCTGTGGAATCTGTGGAACCGACATCCACGCCTACCAGTCGGGAAATCCCTACAACCCGGCGATCTGCGGTCACGAGTGGGTCGGGAC
>JANLQX010000063.1:0-2085 GCA_031368095.1 Actinomycetes bacterium | reverse complement strand
GATCACGTTTCGACGAGGACGAAACCACTGCAGGTCGCATTCTCCGTCCACATACGAAACGGCCCCGGGGAAAACCGACGACGGGCACAGCGCCTGGTGGGCTGCTACCCGGTGCGTGATCCACGGCGACATCGGCGACATTGGGTCCACGAAGCCCTCGGCGTCGTGCAAAGCGGGGTCGGCGTGACGCAGTTTCAGTTCCGCATGGAGGGCCAGGCCGAGGGCGAGTTCGTCGGTTTGCTCGTTGGCGTCAGCGTCGGGACTGAGTCGCAGCACGTGGGCCAGACCGTACCGACGGGGGCAGGCGGTGAGATCGCGGACTTTCGACGCGGTGATCACCAACGTGCCGGCGGCCGGTTGAAACGGGGCGCCGAGATCGTCTTCGATCACGATGGTCCCACCGGGAGGCGGCCAAGGAGTTCGTGGTCGGCGAACGATGCCACGGCCGGGCAACTCTTCACCGCCGGACATCCGTCGCACCACCAACCGGGCGTGGGCGAGGGGTCGGCAAGAGACGACTCGACCAACGCGTTGAGCTGTCGACCGGCTTCGTTGATGGACCGCGTCGTCACCCGACGAGTCACGTCGCGCGGTTCGGGGCCGAGCCACAGGTGGCGAACCCGAGCCACGAGTTCGCCGTCGCTCGACGGTTGACCCTTGGTGATCAGCAATGCCAGCAGCGCGTCGTCATCGATGGCCCTACCGAGCGCGTCGTCGTCGCCTACTTCTGGATCAACGGCCTTCCACCGACCGAGATGAAGCCGACGCACCTCCACGACATCGTCGTGTCGACCCACCACCGTGGTGTCGTTCCGGCCGGTCAAGCGAAAGCGTTCCATTCGACTCGGACGTTCGAGGAACTCGCCGGTGGTCGGATGCAAGGAGACGTCGTCGTCACCGACCATCTCCACGTAGTTCTCCAGCGCGCGTACGAATCGAGCGCGCTCCTCGGCCGAGAGTCCCGGCGGCGGCGTGAAGTCGATCGTGTCAGCGACCGTTGACGAACCTTGATCGGCGACTTCATGGGCAACGCGCACCGCCTCGCGGACCGCTGTATCCAAACGAAAGGCGCCCTTCGCCGGCGGGCGAGGTTTTGTCTCAGGATCAAGCAGGTTCGCCAGGAGTCGGTGACACCGGGCCGCGGTGGGGAGCGAGCCGATGCGAAGCGCGGGAAGCTCGCCGGCCACGAGCCGAACTCGTCAGTCGAACTTAGGGACGTAGCCGCCGCGGCCCATGGACCGGCTCTCGTCGGCGTCCATCTCTTCGACGCCGCCGATGACCTCGGTGACCCAGGGGAGACGGTCCTTCAGGATGCGGTTCACACCGGCCTGCAGCGTGGTCGACGACACGGCGCAGGAACTGCACGATCCCTGGAGGCGGACCTCGACGATGCCGGTCTCGACGTCAGCCGAGGTGAGGGCGAGATCGCCGCCGTCTTGCTGGACGACAGGACGAATGAGTTCGATGACGCTCTGGAGGGCCTTGAGCCGTTCGGTTCGGGCGTCGTCGGAAAGCACGGCGGTGTCGGTCATGATCTCCATTCTTCCTCACCGAAGCGGGTTTGCACTACAGCGATAGGAGAAACCCCGGACCGGGTCCGGCTACCAAGTGTTCCAGTGGGTGAGGGACGCCGAGTCGAGGCGGGGAGCGGCCTTGAAATCGGTGCCGACGGTGTACGCCAGCGGGGTGAGGCCGCCCTGGGTGACCTTGTCGAAATCAATGCCGAGCACTTCCGCCGCTTCGCGCTCGTAGGCAAGATGCAGGGTGGTCCAGGCGGTGCCGAGGCCACGGGCGCGGGCGGCCAGCATGAAGCTCCAGAAGGCCGGCAGGAGCGAACCCCACTGGCTGGCCTGGGCGAACACGGGCAGCTTCTCCGGCACGCGGCCTTCCATGCACGGAATCACCATGTACGGCACGCGGTGGAACTCTTCGCGCAGGAACGTGGCCGAGTTTTTGATGGCGCCGGCCCGATCGGTCCGGGTGTCGCCGATGCCCCAGTCGTTTTTTGTCGAACCGACGTAGGGATCAAAGGCCATGCCGGACAGGTCGGCAATAGCCAGTTTATTTGCCGGATCGTCGATAACC
>JANLQX010000028.1:0-8037 GCA_031368095.1 Actinomycetes bacterium | reverse complement strand
CGACCAAACCATTTTCAAAAAAGCTGGTGGCGAATGGCTCTTTGTCGAACGAGCACTCCAAACCGACCTCCCCGATGGCCAGCGATGCACAAGAGACTGACCTTCTCAATCTTCATTGTCGCACTGTGCATCCTTCCGGGTCCGTTCGGTGAGGCCGGCTCTAAGGGGACGTATCGGAAGCGGCCGCCGGTGGTTGTTACGGCCTCGCTGGATGACGGGCACCTGGTCGTGAAGAAGGCTGGGGATGGCGACGACGGTACGAAAGGGTCGAACTTCGGCAAGGCGAGGCGGAAACGGATCGAGACAACGCCGTACAAGCCGGTGCGCTCACCCCAGACCCAGCTGACTTGCGTGAGTACCGGTCACAACCTGAACGGCTCGGGCTTCTTGATCAATTACATCTGCGACAACGGGCGGATCAAGGTTCCGGAAGAGACCAACTGTTACGGCGTTTGCGACCCCATCCTTCGCGACGAACGAGGCAAGGTCATTGCTCGCAAACGCCCAGCGCCGGACATCGGTGCTCTTTGGAAAATCGCCTCCAAACAAATCCCTCTCCCGGAACCGATGCTGTCCCCGCCGCTGGAACTCGACGGCGTCGAAACACTCGTCGGCCTGCCCGTGTTCTTCGCCTCGGCGAACTACCGGCCGGTAACGCTCACAGCCACCGACGGACTCTGGATTCTTACTATCACCGCGACCCCCAAGGCCCTGACCCTCGACCCGGCCGACGACGCGACCCCCGTCACTTGTCCGGGCCCGGGCCTTCGGGTCAGCAGAACGTCGCAGATCGGCGCCGGCAAACGTACGAACTGCTGGCACCTGTACACGGAGACGCCGGGCACGGGCTTCGACTACGACGCCACCCTCGCTATCACCTGGTCGATTTCTGCCACCACCGATGCGAGCGGCGTCGACGACGACCCTCTCCTCGTCAACACGCTTCCGGCCGAGTTCACGACCACAACGGCTATCCCGCTCACCGTCACGCAGCGCCAAGCCGTCCTCGCCCCACCGTCGGACTGAGAGTTCGCAGCCTGGGTTGCCTTGTGTTCCCAGAGCAACAAATCCCCCGAACTCCGGGAGCCCTGGCCCCGGGCCCCGCTAGCTGAGGTCGGCGAGGACGTCGACGAGGTCTTCGGGGAGTGGAGCTTCGAACGATACGGCCTCGTTCGTGACGGGATGATTGAACCCCAGCCGGTACGCGTGCAGGAACGGGCGTGGTGCCGCAATGGCCCCGCGGGTTCCCCCGTAGCGGGGATCGCCGCAGATTGCGTGGCCGATAGCGGCGAGATGAACCCGGATCTGGTGGGTCCGCCCGGTTTCGAGCGTGCATTCCAGCGACGTGGCGATCTCGGGGTTGGTGAAGCGCTGGAGAACCCGGTACGAGGTTCGAGCTTCGCGACCGTTCGTCGAGACGGTCATCTTCGTCGGGTCTTGTTCCGAGCGGCCGATCGGGGCGTCGATGAGACCCGAATCGGCCTCAAGCGCGCCGAGAGCGAGGGCGAGGTACCGTCGGCTCACCTCTCGCCGCGCCATCATCTCGGTCAGTAGTTGCTGGGTGTCGGCGGTCCGGGCGATCACCAGGAGGCCCGAGGTTCCCCGGTCCAATCGGTGCACGATCCCCGGACGAGCGGCCCGGTCGCCGACCGCCAGAGCGCCGATTTCCGGGTACCGGGCGAGGAGCCCATGGACCAGCGTGCCGTGCTGATGGCCGGAGCCGGGATGGACGACGAGCCCCGGTGGTTTGTTGATCACTGCGAGGTGATCATCTTCGTAGACAACACCGAACTCAACGTCGGATTCGGCCAGCAACGGCTCGGGGCCGTCGTCTTCAGGACGGTCGGCGTCGATAACGGCCCCTGCCGGGACCTTGGCGGCGCGCGAGGTGATGACAACTCCGTTCACGCGAACTCCGCCACCCAACACCAGGGCCGATGCGCGAGCTCTCGTCAGGTCACAGATCACCGCAACAACGCGGTCAAGTCGTTCGCCGGCCATGGCCGACGGGACGACATCGGTGATCCTCATGACGTGTGCCCGTTGACGGTCCGGCCGTTGTGCCGCTCCGCCCGCAGTGACACGATCACCAGCGCCACGCAGGCGATCGACAATGCCGAGTCGGCCACGTTGAAGACCGGCCAGAACCCGACGTCGATAAAGTCGACGACCGCTCCGCCGCGTCGAAACAACCGGTCGACCTTGTTCCCGAGCGCTCCGCCCAGGAGCGCTCCAAGGGCGGCGGCATACCCCGCTGACGGAGCGCCCGGGGTCCCCGGACGTCGCCACAGGGTACGGAGCACCCACGCCGCAAGAATCACGATCACGATGCCAACGATCCAGGCCACGGCTGGTGATCCGCTGCCTTTAGAAAAGGCCATCCCGGTATTAAAACGCCGGATAAGGCGCAACGGACCGACCACATGCACGTCGTCGGCCGCCCCGATATGGGCGACCACGAGCGATTTGGTCAGCTGGTCGACGCCGATCACGGAGGCCGCCACACCCAGGCCAACGGCGCGGGGCGACGGACCGCTCATCGGCGCGACAGGCCGCCGTTCTTACACACGATGCACAACGTGGTGAACGGGAGGGCCCGAAGACGCTGACGAGAAATCGGCTTCTGGCAATGCCCGCAGTAGCCGTATTCTCCCGTCTCGATACGGGCGAGCGCCTCCTCGACCTCTTCGACCTTGACGAGAAACTGCGCCGACATGGCGAGATCACGTTCACGCTCCATGGAGAGCGTGCCGCCCTCGCCGGACTCGTCGTCGAACTGCACGTCGCCGGGTTCCATTTCCCGGGCAATTTGATCAGCTTCGGCCTGGAGCGACTCGGCCTGATGACGAAGGCTGTCACGCGACGTGAGTAGGAGCGCCTTCTGCTGAGTGAGGAACTGGCCTTCACTGAGCTCTTCGATCCCCTCGAAGTCATCGTCGGTATTGATGGGCGGGGCCTTGAGGAGCTTCACCGGCGATCGACTCGGGACCGCAGCCGGCATCGACCGACCGACCGGTCGCAGCGAAGCGAGGGGTCTCGGGGCCTGAGTTTCCGCCCGGGCAATGGCCGCCGCTCGGGCTTCCGGTGAAGCCGGAGCGACCATGGCGCCGGGAATCGGCGCGTTCTTGCCGGTCGGAACCTTGACCGGCGTTTCTTTCACGGGAGCGGGTGCCGCCACGACTGGAACGACGGCCTCAGCGGGGGTCGGGGTCGCCGATGCATCGACCTTGGCGGTCTTGGCCGCCGCCGCCTTGGTGGGCGACGCAGTCTTTTCCGCCACTTTTGTCGGGGCGGCTTTTGTCGGGGCGGCTTTTGCCGGGGCGGCTTTTGCCGGCGGGGCCGCCTTGGCGGCGATTGCTGGCGCCATGGCTTTTCCGTCCGCTGCTTTCGGCGCCGCCTTGGCTGGCACGGCCTTGGCTGGCGCCGCCTTCGGCGTCATGGCCTTGACCGGAGCCGCCTTAACGGAGGCGGCGGCCTTTGCCGGACTCGCCTTAACGGGAGTCGTGGCCTTTGCCGGAGTGGCCTTTGCGGGTGCCGCCTTGGCGACTGCTTTGGCGGGCGCCGCCTTGGCTGCCGGCGAGGCGGGAGCGGGTGTTGCGGATGGTGTTTTCTTCACGGGAACCTTTGCCGCCGAGGGGGGAGTTGATTTTGCTGACTTCACGAGGCCCGACGGTGAGGCCTTCGCAGTGTTCGATGCAGGTTTGGCCGATGGTTTTGTTGAGCTCGTCGGCTTCTTGGCGGCGACCACCGTGGCCATGGCTGCCTTCGCTGGCGCCTTGGGCGCAGCGAGCTTTGTGGTCACCGCTTTCGCCGAAGCGTTGGTCACTGGTTTGGTCGCAGTTTTGACGGCCTTGACGGCCTTGGCGGGCACTGCTTTTGGCACTGCTTTTGGCACTGCTTTTGGCACTGCTTTTGGCACTGCTTTTGGGACTGCTTTTGCCGCGGCCTTTGTTGGCGCGACTGACTTGGCCGATTTGGCGTCCGAGCCGGACTTGGCCGCGCGTTGGAGCGAGCGCGATGCCGGAAGAGATTTCGACGTCTTAGCCACGATGAACTCCTGTTCCTCCAGTTGGGTACCAACGCAGAGTCCCCGAGAGGACGGCGCACACTACTTCTTCGTCCCGAAGTCGACGCGCCATTACCGGAGAATTCGGACCAGACGTGACATCGGGCTCGCCCGATGACTGGCCCGACGGTTGGTCCGGTTACGCCCCCAGCGCCGGTTCGAGCGTGGTGTCGACGTCGAGCGTGGTGTCGACGTTGAGCGTGGTGTCGACGTCGATCGTTTCGAGATGGTCGAGGCGGGCGAGATGATCGGTGAGGGCCGCCCGGAGCCGATCGCGGGTGGCAGAGGCGAGCAACCGCACATCGTCGAGCTCACGTCGACGAGCCTCGACCTCAGCTGCGAGGGTCTCTCGCTGGGCATGAAGCCCGGCCAAAAGCCGCTGGTGGTCGATATCGGCTGCGTTCTGCCGTTCCTCGATAGCCGACTTCGCCTCACGTTCCGATGTTTCACGGGTGGCGTGCGCGACGCGCTCGGCATCGGCGACGACCTTGACCGCTTGCGCTTTTGCTTCCGCCACGATCCGTTCGCCAACGGCCTTGGATTCGCCGACCACGAGATCGGCCGCTCGTTGGGCCAGGGTGAGGGTGCGTCGAACCGTTTCGTCGGTTTCTGGACTGGCGCCGGCCTGGGCCAGCCGGGCCTCGGCCCGTTCGGCGCGAGAGCGAGCCTCAGCCAACGAGGCCACCATCTCGTCGACCCCCGCCGCGACTTCCTCTAAGAACACGTCGACATCGACCGGGCTGTAGCCCCGCCACCCTTCACGGAACTCAATCTTGCGGAGCTTCTCCGCCGAGAGCGTCATCGAGGTGCCATCGAAACCGAGCGCCACCCACGAAGGCTGAGCGCGTCACCCACCGGCCGGGCGGTGACGGTCGTCGAGGATCGGCAGTGGCGTGTCCCGGGGCGTGAGCATGTAGACGACATCGGAAACCCGGTCCATGGAACCGTTCAACCCGAAGGTGAGACCGGCGGCAAAATCGATCAGCCGACGCTTCACATCGCGGTCCACCTCGCCCAGGTTCACGATCACGGGCTGAGCGGCCCGGAAACGCTCGCCGATTTCTTGGGCATCGGCAAACGAGCTCGGTGTGACGGCGTGCACCTTGGTCGGGGAAACTCCCGGAAGCGGACGAACCGAGCCGCTGCTGTTCGACGCCGCAGGCCTCGCCTGGGCGTGACCATTCCCACGCCCGATTCGACCGGAACAACCGGAACGGCACGCACCGTTGGCTGGTCGAAGTCGTAGGCGGCGCGCTCAGGCTGGCGACGGACCGGCGCCGAGGGGGCTTGATCTTCGTAGGGCTCGTATTCGCCGTACGCGTCGTTATCGCTCAGACCGAGATAGTCCATCGCTTTGCTGAAAAACCCTGCCATGCATCCTCCGGTCGGCGCATCCGACGAATCTGGCGACATGTTACCGCCCAGCAGTCACCCTACGGGGTTCTCTCCCCTGGTCAGGGTTCAGACGCCGGACCCCGGGGTCCGAAGAGAACGCTGCCGAGACGGATCATGGTCGAGCCAGCGACCAACGCATCGACGAAGTCGGCCGACATTCCCATGGAGGTCGTGGGCAAACCGAGGCGTTGGGACTCGCGATGGAGGCGCTCGAAGGCATTGCGACGGGCCGAGCGGTCCTCGGTATCGGGCCCAATTCCCATCAGGCCGCGCACGTCAAGTCCAACATCGTTGGCCGCGTCGATGACGCGCTCGAACTCCAACCAGGACGCGCCGCTTTGCTCGGTACGACCGGTCAGGTTGACCTGGATCAAGACCGACGCCCCGGAGGTCCGCTTGGCCAGCGACCCCGCCTGTTCGACCGTCGAAACGGTCTGCCAGAGACTCACATGGGGCGCCAGACGGTTGATCTTGTTCGACTGCAGCCGTCCCTGAAAGGTCCACGATCCGGACCAGCCTGGGATGCCAGCCATCTGCTCCGCTTTGGAAACCAGCTCGTCGGCGTAGTTCTCGCCGAACAGGGTGAGACCGGCATGGTTGGCCGCCAACACCTCGGCCACCCCGAAACCTTTCGTCACCGCCACCACCGTCACGTCCTCACGGCGGCGCCCGCAGGAGGCGATGGCATCTTCCACCTCGGCGAGGCGCCCGGCTACCAGCCTCGACAGATCGACATCGACATCATCCTCGTCGGTCATGTTCGTCGCCACGCCAGAAGTCCCTGGCGCTCAACGTCATGACGCACGCGATGGGAGAAAAACGCGGGGTCGGCGGTGTCGGCTGCGAGGTCGAGATGGACCGTGACGTCGAGGCGCCCCAGAACGGACTGGACGCCAGCGGGGAGGTCGAAAGCCGGTTGCCCATCGGCCGTGCTCGACCGAACACCCTCGCCGAGGCGCGACACCATGGCGTCGAGGTCGTCGTCCCCGAAGCCATAGGAGGACGGATGAATACACGGCCCGAGGACGGCCGCGACCGTCCCATCGGCGCCAGCCAGCGACCGGACGACCTCGACGGCCCTTTCCACGATGCCGTTGGCCAGACCCTTCCAACCGGCGTGGACAACGGCGCCGACGGATCCAGCCACGAGACCGATCGGTGCGCAGTCGGCCGTGACCACCACGAGGGCGAGATCGTTCCTGGCGGTAACCAGGGCGTCGGCGACGGCCCCATCGGCGACGTCGAGATCCTTGTCGACTACGACCACCTCGGTGCCGTGGACCTGGCGCAGACCGACGACTCTCCGGCCCTCGGCCAGACCGGACCTCCGGGCCCCACTCCCGGACGCGTTGGGTCCCAAATCACCGTGAACTCGGGACGAGACGACGAACGTCCAGGCCCCAAGCTCCAGCATGGACACGGTCGTCACCAGCGACGGTTGCTTTCCTGATGACCCGACGCGCTACTTGAGGAACGACGGAACGTCGAACTCGTCGTCGTCGCCAAAACCGTCGTCGTCGGGGGCCGAGAAGATGTCGTCGGCCGGGTTCGGCACGGACCGAAGGCCCTTGTCGCCACTCGACGTCGTCGTGGTGGGACTGGTTGACGTTTTCCGCTGGTCGTCCCAACGATCGAAACCGGCGGCAATGACGGTGACCCGGACCACATCGTCCATGGAGTCGTCGATGACGGTGCCGAAGATGATGTTGGCATCGGGGTGGGCGACGCCGCGAATGATCTCGGCCGCCTCGTTCACTTCAAACAAGCCGAGATCGCTGGCTCCGGTGATGTTCAGCAGGATGCCGCGGGCGCCCTCGACCGAGGATTCGAGCAGCGGCGACGAGATGGCGGTGCGGGCGGCGGTGGCGGCCCGACCGTTGCCGGTGCCGTAGCCAACGCCCATGAGCGAGGTACCGGCGTCGGCGAGAATGGCCCGAACGTCGGCGAAGTCGGTATTGATCAGGCCGGGAATGGTGATCAGGTCGGTGATCCCCATGACGCCCTGCAGCAGGACCTCGTCGGCCATCTTGAACGCCGTGACCATGGTGGTCTTGTCGGACGCCACCGTGAGGAGGCGATCGTTCGGGATAACGATGAGGGTGTCGACCTTTTCTTTCAGCGCCTGGATCCCATTTTCCGCCTGCACGCTACGACGGCGGCCTTCGAAGGAGAACGGCCGGGTGACGACGCCAATGGTGAGGGCGCCCTGGGCCTTGGCGATCTCGGCGATGACTGGGGCTGACCCGGTGCCGGTACCGCCGCCTTCGCCGGCCGTCACGAACACCATGTCGGCTCCCTTGATGGCCTCGCGGATCTCCTCGATGTGCTCCTCGGCGGCCCGGCGGCCGATATCGGGATCAGAGCCGGCGCCGAGGCCTCGGGTGAGCTCGCGTCCGATGTCGAGTTTGACGTCGGCGTCGCTCATGAGGAGGGCCTGGGCGTCGGTGTTCACGGCGATGAACTCCGAGCCCTTCAACCCGGCTTCGATCATCCGATTGACGGCGTTGACGCCGCCGCCACCGCAGCCGATGACCTTGATGACAGCCAGGTAATTCTGTGGTGGAACCACAAGGACC
>JANLQX010000023.1:0-1693 GCA_031368095.1 Actinomycetes bacterium | reverse complement strand
TGTCGCCGACACCCAGGTCGTGGTCTGGATCTGCGCCATCCCGGCGACCGCATCATTGTCGCCACCGCTGAGGTGCTACGGGTGCCCCTCGTGAGCGCCGACGGAAAGGTCCCGGCGATGACGTCCGGGCCCGTGGTGTGGTTAGCGGAGGCTCCGCACGGATCGATGAACGTCGATGTATCACGAGCACAGCAGTCCACTGCGTTTCAACCAGTCCGGCGAGTTGTGATACGTACGCATAGGATGCGAGTAACCGCTGGTCAGCGGACTTGGGAGCACGCAACGACACCGGCCGGCATGGGCCAGGTCTCCCTTGTAAACAGCAGGTCGTCAGTTCAAATCTGACACTCGGCTCCACACGAAGCGTCGCGTCTACATTGACTGGTAATGTAGACACATGCAGGTTGGCGTCCGTGAACTGAAGCAGCGCCTGTCGGAGTTCGTCGAGCTTGCCGCGTCTGGCCAGACCGTCGAAATCACCGATCGGGGCGTGCCGAAAGCCCTCCTGGTCCCGCTCCCGGTCGGAGATTCACTCGCCACCGGGATCGAAGAAGGCTGGCTGCGGCCGGGCCGTGGCAGTGGTCTTCGTCCGCATATCGGCCGGCCGTCTTCGCAACGGGTGCTCGACGTCTTGGACGACGACCGCGGCGCCGCCGATCAATGACGCTCTACGTCGACAGCAGCGCCTTGTTGAAGCGCTACGTCGCCGAGGCGGACTCCTCACTCGCTGAACGGCTGCTCCACTCCGACCGCGTGCTGGTGACCAGTTGGATCACCCTCGTCGAAGTTCGCCGGAACTTGGCCCGGCTCCTCGCCGGACCCGACCGGGCCAGTGCCCGTCAGGCCTTCGTTGAAGATCTCGACGAGTTCGCGCTCGTCACGTGCGATGAGGCGACGGCCGACGCCGCCTCACGGATTGCCGAGACCCTTGGCGTTCGTTCGCTCGACGCCATCCACCTGGCGTCGGCTCAGCGCTTGCAGATTCCCGGCCTCGGGTTCGTCACGTTTGATCTCCGCCAGGGGCAGGCGGCTCGCTCGCTCGGGTTCACCGTTCTCGGTTGTTGAGACATCGATGGGTGGGGTTTGGAGTCTCGGTTGCTCCCGGCGCTACTCAGGCGCCAAACCCTCATCCGGTTTGGCCGGCCCGTGGTCGTGGGCGGAGGCCGTACATGCCTCCGTCGACGGCGAGCACGGTGCCGGTGGTGCTGCCCGAGCGTGGTGATGCGAGGTAGGTGATGGCGTGGGCCACTTCGTCGGCGCTCACGAGACGGCCCATTGGTTGACGGGCTTCGAGCGCCGCACGTTCGGCCGCCGGGTCGGGCGCGGCGTCGAGGAGACGGCCGACCCACGGCGTGGCCGCGGTCCCGGGGGCGACAACGTTCACGCGAATGCCATCGGCCAGACAGTCGGTAGCGATGGCCAGGCCGAGCGCTTGCACGGCGCCCTTCGACGCGCTGTACACGGCTCGTTGGGCGAGGCCGGCCCACGCGGCGATCGACGACGTGAGCACGATGGCGGGTGAAGGCGACCGTCGAAGGTGCGGCAGCGAGGCGCGGATCAGGCGAGCCATACCGAACACGTTGACATCGAACACGCGAGCCCATTCGGCATCGTCGTTGTCCTCCACCGTGCCCTGCGCGCCGATGCCGGCGTTGGCGACGACGATGTCGAGGCGACCGAACCGTGACACAAC
>JANLQX010000496.1:0-2317 GCA_031368095.1 Actinomycetes bacterium | reverse complement strand
GGCTGCCGCCCGATGCCGGCAACGCGCCGTTCACCGGCGGCTACGGCTTCGTAGGCGTGAAGTACCTCAAGAGCCCGCTGAATCCGCTCACCGGCCTTGAGGTCGGGCTCAGCGTCTTCTCCAACACGGTCAACGGATCGTCGTTCAACGATCCGCAGAACGTGCAGCAGTTGTACCGCTACATCTCGGGCGCCATCAATCCGGCGCTCGGCGACGGGCTCTGCAACACCGGCACGGTGGCCGTCACGCACATCTGCTTCGTCAAGAACGACACCCACGCCGACATGCGGTTCTTCCAGTCGTCGGGGCCCTTCGACCTCAAGCCCGGCGAGTTCGGGTCGGTGGTCGTCGGCTACATCTTCGCTTCGGCGGTGGCGGTCCCGGGCTGCCTCACCCCGGGCTGCACCGCCGTCAAGCCGGGCGATCCGCGCGTGCTGTCCAACGCGGCGGGCCTGGCGACCACCGGCGCGAACCTGATCGACTCCCTCTCCGGCTTCAGTGGCTACACCGACGGCAACGGCGACGGCCTCGTTCAGCAGAATGAATTCCGCACCGTGAAGGGATCGCTCCTGGGCAAGGCCCTGGTGGCCCAGACGGTGTTCGACAACAAGTTCCTGCTCCCGTCCGCCCCGGCCGCCCCGGAGTACTTCCTCGTCCCGGGCGACAACCAGGTGGCGGTGTTCTGGCGCCCGTCGGCCAGCGAGACAGGCGGAGACCTCTACTTCGGCGTCGCCTCCTCGCCGGGGACGCTCCTCACGCCGAACCTGCTGTACGACCCGAACTACCGCCAGTTCGACGTCGAAGGGTACCGGGTGTATCGCGGACGGGTGGACGATCCTACCGCGCTCGCGCTCCTGGCCCAGTACGACTACAGCGGCGTGGACGCCATGGGTCATGATCTGGCCTTCACGGACTACCTCGGCGCGGTCAACCCCACGCCGACGTGCGCGCCTGAACTCGGACTCACGGGGGCGGGCTGTCCGGTGGCGTTCTCCGTGCCGACGCCCGGTACGGCCTACACCGTCTCCACGACCTTCGACGTGGTGAGCCCCTTCATCCAGGTCAAGATCGGCGACCGGATCCTGCTGGCGAGCGGCGAGGCCTTGGCCACCGTCGCGGATACCAGCATCACCGGGCGGGCGTCCGATCAGCATCCTGAGCTGGCCGACGCCGGGGTGCCCTTCGTCTACGTCGACAAGACGGCGAAGAACAACCTGCGGTACTTCTATGCCGTGACCGCGTTCGACGTGAACTCGATCCAGTCCGGCCCGAGCACCCTGGAATCGGCGCGCATCACCAAGAGCACCACGCCGGCGGCCCCCGGGACGAACTTCGACAACGCCGGCACGATCAACATCGGCATGTTCGGCCGCGGCGTGAACATGACGACCGCGATCCCGAAGACCCCGGGCATCAACAGCAGCACCGGCGTCTTCTCGGGTCCGGCCCGCCCGGCCACGGGGGCCTCGATCGGCTTCGTGGGCGACTTCGTGAAGCAGGTGGTCACGCAGTCGGGCGTGTTCTCGCTGACGCTCGACAGCATGCTGACCGGCAGTGCCTACGACGGCGAGGCCGCGAACTTCTTCTTCACCATCGTCTCGGCCACCGGGACGGTTCAAGTGTCGCTTCCCGTGGTACAGGACGCCACCAGCGGCTCGACGACCGCCTCGGGGACGATCGACGGTGGGTCGCTCGATGGGGAGCGCGCTTCCCGGTTCGGCGGCGACACGACGTATCACCTGATCGGCGCCTACAACCTGACGTACGTCGGCAACTACTACACTATGTCGTTCGGCCGCGGCTGTATCAACGGTGCGTCCGGATTCACCGCCAACTGTTCCTACAATGGTGCGCGGTGGTTCGACGGTGCGACGGAGATAGTCGCCCATCCGACCCGGGGTAACAACCTCAACAGCGCCGGCCCGGCCGCCATCGTGAACCCGACCAACGCGGGTGCGCTGACCGGTGTGGCCAACGTCTACGAGGCGCGGTCGTACCAGACACGCCCGAACTTGTACCGCAACGTCGAAGGGGTGATCGGTACCGTCTCGACCGCCGCGGACTACAAGCTCTACTGGGGCGCCGCGGGGGCCGTCGATTCGGTGATCGATGTCACCCACAACGTTCCGGTGGCCTTCGATACCACGGCCAAGCACGGCTACACCTGGGGCTTCCTGACCCAGCCTGGCACTACCGGCGCCTTCTCGGGTGACGGTCGCCCGGGTATCCTCTCGGTCACCGACCTCGGCTGCGTCCCCCCGCTCAACACCTTCGCCGCATCGGCGGGGCATCTACTTTGCAGCGGCGGCAGCTACCA
>JANLQX010000402.1:0-2000 GCA_031368095.1 Actinomycetes bacterium | reverse complement strand
CTCCCGCGGGCGCCTCACGGTGTTCCCTGCGATCGGCTACTCGCACCATCAATGCCGACCTCGATCGCAACGTCGACGCGCTCGTCGAGACCGAACAGCTCAAGGCCATGGCGTTGCGCGGGGAACGCCTCCCGATGCTCTCGTGCCGAGGCATCGATTTTTCGTACGGCACCGTCCCCGTGCTCTTCAACGTCGATTTCACCGTTGACGACGGCGAAATGGTCGCTCTTCTCGGCACCAACGGCGCCGGAAAGTCCACCCTTCTGCGGGTGGTCTCGGGGCTCGGTCTTCCCCAGTCAGGCACGGTGCGATTCCGCGGGCAGGACATCACCTACGTGGATGCCGAACGCCGGGTCGCGATGGGCATCACCCAGATCCCGGGAGGCAAAGCGTCGTTCGGTCCGCTCACTGTGGCCGAGAACCTTCGCGTGGCCGGCTACACCCACGGACGGAACCGACGGGCGGTCGACGCCGGTATTGAAGAAAGCTTCGCCGCCTTTCCCCGGCTGGCCGAGCGTCGTAACCAACAAGCCGGAACGCTCTCCGGCGGTGAGCAACAAATGCTCGCCCTCTCGAAGGCGCTCATCCTCAAACCGCGCCTGCTGGTGATCGATGAGCTGTCGCTCGGCCTGGCGCCGATCATCGTCGGTGAACTTCTCGTGATGGTCCGCCGCATCAATGCCACGGGCACGGCGGTCGTCCTCGTTGAACAATCGGTGAACGTTGCCCTGTCACTTGTTCAGCACGCATACTTCATGGAAAAGGGCGAGATCCGTTTCGACGGCGACGCCCGGGAACTTCTCGGCCGCTCCGACCTGCTTCGCTCCGTCTTCCTCGAAGGCAGCGCCGCCGCCGTGACCCACCCCAACGCCACATGATCACCGCACTTGCCTACGCCCCCGAATACCTCTTCCGCGGTGGGATTATCGGCATGACCTACGGTCTCCTCGCGCTCGGAATCGTCCTGGTCTTTCGGTCGAGTTCGATCCTCAACTTTGCCCACGGCGAGATTGGCATTTTTGCCGCTGGGATCTTTACTGTCATCGTCAACCGCTGGAGTATTCCGTATTGGCTCGGATTCGCCATTGCGCTCGCGATCGGCGCCGCCGCCGGAGTCCTGGCCGAAGTCATCATCGTGCGCCGGCTCCGTCGGGCACCGAAGCTCATGAGCGTGGTCGCGACCCTCGGGTTCGCGTCGTTCCTCAACTTCTTCGGAAACGTGATCCAGGGTCCGGACTCCGCCATCCTCGGTTTTCCCAAACCGTCCGGCTTCCCGACGTTTCGGTTCCGGACCTTCTTCGTGGGACCGGCCCATTCCGCCATCCTCATCCTGTCGCCGATCGTCATGGTCGCGATCGCCGTGTTCCTTCGCTCGACGCGCGTCGGCGTCGGTATCCGCGCCGCTGCGGCCAATCCCGAAGCAGCTCGGATGGCGGGCCTCTCCCCCAGCCGAATGTCGGCCATTGCGTGGGGTCTCGCCGGGGCGCTTTCGGCATATACGTCGGTGCTCGTCACCCCGGCGCTCGGGTTCGGCGCCACCGCCGCCACGAACGCTCCGGGACTTCTCCTACGCGCGCTTACTGTCGCCATCATCGCTCGCATGACAAGCATTCCGATCACGCTTTTGGCGGGTCTGATCGTCGGCATCGTCGAATCGTTCCTCCAGTACAACTATTCATCTGGCGGACCGATCGAAGTGCTCCTCCTGGCCACGGCGTTGGTCGCTCTGCTGCTGCAGTCGGGACGACGCGGACGATCAGCTCAGCGTGACTCGTGGATCGCCGTGCAACCATGGGCACCCCTCACGGCCGCGCAATTGCGAAACCCGGCGATCCGAAACCTCGGACGCATTTTTGGCGCGCTCGGCCTAGGGGCGGCCGTGCTCTTCGGACTCGTGGCCTCGAACCAAGCCGCCCGGGAAGGCGGTCTGCTCCTTCGCATGGCCCTCATCGGACTATCTCGGTTTTTTCTCATCGGGCTCGCCGGCCAGCTGTCGCTCG
>JANLQX010000396.1:0-8962 GCA_031368095.1 Actinomycetes bacterium | reverse complement strand
CGTTCACCGTCTTCGCGCCGACCGACGAGGCGTTCAACGTGCTTCCGAAAGAGACCCTTGCGTTCTTGCTCAAGCCAGAGAACAAGAAGGCCCTCACCGACATCTTGACCTTCCATGTCGTTCCGGGTTCAGTCAATGCCGCCAAGGTGCTGTCGTCGCATGATCTTCCGACCGTCAACGGCAAGCGTTTGCTCATCACCGTCCGCGGCGGTCGGGCGTTTATCAACGGGGCCGAAATCAAAGTCACCGACATCGCCACGAGCAACGGCATCATTCATGTCATCGACACGGTGATGCTTCCGTAGGTAGTGATCGCGCTGCGGCAAGGATCAGCGCAGACACGGTGACGCTTCCGTAGTAGTCCCCCCAAGCAGCACCACGCGCCGGTTCCTTCTCTTCCTTCTTGGAGGAGCAGGGACCGGCCCGTTTCGCGCCCGGTAGCCTCGCGCCATGTCTGGGACGAAGGTGGCCGTGATCGGGGCAGGCTCGTGGGGCACGGCGGTCGGTGCGTTGGCGGCGGCGAATGTCGACACGATGCTGTGGGCCCGCGATCCGGCGCTGGCGGCGTCGATCTCGTGCGATCTCGAAAACACTCGCTACCTCGCCGGGTTCCGGTTACCGGATCGCCTTTGCGGCACGAGTGATCTGAGCGAGGCGTTGTCCGGGGCCGGAGTGGTGGTGATGGGAGTTCCGTCACACGGCTTTCGTGATGTGCTGGCGCAGGCTCGGCCGCATCTTGCCCCGGGCGTGCCGATCGTCAGTCTCACGAAGGGCGTGGAGCAAGGTTCGATGCTGCGAATGACGCAGGTGATCGCCGAGCTCTGTCCTGGCCATCCGGTGGGGGTTCTCACCGGACCGAACCTGGCCAAAGAAATCATGCAGGGCCACCCGGCCGCAACCCTGGTGGCCTTCGCCGATGAGTCGATCGCCACGTCGCTGCAGCCGATCTTCACCGGTCCGAACTTTCTGGTCTATACCTCGAACGACGTGGTTGGAGCGGAGACGTGTGGTGCGCTGAAGAACGTGTTGGCGATCGCCGCCGGCATGTGCGACGGTCTCGAGTTCGGTGACAATTCGAAGGCTACGGTCATTGCTCGCGGCCTGGCCGAGCTCGGTCGACTCGGCGGCGCGCTTGGTGGTCGGGTGCTGACCTTCGGGGGGTTGGCGGGCATCGGTGATCTCGTTGCCACCTGTACGAGTCGTCACTCCCGGAACAGGTTCGTCGGGGAACAGTTGGGAAAAGGACGCGCCCTTGCCGCGATCATCGCCGAGATGAACATGGTGGCCGAGGGAGTGAAGACGGCTCGTCCCGTTCTTGATCTCGCCGTTCATCACGGGGTCGAGATGCCCATCGTTGAACAGGTCGTGCGGGTGATCGAAGACGGCGTGTCGGCGGGTGAGGTGGTGCGCACTTTGATGAGTCGGCGGGTGTCCGCCGAACATCCGCGGTAGTAACGTCCTCCAACCGTGCTTGTTGGAACTATTGGCTCTCCCCGCCGAGCAGCGGTCGAAGGAAGTGGGCGCGTCACTCTTGCCGGCGGATCTGCTGACGAGGTCGTGATCGGGTGGTGGATCGGGGCGGAGGACCGCTGGTATATCCCCGAACGGGAGATAACCATTCGCCAGACGTTGGTACAGGGCGCGCCGGTGGTGATGACCGCCATCCGTATTCCGGGGGGTGATGCCACCCACACCGTCTACGGCTCCGTGCAAGGACCTCGTGAGCTGGCCGTGATCGAGATCGCCAACAAGGCTCGTGCCCCTATAGTAGGCGCGCTTACGATTTCGGGACCCGGTGCTCGCCACGTGAGCATCCACGGATCCACTGTTCGAGTTGACGGATTCCCGCTCATCACCCTTCCTCGTGCTCCGATGCGCACGGCTGCGGCCGCCGACCTCGCCGATCTTGCCGCCATCGTGGAAGGCGGCCGGGCGAGTGAGGGAGTAACCGGTCTCGACGACGGAGGGCAAGCTTTTGCGCTTCTCCTCCCCGTGAGTCAGGCGACATCGATGCGATGCAGTGTGCTCGTGGGTGCGTCGTCGGCGATCGCCATGAATGGCTCCCCGGTGCTGACCTCCCTGCCCGACATACATACGGCTGCCGCCGGCTGGGGAGTGCATCTTGCCCGCGGTCCACGTATCGTCAGCCCGGAACGTGACTTGGGAGACCGGTTACAGGCCGTAATCGGCGGAGCGTTGTTGGCGGCCGAACCCGCTATCGCTAGCCCGGCAACCACGATTCGTATGCGCGCTGTGCTTGCCCGCGCCTTCGACGCGGTTGGACTGCACGCTGAAGCGGGAGCACTTCTCGACGGTATCGATGAGCAGCAAGGTCGACGAGGGGTGATCGACGATCCTCCCGCCGTCGCCGGTGCTCGTCGTTCCACGGGCGATGAACTCCTCACCACCGCCACCGTGGTCGAGGCATTGGCCCACCACGCCTGGATCACCGGTGACGCCGTGTTTGCCGAGACGTTTGCCCCGGCCGCCGCTGGTGCCGTCGAGGCCATCGTGAAGGCGACACGCAAGGACGACACCTTGAAGCCCTTGGTGGCGTGTGCCGGTTCCCTGGTGGCGCTGTTCACCGTCGCCAATGACTCTCGTGCCGCCAAACAGGCGCGGGCGATGTGGGAACGCTTCGGCTCGCCGTGGCCGATACCTTCGGTCCCGCTGCCTTCCCTCCCGGCGTCGTCGGCCGGTGGGTCGTTTGTGCCCGATGACCCGTTGCGTCTTGCCTCGGCCATCCGGACCGCCAGCGACGGCGTGGCGCAGGTCGGATCCGATGGATCCGTCGACCTCTTCGCCGCATTCCAAACGTCTTGGCGGGGCAGTTCGTTCGAAGCTCGCAACGTTCCCGTGCCCGGCGGTCGATTGTCCGCTGCGGTCCGGTGGCATGGTGCCCGTCCAGCGCTGCTGTGGGAGGTTGACGGCACCAATGACATCACGCTCACGTGTCTTTCCCTCGACGCCACGTGGTCGGCAAATGGCCGTCGGGGCGATGCGTTGCTGGCTGCTCCGGCCTAGCCGATCGCTGGGATTCAGCGTCGAAGCACGAGGGCTCGCCAGGACCCGTCGTGGCGATCGTCGATCACCGAGCAGGAGTCGTACGCATGGACAACCCGCTCGACCTGTTCGTCGATGAGCCCGGCGAGCAGGATCGTTCCGCCAACTCGCGTCACGCGCTGCACGTCGGCGGCCAAGGCGATCAGAATCGGGGCAAGGATGTTGGCAAACACCACGTCGTAGGAGTCGGTCACATCGGCAAGTGGAGTCCAACTCGCAGTGCATCGGTGGTCAACGTGGTTGCGGCGGGCGTTCTCCATGGTCACCGTGATGGCCGAACGATCGACGTCGATCCCGTGTGACGAAGCGGCCCCCAGTACGAGCGCGGCGATACCAAGAATCCCGCTCCCGCAGCCAACATCGAGCACCCGTGCCTGTGCGCATCCGACCATTGGCGACTGCATTGCGTCGAGCAACAGCGCCGTTGACTGGTGTGCGCCGGTGCCCCATGCGCGCTTGGGATCGAGGAGGATCTGCTGGTTCGGAGGCGCGGCGACATCAACGCTGCGTGTTGAGCCCTCCCAGTCGGGAACGATCGTCAACGCGCCGACCCGTACGGGGGTGAAGTGCTCGCGCCATGCGTCGAGCCAGTCGTCCCCGACGACCACCTCAAAGCGCGGCTGCCACTCGCGATGATGTAGCCATAGCCAGCGCTCGGCCTTCGCTGCGCTCTCGTCCGAGGTGAAGCCGGCGCGAAGGCCGACGGTGGCGCCGTCGTCGAAAACTTCTTCCACTCCGACGGTGTCGAGATCGTAGAGATCGGCGGCGGCGAGCTCGGCGTCGGATGACGCCACGGTGAGCTCGACCACTGGGTATCGACCCTCGTCGGCGGCGTCGAGCCGTTCGGCGATCGCCAACGTTTCGAAGACGACGAGCGTGTCGTCATGCAACGACCATGTCTGATCATCGGTCTGCGCGCGTACTTCTTCGATGAAGGGGGTCCAGTACGTCTCGTGGGCGGTGCGCCAGGCCTCGACCGAAGCAAACGACTCGCCCTCCTGCTCGACCATCTCGAACGTCACGTCGCCCATCCGGACGACGGCTACCGCAACGGTCGCGAGCACCGCCAATGGTCGATCTCGGGAGTCGTGCATCGTCCATTTCGACCCAGGCATCGGAACCCCTGAAGGATCAAACCGAGCGAGGTCGAGGAGGTCGAACGCGGCCGTCTTCACGCCCGCCAGGACCAGCCCGGACAGCCGTTCGCGAAGCGGGCCGGGCGTGGCAAATCCGGGGAGCGTAGGAACATTCACGCCGCCGTTCCTACCAGCACATCGAGTTGATCACAGCCGACTTCGGGGCGTGCCGGGGGATACTCTTGGCGGGTGAGCGACGCAGTGGAGCCGGCTGAACGAACTCCGCCAACCGGCATGGCGATTGCTCTGGACCTTCTCGAATTTTCCCTCCTGATGAGAGGGGAGCGACACCGGCGCGACTGCCCAGACGCAAGTGAAGAAGAGATCGGCGCCGTCGTCGAAGCTTGGAGGCTCGATCGACCGGGCGCACCTTTGGGCGATGCCGAGGGCCGATCAGTTCCGTGGCCGCGTCAAAGGAAGTCTGATGACGACCGTCGCTGAGCAACTGCGACAAGCGACCGACGACGTGCGAAGCGTTGGTGCCCGGTTCGCCGTCGTCGGAGGTCTGGCGGTATCGGCCCGCGCCGAGCCCCGCATGACCCGAGATGCGGATCTCGCCGTGGCCGTCAGGTCCGATGACGAGGCGGAGGACATCGTCCTCGAAATGCAACGTCGTGGCTATTCGGTTCTTGCCGCGATCGAGCAGAGCGCCACTGATCGCCTGTCGACAGTACGGCTGGTCTCGCTGGGGTCGCTGATCACCGACCTGCTCTTCGCCTCGTCGGGCATCGAGGTCGAGATCGTGGCGAGGGCAACTCGGATTTCGGTTGTTCCCGGCCTCGTTCTTCCGGTGGCGAGCGTTGGTGATTTGATCGCCATGAAACTGCTGGCCCGCGATGATCGAGGGCGACCAGCAGACGCTGACGACCTTCGATCTTTGCGTGAGGTGGCGACGCACCATGACTGGTCCGTTGCCCGAGAGGCGGTCGAACTCATCGAATCACGAGGTTTCGCCCGGGGAAGAGATCTCGGAAGCCTTCTTGCCTCGCTGAGACGAGACGGGGCCTACGGGTAGGTCGTTCGTCGGCTTCCATCAGCCGCTCCAGATGCACGCGAAGCTGCATGCTCGATGTTTTCCGCCACGCTTTCCTGGGCCCGCCTCCGCCTACGCGCCAGCTTGGCTCCGGTGACCGCTCTCGTCGGAGCGGCGGCCCTGATTGGGTGGGCCGTCGATCGCGGGGCGGCCATTCGCGTCAATCCGGATGTGAAGCTTCAGGCGGCGCCCCTCGTCGGACGGTGGGACTGGGCGCCGACGTGGCGGATCCTTCCGGCGGTCATGATCGCCATTGGAACGATTGTCTGGGCCGGTCGAGGCCGCCAGGTTCGGCCGAGCGCAAGGTCGCTAGCCATCGTCGCCGTCCTTGCGTCGGCCTGGACGATCGCCCTGGCGTGGTCGCAGGGAACTGCGGTGATGATCGATCCGGTCACCAATCCAACGGAATATTGGGCGCAACTTCCGAAGTTGCCTCCGGCTGGGCGAATGCTCCACGTCTGGTCTGACCCGCTGTGGATGCGCAATCAGCCGGTACACCTCAAGGGTCACCCGCCCGGCTACGTCCTGCTCCTCAAAATCCTCGGACACGTCGGCCTGAGCAGCCCGTGGGCCGTTGCCACGTTGAGTTGGATAGCGGCGGGATGCGCTGCGGTCGCCGTTGTTATCTGTGTACATATCATGACGCCGAACGCCACATGGCGAGTTGTCGCGCCGTTCGCCGTGCTTGCTCCGTATGCCGTGTGGATGGGTACGTCGGCCGACGCAGTGTTCGCCGCCATGGGGGCGAGTGGTGTCGTGGCCGTTCTCGCTGCGATACGGACGACTTCGACGCGGCGATCGGTGCTGTTTGCATCGGTTGCCGGTCTCGTCCTCGGTGCTTCGTTGTTTCTCTCGTATGGCATGGCTTCGTTTGCCTTGGTCCCGGTGACGGCGATCGTCGCCCTCCCCGGTGTGCCATGGCGCCGTCGAATGTCCGTGAGCATGTTCACTGCAGTTGGCGTGTTGGTGGTGGTTGCGGCGTTCGCACGGGCCGGGTTTTGGTGGTTCGACGGCCTCGAAACAACGCGCTTGTTCTACTGGAAGGGGACCGCCAAATTTCGGCCATGGGGCTACTTCTTTATCGCCAACTTGGCGGTGATCGGTATTGCCTCGGGGCCGGCCACTGTGGCTGCACTCGGCCTTCAACACCGGAACTCCCCGACTGGGATGCGCCTGTGGTTGCTGCCGGCGGCCGCCGCCGTGGCGATGCTGGTGGCCAACGTGTCGCAGCTTTCGAAAGGTGAGACCGAGAGGATTTGGCTGCCGTTCTTCGTGTTCCTTGTTCCCCTGGTGGCCGGCGTTGGCAGCAGCGTTCGTGCACGCCGATTCTGGCTCGGTCTTCAGGCGGCAACGGCGCTACTTCTCCAAACTGCGCTCCTGTCAAAGTGGTAAGCGCACTTAGCCCTTGACGGAAGGGGACCGAGCTCCACCGAACACGCCGAGCACCGCCAACGTGCCGACCGCAAGAGCGCCCCAGAACGCCATGGTGCCACCGGTCGCTCCGAGAAATCCACCGGTCCATCCCGACGCACCGTCGCGCCACAGGAACGTCACCAGCACCGCCAGCACGGCAAATCCAACGGCGCCGACCAGCGCGAACAGCCGCTGACGGAGGAAGCCGCCGGCGGCAATGGCCACGCCGAGACCAATCGTAAGAAGTGCCGACAGGGGGTTGAACCACAGCACTTTGAGTTCGCCGAACTTCCATCCGAGCAGCGAGCCCTGCTTCCCGGCGAAATCGTTTGATCGGGCCACGATGAGCCCAAGTACTCCGATAGCCGCGCCGACGCTTCCGAGAACGATCTGCGCCCGTCGGGCAGCTTCTGCTCCCTGGCGTCGGACGCCGTCGACGCCGAGATGACGACCGGCGCCCGTGGCGAACAGGAGCAGATGGATGGCGAACATGAGGTAGTACGACCACGGCCACTCATAGGACTTCGTGTACGTGAGGACCGACATGGCGATCGACACACTGAGCGCGGCACCGACGAGAGACGCGATCCGGGTGAAGTATCCGGTCAGCAGGAGGGCGGCGATCGTCGCCTCCGTGAGCAGGGTGATCCAGCCGAACAGGCTGTACTGCTTCACCACCACGTGCTCCAGGAACCATGAATATGGTGGAAAGACGGGATGTTTGATCGCCGAATCGACGTATTTGTAGAGACCGTTGCCCTTCTGCTGGCCGAAGTTGCCGGGTCGCTTCCACTCCAGGTTCGACAACCACAGCAGGCCGACCACGATGCGCATAGCCCCGATGATCAGTGGCTGGACCTTCGCTTCGATCGAGTCGAAGCGGCCCTGCTGTTTTGATTCCGAAGTAAGCGCGGTCGTCATGAACGGACCCTACGCCGTTGTTGGCCTCGCGCGACTGACCCGGGTCTCAGCGAGCGACGGATGTTCTCAGCTTTGCGCGGGCAAACTCGGCCATTCCGTCGGCAAACGAGATGCTCGACACGAATCCGAGCTCGGTCTGCGCCTTCTTGGTCGAGGCAAACACGTGGCGCACGTCTCCGAGACGGAACCCGCCGGTGACCTTCGGCCAGAGCTCGTTGGTCGGAGCGGCGCCGAAGGAGCGGGCCAACTCGTCAGCCATCTCGCCGACCGTCCGTGACTGGGATGAGGCAATGTTGCAGGCGACGTAGGTGCCGCCTTCTCGCTCGCCGAGCAGGGCCGCCACATTGGCCGACGCAACGTCGCGCACGTGGACGAAGTTTCGTCGCTGACAACCATCTTCGGTGACCCTTGGAGCCCGGCCGTCCTCGAGCGCCGAGCGGAAGATACTGGCCACGCCGGCGTACGGCGTGTTGCGCGGCATTCGGGGTCCGTAGACGTTGTGATAGCGCAACGCCACCGACGACACCGGGTGCTCACGGGTGAAGGGCAGGAGAAGGTGCTCCTGGTGGAGCTTGGTTGCGGCGTAGACATTCCGAGGGTCGAGCACGGCGTCTTCCGGAACCTCTTCACTCACGAGACCTCGGCCGCAGTGTGGACAGGGGGGTTCGAAGCGTCCGGCTTCCAGGTCGGTCTGGCGTCGTGGGGCGGGGGACACGAGAGCGTGTTCGGGGCAGCGATAGCGGCCCTCCCCGTAGACGACCATGCTCGATGCCAGCACGATGCGCCCTCCGAAGCGGCGGTCATGAAGAGCTCGGAGGCCGACCGCCCACCCGGAGTCGTTGTGGCTCACGTAGTCGTCGACATCACCGAAGTCGACGCCGAGCCCGACCTTTCCGGCTTGATGACAGACAGCGGTGACCCCAACGAGTGCGTCGTTCCAGGCCTCGGCGTAGCGACAGTCGCCCCACACATAGGTGGCGCCTTCGTTCAGATAGTCAGGACGGACGGCATGGGCTTGGGGGTCGAGATTGTCCAGAACGGTCACCTCGACACCACGCCCAACAAGGTCGTCAACGACGTGGGAACCAATGAACCCGGCACCGCCGGTAACAAGCACTCGCATACGGCACTAGTTGTACCCGACGGACGGGTGGATAGACGACCGTTCGGTAGGGTGCGTCCGTGTCTGAAGTGGTTTTGCCTGTCGATGTGATTATCCCGGCGCTCAACGAGGCGGAGAATCTTCCGTGGCTCCTTGGTCGTATGCCTGCTGGATATCGGCCGATCGTCGTGGACAACAACTCGACCGACGACACTGCGGCCGTGGCTTCGTCCCTTGGTGCGTTGGTGGTGTCGGAGAAGGTGCCCGGTTTTGGTTCAGCCTGCTACGCGGGAC
>JANLQX010000381.1:0-19487 GCA_031368095.1 Actinomycetes bacterium | reverse complement strand
GGCGCCGGAATTCGGGTGATTCGCGGTGACACCACGGGCTTCGCTCATACCGCCGATCTGTCCGCGACCGGCCTTCTAGCGGCCGCTGCGGCAGCCGCTGCCCCAGCCCGCGGAGGTGGCGGCGGGACCCGCTCGGTGAATCTCACGGATCGCTCCCGTCCTCGTCCCCACCTCGTTGTCATTGATCCGATCGCCATTCCGAAGTCCCGCAAGGTGGAGCTTCTCCAGCGCGGCGACGCCGCCGCGCGCGCCGCGGGGAGCGCGATTCGCCAGGTCACCGTGGGCTACGGCGACGCTCGGCGGCGAATTCTCGTGGCCAACTCCGACGGAGTGCTCGCCGGCGACGAGACGGTTCGGACTCGTCTCATGGTCCAGGCCGTTGCCTTGGGCGACACCGGCATGCAGACCGGGTACGACGTGGCCGCGAAAACCATCGGTTGGGAGCTCTTCGACGACTACGACGTGGAGGAGATTGCCCAGCGCGCCGCCACTCGGGCGTTGACCAAGCTCGCAGCTCGGCCGGCACCTTCCGGCCGAGTCACCGTCGTACTGGAAAAAGGCGCCGGTGGCACGATGTTTCACGAGGCGTGCGGCCACGGCTTGGAGGCCGACCTGGTGCTCAAGGACACGAGTGTGTTCCGTGGGCGCATCGGCCAGCGCGTGGCGTCGAAGGGCGTCACCATCGTGGACGACGGTTCCTATGCGCGCGAATGGGGAACGAGCGCCATCGACGACGAGGGCAACCCGACGCAGCGCAACGTGCTCATCGAGGACGGCATTCTCACCGACTACATGTGGGACCTTCGCCACGCCAAGAAGGAGAAGCATGCGCCAACGGGCAACGGCCGTCGCCAGAGTTATCAGCACCTGCCGATCGTTCGCATGACCAACACCTACCTTCTCGCCGGTTCCGACGAACCCGGCTCGATCGTCTCCGGCACGGAGTCCGGTATCTACTGCGCCAAGCTCGGCGGTGGGCAGGTCAATACCGCCACCGGCGACTTTGTGTTCGGCATGGTCGAGGCGTATCTCATCGAGAACGGTCGCATTACCGAACCGCTGCGAGACGCCAACCTCATCGGCAATGGCCCCGACGTGTTGCAGGCCATCGATGCGATCGGCGACGATTTCGCCACCGGGGTCGGTACCTGCGGCAAGGACGGCCAGGGAGTGCCAGTGTCCGACGGCAATCCAACGCTACGGGTACAGGGCATCACCGTGGGCGGCACGGCGTCGTGACGTATATGTTGATGGCCTGCTCTTCGCCAGCGAACGAGCGGAGGGGTGGCGCCGGGAAGGGGCCCGCCGAGAAACGGAGACCCGGTCGGACGGAGTCCGACGACGGGCGAGTAGCGCAAGGTGGGAAGGTTCCTGGAGTCAGGACCCCGCAGCGGGCGGGAGGAGGTCGAAATGGCTGAGTTGCTTGATTTGGCACGTCGAATTGTTGGGTGGGCTTCGGCAGGAGAGCAGGTGGAGGCCTATGCCGCGCACTCGCGTGATGCTGATGTGGAGGTGTATCAGGGCGATATCGAGACGCTGTCGTCGGCCGAGACCGATGGTGTAGGTATCCGGGTGATTTTGCCCGGACCGGACGGAAATCGGCAGGGTTTCGCCTACACCGGTGCGCTCGACGAAGCATCACTGCGGGCCACGTTTGCCGAGGCGCGCGACAACGCATCGTTCGGCACGCCTGATCCATTTGTCGGCCTCGCAACGCCAGACGGCGTTGCTGCGGCCGACCTCCTCATCTGGGACGACGCGCTCCTCACGTTCTCCACCGACGCGAAGATCGAACTGGCGATGGAACTCGAACGTCGGGTCCGCGCCGGTGACTCGCGGATTCGTTCACTGCGAAGCGCAAGCTACGGTGACGGCCTCGTCGAGGTGGCGATCGTTTCGACCGAAGGCATCGAGTCGACGTTTCGTCGGACGAGTTGTTCTCTCGTGGCCTATGCCATCGCCGGCGACGAGAGCGATACGCAAACCGGTTTCGGGTACAGCGTCGGACGGTCTCCGTACGACCTCGATGTGGCCAAGGCGGCGTCGATGGCGGTGGAGCGGGCGACGCGTCTGCTGGGGTCAACGAAGCCGGCGTCGCGTCGGACCACAGTCGTTTTTGATCCTTATGTCACCGCCTCGCTCCTCGGCATTCTTGGTGGCACCGTGAACGGGGAATCGGTCCTGAAGGGTCGGTCGCTGTTTGCCGGACGAATCGGTGATGCCGTTGCCGTGCCGAACCTCACGTTGGTCGATGATCCGGTCAACCCGTTGGCCTACGGGGCAACCCCGTTCGATGCCGAGGGACTTGCCACGCGCCGCATTCCCCTCATTGCCGACGGCGTCCTCCAGGGCTTCGTGCACAACAGTGTGTCGGCACGGCGCACGGGCGATGGAGTGGCCTCGACCGGCAGCGCGGTTCGAGGTGGCTTCAAGGGAACGCCCGGAGTTGGTTGTCGGGCGCTCTCGCTTGCTCCGGGAACACAGACCGCAGCCGAGATCCTTGCCGATGTCGGCGATGCGGTTCTTGTTCAGTCGATCAGCGGAATTCATTCCGGCGTGAATCTCGTCAGCGGGGATTTCTCTGTCGGAGCCGAAGGATTGGTGATTCGCAATGGTGTGCTGGCCGAGCCGATCCGCGAGTTCACGATTGCGTCCACACTCCAGCGCATGCTCCTCGATGTCACTGCTATTGGATCAGACGTCGAATGGCTTCCCGGAGGATCAGCGGGCGTCACGCTGGCCGTTCATGGAATGAGTTTGTCGGGCGCGTGAACAATCGACCGGGTCCGCTCGATCAGTCGGCGGCGCGGGCTGCTGTTCGCCGAGAGTCGCGGGCGGCGCGTCGCTCTCTCGACTCCGCCGTCCGCCTCCGGCTCTCGCAAGAGATATGTACGCGTATCGTTGCCAACGATCGTTGGATGGCGGCAACGACAGTCACGATCTATGTCCCGTTGGAACCTGAAGTTGACGTGTGGCCCTTACTTGCCGTCGCTCGAGAGAGTGGCAAGCGCGTGGCCATCCCGCGAATCGTTGATCGTGAACACGGGATCATGACGTTCGACTGGCTTGGGCTTGCCAGTACTACGCGCGCTGATGAACTTGTCGTCGGTGAGTTTGGTATTCCGAGAGCCCGCGTCGCTGATGAAGCCCGAAGTGGTGACGTCGACCTGGTCCTGGTGCCGGCCACGGCAGTAGATACCAACGGCAATCGACTGGGTGGCGGAGCGGGGTACTACGACCGGTGGCTCGCCGGCGCTCGGATCGAGGCCATCCCTCGCGCCTTTGCCCTCGGGGTTGTCTTTGGTGTCCAAGTCGTAGCCGCCGGAACCTTTGCGGTGGAGACCCACGACCAACCGCTCGACGCCTGGGTCACCGAGCACGGAATCAGCAGGAACAACGCCAGCGCTCTGTGACACCGCTGCCCCGTGCGGCTCCTACCCGGACCGCCCTAGGTCACAGGCGCCGCCGCGGTAGCCGGCGACGGCTCGACGCTGGTTGTGATCGAAGTTGCGACCGACGTGGTTGACGATGGAGGGACTGTCGTGGTGCTGGGTGGGGGAACTGGGGTGGACTCGATGGTGGTCGTGACCGGGGATGCGACGCCGGCGTAGCCCGCCTGGGCCAACGACCACACGATGAGATCGCTGTAGTAGCGACCACCCGTGCCGCTGAGATGCAACTTGTCCTTGCCGAAGAGGTATTGGTTGGATCCGGCGGCCCGGTCCCATTCGAGGACGCGCACGTTTGGATGGGTGGCCGCCTCCTCCCGAACGAGCGCGTTCAACTTGGGGGCCCACTCTCGCGACTCACGCATGGTGACGAACACCACCGGAAGTTTTGGGCCGATTGCGTCGAGGAGCGCGGCGAATTGTTTGTGGCTCGGAACACCATTGTTCCCGAGGTGGATGACCACGGCCCCGAATGGCGGATGTTTCGCGGTCTGCTCGGCGAACACGTTGATGCCAGCGGTGAACGGTCGCGACACGGCGGCATCGATGACGCTGCCATCGCCGAGCCGCGTCGAAAGCGAGGGGGCTGCCCCTTTCATGATCGAATCACCGATCGCCAGAACGGCCGGCGGACGGGGCAGTGTGGTGGGGACGATCGGGATGGCGACGCCCGCTTCCCCCGACCTCAGTTGGAGCGTTGGAGGCGGAAGTCTCGGGTTCGGCGGAGGCGGGGGAAACGTCGTTGGAACGACCGAACCAGGGGGAACGACGGACGGGGTGACAACGGCCGGAGCGACGGTCGTGGGAAGGGCCACCGCCAGCCCCGTCCCGGTGGCGACCACCAACTCGTCGGCCGGGTTTTTCAACGAGTCGGCAATGCCGTCGTTCTGCGAGGCGCGACTCACCCCCGATGCCGCGCCCACCACGAACATCGCCGCAATGACCGTTCCGCCGTACCAGCGCAGCGACCGGCGCAGCGCGCCGGCTTGCCCGGCGAGCGCCGCGAACCAGCGGCTGAACAGCCGTCGACGAAACGGCTCTTCGACGAATCGAAACGACAATTCGGTGAGGGCCAGGGACACGGCGAGGCGACCAGCGGCGAGAACCCAAGGGTTGAGTCCGACAGAAAAGTCGACTCCCGGCTGGCTCATGGCGACGACCGGCCAGTGCCAGAGGTAGAGGCTGTAGGACCGAACGCCGATCCATCGAAGCGGCGCTAATCCCAATGCTCGCTCCAGGACGGATCCGGGAACGGTCGTCGACCACACGATCACGACGACCAGCGCGGCGATCAACCCGAATCCACCGCGGTAAAGGGCGCTAGCGCGGTCGTTGACGAAGACCAGGGCAGCAAAAAACGCGGCGAGCGCCACGACCCCGATTGCGTTTACCGTGACCGAGGCCTGATGCGTCCGAGCGTCGGCGGACCGCGCCAACCAGAGCGCGAGCGCCGCACCGAACAAGATCGCCACGAGTCTCGTGTCGGTGCCGAAGTACACCCGCGACGGATCCGTGCCGGGCCGGTAGGCAACAGCGCACCAGGTCATCGAAAGCAGCCCAAGAAGCACCGTGAGTACCGCCATCCGACGTCGGTCGTTGGTGGCCACGAAGCCAAGACCGACAACGACGAGCGGCCACACAGCGTAGAACTGGCCTTCAATTCCGAGGGACCAGAGGTGGCGGGTGAGTGGGGGGCGACCGAGCTGGTCGAAATATGAGGTGGACGACGCAATCATTCGCCAGTTCCCGACGAACACCGCACCGGCGGCGAGGTCAAGACGGCCCGACCGCAGTTTCTCAGGGATGCGGTAGCCATACGCCATGGCGGCTGCGCTGAGCATGGCAAAGAGGGCCGGTAAAAGTCGGCGGAGCCGACGGAGCCAGAACTGGGCGACGTCGATCCGACCGGATCCCCGCAGCTCCTCGCTGAGCAGCCGGGTAACGAGAAAGCCGGAGATCACGAAGAACGCATCGACGCCAAGGAACCCCCCACCGGCACCGGGCAGCCCGAAGTGATACGCCACCACGGCCACCACGGCGAGAGCACGGAGACCGTCAAGGCCTCGCATGTACCCGGATGTTGCCTCGCCCACGACTGGGTGATGGTAGCGGGCGAACGCTCTCGGCGATTGTCGAAAGCGCGCTCACACACCCAAAGCCGTGGCGACGCCCGGTAACCTCGTCGCCTGTGAACACCGCTTCCCCGACCTCGCCCCGTGACCAGGTCTTCGACCTCATTGCCGCCGAAGGCGAGCGCCAACGCACCGGACTCCAACTGATTGCGTCAGAGAATTTCACCTCGGCGGCGGTCATGGAAGCCGTTGGGTCGGTGTTGACGAACAAGTACTCCGAGGGCTATCCGGGGAAGCGCTACTACGGCGGCAATGCCGTCATCGACGACGTTGAGCAGATTGCCATCGACCGGGTCAAGGCGATTTTTGGTGCCGAACATGCCAACGTGCAGCCGCACTCGGGTGCCAATGCCAACACGGCGGCGTACCTGGCGGTACTCAAGCCCGGTGACAAGGCCATGGGACTTCGCCTCGATCAGGGCGGCCACATCACCCATGGTCTTCCAGTAAGTCTGTCCGGTCAGTTCTACGACTTCACGTCGTATGGAGTCGACGAGAAGACCGAACGAATTGACATGGATCATGTTCGCCATGTCGCCCTCCAAACGAAACCGAAACTGATCGTCGCCGGCGCCACGGCGTACTCGCGGATCATCGACCCGGCCCCGTTTCGGGCGATTGCCGATGAAGTCGGCGCGCTGTTGATGTTCGACGCCGCGCACATTGCCGGGCTCATCGCTGGCGGTGTACATCCGAATCCGGTTCCGTTCGCCGACATCGTCACGTTCACCACCCACAAGACCCTCCGTGGTCCGCGGGGTGGTTGCATTCTGTCGACCGCCGCGCTCGGACCGGCGATCGACAGGGCCATATTCCCCGGCTCCCAGGGGGGCCCACTGGACCACGTGGTGGCTGGCAAGGCCATTGCGTTCGGCGAGGCCCAGCGACCCGAGTTCGCCACGTATGCCGCTCAGATCGTGGCCAACGCGAGAGCTCTGGCGGATGCGATGAAGGCCGAAGGATTTCGTCTGTGTACAGATGGAACCGACAACCACCTGATGCTGGTGGACCTCCGGCCGTTCGACACCGACCTCACCGGCAAGGTGGCCCAAGAGGTGCTCGACCGCGCCGGCATCACGCTCAACAAGAACCAATTCCCGTTCGATCCGCGATCGCCGTTTGTCACCAGTGGCCTTCGGATCGGTACTCCGTCGGTGACCACACAGGGAATGACTGAAGCGGAAATGCCTCTGATCGCCGGCCTCATCGGTGAGGCCCTTCGGCGTCGAACCGACGATGAAGCCCTCGCCGCTATCCGGCACGAAGTTTCCGAACTCTGCCAGAAGTTTCCGGTCGCCTGACCGGTGCTCGGCTACTTCACGATCGCGGCAATTGCGGCCGCCGTCACGGCGGTCTTTCTTCCGGTCGTAATCCGGCTGGGGTACCGCTTCAAAGTCCTGGCCTATCCCGATGGTGAACGCCGGTTGCATGACAGCGCGGTACCCCAGGTTGGCGGCATCGCCATGCTGTGCGGCGTGGTCGTGGGCCTCGTCGTGGCGTCGCGTATGGACCAGTTCAGAGAAGTATTCGTTTCTTCTTCGGAACCGCTCGGCGTGATTGTCGGGGCAATCATCATCACCGTCGTCGGCCTCGTCGACGACCGGCTCGATCTGTCGCCGCCCGCCAAGATGGCCGGGATGGTCCTGGCGGGAAGCGGACTATACGTCCTCGGAGTCACGCTCGATCAAGTCCAGGTTCCGTTCTTCGGAGCAATCCAGATCTCCCCCGACTTCACCGCTCTCGTTACCGTTGTGTGGCTCGTTGGAATGTGCAACGCCATCAACCTGATCGATGGTCTCGACGGTCTCGCCGCCGGGATCGTGGCAATCGCGTCGGGGGGCTTTTTCCTGTACTCCACCCGACTGTTCGACGCCGGTTCCATCGACGGCTCCAACCTTGGGCCGCTTATTGCCGTGGTCGCCGGTGGGGTGTGCGTCGGGTTCCTGCCGTTCAACTTCAGTCCGGCGAGAGTTTTCATGGGCGACAGCGGTGCGCTTCTTCTCGGACTATTGCTTGCGGTTTCGACGTCGGTCGTGGGAGGCCGGTCGGTCCCTGGTGTGCCGATTCCGAATCAGACGTATTTCTTTCTCGCCCCGCTGTTCATCCCACTGCTGATCCTGGTCGTGCCCATTGCCGACACCGCACGATTGGTGGTCCAGCGCACGGTTCGCCGTTCGGGTTTTTCCACCGCTGACCGCGAGCACATTCACTACCGTTTGGTGGAGCTCGGCCACGGACCTCGCCGCACGGTGTTGATCCTGTGGTCACTCACCACCCTGGCGTCGGGGTTCGTGTTGGCCCCGATGTTCTTTTCCGGTCGATGGCCGCTCGTCCCGCTCGTCGTCCTGCTCGTCGGCACGATCGCCTTTGCCCTGCTGCATCCCGATCTCCGTCGCGAGCGACGACTGCGTCGTACCGAGCAGCGGGCCAACGCCGGCATCTCGCGCACTGGTTGACACCACTCCTTCTGATTGACACCGTCGCGCCGGACCGCCGCCGCTTTCGCTCGGTGACTCTCGCGTGATGGGCTCGGGGATGTCCGCAAACTCATCCAGGTCCGCCATGTGGCGGGTCAGCGCCACGCCCTCCGACCTTGAGTCCCTCGCCCGGGGATTCGGGGCTTCGGCCGATCGATTCCGCAGTGCTGCGGCGCGATGTGCCGGCTCGTCTCGACTGGCGGTCGGGGGGACGCATCGCCTTGGCGATCTTGCGTCGGACGTCGAACGAAACGTTCGGCGGGTTTCTCAGGACCTTGATGCCGCCGACCTTGCGCGTCGCCTCTCGCAGTGGTCGACGACGCTGCACGTATCGATGCGCAGTCGCAGCCTGCGGTTCCCGTCGAACGCAGCCCGCTCCCTCGCCCAGGGGAGTGATCGGCAGTTCCTTCGGGTTGACGCCGAGGACCACGGCGCCGTGGTGGAGATCTTCGGCGATCTCTCCCGGGCGGCCCATATCGCCGTCATCGTGCCCGGCATGACGAACTCGCTGGCCGACTACGACCCCACTACCCGGATCAAAGGTCAGGACCTGGCCGCCGCCATGGGTGAGCTCGATCCCAACGTGGCCGTGGTGGCGTGGCTGGGGTACCGTACGCCCGATTTCAGTATTTCCGGACTGCTCGAAGGTGCCGGGTCGGATCGTGCTCGGGTTGGCGCTCGTGACCTCCTGAGTGACCTCGAACTGATTCGGCGAATGGCCCCGCAGGCCCACCTGAGCCTGGTGGGTCATAGCTACGGATCGGTGGTGGTCGGCGAGACACTGCTGTCAGAGAAGATGCGGACGCGCGTCGATCGGCTGGCGATCGAAGATGTGGCCGTGGTCGGCAGCCCGGGAATGAACACGTCGTCACGGCGGGCGCTCGGCCATCTGGACACCTCCGTCTGGGCGGCGCGCGTCACGGGGACCACCGCCCGGGTTCGGATCGACCGGTCGGCCCTGTGGATGTTGCCGGTACCGGGAGTTTTGCCGTTCCGGGTCGGGCCGATCGGGTTGGGACCGCTGGTGGTCACACCGCCATTTCCTCGAGACGTGGTGCCGTTCGCTCCCTTCCACGGCGAGGACCCGTCGGCGAAGGGTTTCGGGGCGAAGGGCTTCTCCGTGGCTGGTGCGGTGAACCACAGCACCTATTTCGTTCCCGGCACGCTGTCGCTCGAGAACTTGGCCCGTATCGCCACGAACACCCCGGTAGAAACGAAGAAACGAAGCGATCCCGACAAGAAAGCATCGGCGCACGCACGGAAATGACGCGTTCTGAGTTGCGGGGGTTTCGCTGGTTCAGTACGCTTGTGATTGCTTTCACAAGCGAGTTGGCGATTGTGCTCGACGCCCAGCACACTTGTCCGGCTTCGTACGCGCTCCTGTCGCCACGTCGTCACCTCCCAAAACCACCCCGGAACCGAACGCCGCCCATGCTCCAACGAGACTTCCGACGCCAGCTTTACTCCGGCTACGCCGACAGTATGACCCGCGCCTTCGAACTCGTTGTTGCTCCGCTGGTGTTTGGTCTCCTCGGATTTGCCCTTGACCGGGTGTTCGGCCTCACGCCGGTACTCACGATCATCGCCGTCATCGTTGCCTTCGCCGGCACTGGCGTGAAACTTTGGTACGGCTACGAGGCCGAGATGCGCGCCCACGACAACGGTGCTGTGTGGTCGCCTCGCTCCGACCCGTTGCCCCGTTCCGACGACGCGTCGGGGTCCGTCAAATGACCACCGCCAACGCCATGCTGAGCCCGGCCGCCGGCGGCGGCGTGGAACTCAGCGTCGCTCGAGACATGGCCAAGCGCGCCATGTTCGTGGCGCCTGTGTTGCTTGTTCTCGGCTTCATCGGCTGGGGCTTCGCGGGCGTGTCGTCGGTGGCCTTCGGCCTCGCCCTCGTCGTGGTCAACTTCGTCCTGTCGGCCTGGCTCCTCGACACGGCCGCCAAGATCTCCATGGCCTTCGTCATGGGTGCTGCGCTCTTCGGCTACCTCCTTCGCCTCGGGCTCATCACCATTGCGGTTCTTGCCGTCAAGGATCGACCGTGGATCGAACTCATTCCACTCAGCCTCACCATCGTCGCCACCCATCTCGGTCTGCTGTTCTGGGAGATGCGTCACGTTTCTGCGACGCTCGCCTTCCCCGGCCTCAAGCCCAATCAATCCCTCGTCAAGGAGTGATCCTTCCGTGAGCATCCTCGGAATCGTTTTGGCCGCTGAAGAAGGCGGAGGCGGCCTCGCCTTCCCGCCTATCAGCCATCTCCTGGAGTGGAAGACCCTCGTCGGCAGCGGGGCTTTTGGCATCAACAAAATCGCCCTCACCAACTTCTTCGCCGTGGCGGCAACGTTCCTGTTTTTCTGGGCTGGCTCTCGCAAGCGCGCAATGGTGCCCAAGGGCATCCAAAACATGGCCGAAGCCTCACTTGACTTCATTGAGCACGGCATTGCCGACGAAGTCATGGGTCATGAGGGCAAGAAGTATGTGCCTCTCCTTGCGTCGCTGTTCTTTTTTATCTTCTTCAATAACATTCCCGGGATCATCCCGGGCTGGCAAATGCCGGCCACGGCCCGTATGGCGGTCCCGGCGATGCTCGCCATTTTGGTGTGGCTGGTCTTCAACATCGCCGGCATGAAGGCCCAGGGAGTAGGCCACTACTTCAAATCGGCGCTCTTCCCCCCGGGCGTGCCCAAGGCGCTCTACGTGCTGGTGACGCCCATCGAATTGATTTCGGTGTTCCTGGTCCGCCCGTTCTCGCTCGCCGTGCGTCTCTTCGCCAACGTCCTTGCCGGCCACATCCTTCTCGTGACGTTCGCCGTGCTCACCAACGCCCTGGTTACCGCGCACACCGTTGTTCTGAAGCCCGTCGGCGTCCTACCCCTCCTCATGCTGATCCTGATGACGGGTTTCGAGCTTGGCGTGGCATTCCTGCAGGCATACATCTTCACGCTCCTCGCCGCCGTGTACATCGGCGGAGCGGTGCATCCCGAGCACTAGGCACGCTCGGTCCAAGCTCGCGAGATATGTCGTCGCGAAACCACAGGTACCACCCGCAGGTCACGCAGTCCCTCCATAAAGCACCACTCACCTAGGAGCAGCAACCCATGAGCATCCTCGCCCAGGCCGCCGAAGCCGGCCTTACCGCAGCAGAACAAAAGGCCAACGCCGCCGCCACCGGCGCCGGTATCGCCTACGGTCTCGGCGCCATCGGCCCGGGTATCGGCATCGGTTACCTCGTCGGCAACGCCGTTCAGGCCATGGCCCGCCAGCCCGAAGCGGCCGGCATGGTGCGGACCACCATGTTCCTCGGCATTGCGTTCACCGAAGCCCTCGCCCTCATCGGCTTCGTCGTCTTCATTCTTCTGAAGTTCGCCTGACCATCCGGCCGTTACGGCTACGAAAGGACCTGACGTGTCAGCACTGTTTGCTGTAGCGCATTTTTCCGGTGAAGGGATCGAGGCTCCGAACCCGATTCTCCCGGCCACCGACGAGATCGTGTGGGGCACCATTGCCTTCATTGCGCTCTTTCTCCTCATGTGGAAGTTCGCCATTCCGGCGATCAAGAAGACGATGGCGGCTCGTTCGGCGCGCATCGAAGGCGACCTCGCCTCGGCCGACCGGGCCAAGACCGAGGCCGACACGATGATTGCCGAGTACAAGGCCAAGCTGGCCGACGCCCAGGCGGAGAGCAACCGAATCATTGACGACGCCCGTCAGCAGGCCGAGGCGGTTCGCAAGGACCTCATCACTCGCGCCGAGGCCGACGCCGCCGCCATCCGAGCGAAGGCTTCGGAAGACTTGAACGCCCAGGCTGACCGCCTCAAGGCCGACCTGTCGTCACATGTCAAGAACCTGTCGCTCGATTTGGCCGAAAAGGTCGTCGGGGCGAATATGAACAAAGACACCAACGCCGCTCTCGTCGATCGCTATATCGCCGAACTCGCGTCGAAGAACTGAGTGGTGACCCATGAGTGCTCTCGCTGACGGATACGCCGCCGCCTTCCTCGAGGTCGCTCGGGCCGAGGGAGCCCTCGCCACGGTCGGCAACGAACTTGCTTCGTTCGCCGGTGCGTTCGAGGGCTCGCCGCAATTGCAGTCGGCACTGACCGACACATTTCTTCCGGTCGAGCGTCGCCAGACGGTCGTGGCCGAGTTGCTGGGCAACGCCAGTCCGGTCACCACCAACCTCGTGTCGATGCTCGTCGGCGCCGGCCGCGCCAAGGAAATTCCGGCGGTGGCGTCGGCGTTCCTGAGCAAAGCCGCGTCGGAGACGGGTCGGGTGTCCGGTGAGGTGCGTTCGGCCCATCCGCTGTCGCTCGATCAGCAGGGCTCGCTCACGGCAGCCATCGAGAGGTCGACCGGCAAGAAGGTCGCCCTCACGTTCCTGGTTGATCCGTCGGTCCTTGGTGGCGTTGTCACCACGATCGGTGACACGGTCATCGACGGTTCCATCCGGAACCGGTTGGACCAGCTCAAGGCTGCGCTCTGAAAAGCGCGCAGACTATACGTACACGTAGTTCTTTTCTTTCGCCCGTCGCATCACTTTCGTAGGAGACCCGGACCACCATGGCCGAGCTGACGATCAATACCGATGACATCACCGCCGCTCTGCGCAAGAGCCTTGACGGGTTCAACCCGCAGGTCACCCAACAGCAGGTCGGACGCGTGCTCGAAGTGGGCGACGGTATCGCCCGTATCGGGGGACTTCCCGGGGCCGGCGTCAACGAGCTACTCGAGTTCGAAGGTGGCACGCTCGGTCTCGCCTTGAACCTTGACGAGGATTCGATCGGCGCGGTCGTACTCGGCGACGTCGGTCATATCCAAGAAGGCCAGACCGTCAAGGCAACCGGCAAGATCCTCCAGGTTCCCGTCGGCGATGGCGTGCTCGGTCGGGTGCTGAACGCGCTCGGTGAGCCGATCGACGGCAAGGGTCCGCTCACCGGCGACCTTCGTCAGCGCCGCGTCGAGATCCAGGCGCCCGGCATCGTCAAGCGCAAGCCGGTCAAGGAGCCGATGCAGACCGGCATCAAGGTGATCGACGCCATGACGCCGATCGGCCGTGGTCAGCGTGAGCTCATCATCGGCGACCGCAAGACGGGCAAGACCTCGGTCGCCATTGACACGATTTTGAACCAAAAGGGCCTAGGCGTGAAGTGCATTTACGTCGCTATCGGCCAAAAGGGCTCGTCGGTGGCCGAGACCGTTCGCGCGCTCGACGAGGGTGGGGCGATGGAGTACACCGTCGTCGTCAACGCCCCGGCCGCCGACCCGGCCCCGTTCCAGTACCTCGCCCCCTTCACCGGTGCAGCCATCGGCCAGCACTGGATGGAGAACGGCGAGCACGGTTTGGTGGTCTACGACGACCTCTCCAAGCAGGCTGAGTCGTATCGCCAGATGTCGCTGCTGCTGCGTCGTCCGCCGGGCCGCGAGGCGTACCCCGGCGACGTGTTCTACCTTCACAGCCGGCTCCTGGAGCGTGCTGCCAAGCTTTCCGACGCCATGGGCGGAGGCTCGCTCACGGCGCTTCCCATCGTCGAGACCAAAGCTGGCGACGTGTCGGCCTATATCCCGACCAACGTGATCTCGATCACCGACGGTCAGGTGTTCTTGGACCTCGACCTCTTCAACTCGGGTATTCGCCCGGCCATGAACGTGGGCATCTCAGTGTCACGCGTGGGGTCGTCGGCTCAGATCAAGGCGATGTCCGGCGTGGCCGGCTCGATGAAGATCGACCTCGCCCAGTTCCGCGAGCTCGAAGCGTTCGCAGCGTTCGGCTCCGAGCTCGACAAGGTGTCACAGGCTCAGCTTGACCGTGGCTACCGTCTCGTCGAATTGCTCAAGCAGCCGGCCTATTCGCCCCTGCGGGTTGAGGAGCAAGTGGTGGCGATCTTCGCCGGTACTCGCGGCTACCTCGACGATCTTGAGGTCAAGCAGGTCGGCCCGTTCGAAGCGCATCTGCTCGACGTGTTCCGCACCCAGCACCGCGACATCCTTGACGACATCCGCACGACCGGGAAGCTGCCGGAAGGCGACCGTCTCGGTAAGGCCATCGAGGGCGTCAAAGCCTCGTTCGCGGCCAAGGGCTGAGCCCCATTTCCAGAATGACCCGCACGCGTACTGACGAACTGAAGGGAACCTGACATGGCCGGTGGTGAAGAACGAATCCTGCGACGCCGCATCAAGAGCGTCAACAGCACGAAGAAGATCACTCGCGCCATGGAGCTGATCGCCGCCACGCGGATCGTCAAGGCCCAGCAGCGCGTTGCCGCCGCTCGTCCGTATGCTGACCAGATCACCAACGTGATCCGTTCTCTGGCGTCAAGTGGCGCGGGAGCTGGCCAACCGCTCTTAAGCGTACGTACCGACGTGAAGACGGTTGCCTACATCGTCTGCGCCGGCGATCGCGGTCTGGCCGGGGCCTACAACTCGTCGGTGATCCGCTTAGCCGAGCGGGCGCTCCAGGCCGACGTGGCCCTGGGTCGGTCCTACGTGCTTATCGCCGTCGGCAAGAAGGTCGAGGACTACTTCAAGTTCCGCGGCTACCGAGTGGACACGGCATTCAAAGGATTCACCGACAACCCGACGTACGAGAATGCCCGCGACATCGCCGGGTCGATCCAGCATCGTTTCGACACTGGCGAGGTTGATCAGGTCGAGCTGGCCTATACCCAGTTCCTTTCCGCCGGTTCGCAGCGTCCGACCCTGCGCCGGTTCATGCCGATCGAAATCGAAACGTCCGGTGACGGTGCCCCGGCGGGGGCGGGCTACGAGTTCGAACCTGAGCCCAACGCCATTCTCACCACGCTTCTCCCGCGCTACGTCGAAAGCCGCTTGTTCGCGGCGTTGCTTGACGCTGCTGCATCCGAGCATGCCGGTCGACAGCGGGCCATGAAGTCGGCCACCGAAAACGCCGGCGAGCTCGTCAAGAAGCTCTCACGCCAGATGAACACCGCCCGCCAGGCGGCGATCACCACCGAGATCATGGAAATCGTCGGAGGGGCCGAGGCATTGAAGAACGCCTCCAGCGAACTCATCGTCGACCGCACCAACAATCCTGACCTTTTCCAGAACCGCGTGCATCCCGAGCACTCGCATCTGTCCGCCAACAACTGACGCCTGCGTCAGCCGCCTCTCTCGCCCTACCTCACCACCTCGAAGGAACTCATCATGACGATGACCGAGAACACCAATCTGCTCGACGGCCGGATCGTTTCGATCGCCGGCCCCGTGGTCGACGTGGAGTTTCCCGCCGGCTCGCTGCCCGAGATTAACGACGCCGTAATCCTGACCGTGACGGACGAAGGTACGACCGAGGACATCTGGGCCGAAGTCGCCCAGCACATCGGTGAGAACCGCGTGCGCGTCATCGCCATGAAAGCTACCGACGGCATGACTCGCGGCTCCACCGTTCGTCAGCTCGGCCACGGCATCACCGTGCCGGTCGGCGACATCGTGAAGGGTCACGTGTTCAACGTGCTCGGCGAGCCGCTCGACACCGGCGGTGCGCCCCTCGAAGGCGTGACCGAGCGTTGGGCCATCCACCGCAAGGCTCCGGCCTTCGACACCCTTGAGCCGAAGCGCGAAATGTTCGAGACCGGCGTGAAGGTCATCGACCTTCTTGAGCCGTATGTGAAGGGCGGCAAGATTGGATTGTTCGGCGGAGCGGGCGTGGGCAAGACCGTCCTTATCCTTGAGATGATCACCCGTGTCGCCAAAGAGTTCGGTGGCGTATCAGTGTTCGCTGGTGTCGGCGAGCGCACCCGTGAGGGAACCGACCTCTGGTTGGAAATGAAGGAAACGTCGACGGGCGAAGAAGGCAAGTTCGTAATCGACAACGCCGCCCTCGTCTACGGCCAGATGGACGAACCGCCGGGCGTGCGCCTTCGCGTTGCGCTAAGCGCACTTACGATGGCCGAGTACTTCCGTGACGTGCAGGGCCAGGATGTGCTCCTGTTCGTGGACAACGTGTTCCGCTTCACCCAGGCCGGTTCCGAGGTGTCGACCCTCCTCGGCCGTATGCCGTCGGCCGTGGGATACCAGCCGAACCTGGCCGACGAGATGGGCCAGCTCCAAGAGCGAATCACCTCGACCCGTGGTCACTCGATCACGTCGTTGCAGGCCGTGTACGTGCCCGCCGACGACTACACCGACCCAGCTCCATTCACCACGTTCCGCCACCTCGACGCCACGACCAACCTGGCCCGCGAAATCGCCGCCCTCGGTATTTTCCCGGCCGTGGATCCGTTGGCTTCGACCTCCACGATCCTTTCGCCCGACGTGGTCGGCGAACGCCATTACGGGGTGGCTCGTCGGGTGCAGCAGATCCTCCAGCGCTACAAGGAACTCCAAGACATCATCGCCATTCTCGGCATCGACGAACTGTCCGAAGAGGACAAGGTGTTGGTGCAGCGGGCCCGTAAGGTGCAGAAGTTCTTGTCCCAGCCCATGTTCGTGGCCAAGGCCTTCACCGGCCAGGAGGGCATTTTCACACCGGTGGCCGATACCATCGAGAGCTTCGAAAAACTGTGCGACGGTGAGTTGGACAACATCCCAGAGCAGGCGTTCCTCAACGTGGGCGGTCTCGACACCGTTCTGGAGAAGGCCGCCAAGCTCGAGCGCGGCGACATCTGATCGGCGGCTGAGCAAATGGCCACCACCATGCAGGTCGAGCTGGTCTCGCCCGAACGCGTTCTCTATTCGGGTGAGGCCACCATCGTGGTGTGCCGCCCGGCGGATGGCGATGCTGCGTTTCTTCCCGGTCATGCACCGTTTCTGGGCCTGCTCGGTATTGGTCCGGTCACCATCCGCACCCCCGACGGTGCCGAGGTGAAAGCAGCGGTCCACGGAGGGTTCGTGGAAGTGCGCAACAACCGGGTCACCATTCTCTCGGATGTGGCCGAATTGTCCACCGACATCGATGTGGCGCGGGCCCGGGTGGCCAAGACCACAGCCGATGCGGCCGGCGACACTGCCGACACGGCATCGGCCCGGCGACGTGCATCAACGCGCCTCCAGGTGGCAGGTGCCGAGGTGGCCGCGCACTAAACCCCGGTATTGGCACCCGCACAAGAGCTGGGCGCCACGATTGCTCAAGCTGGGTCCGACAGCCGCCGATGTACACGCAATGGATGGCGTAACGGGCATCGATCCGCTGGCACGTGATGGTGAATTCCTGCCGCCTCCGGCTGCGTCAAGCAACCCGGAGTGGATGCATATCCCTCAGGAGTGGTTGTCCGCCGCCGGTCGTACGGATGAGCCCGAAGCAGTGTCGGACTCTTGGGACAGACCCGATAAGCGCAAGCTCACCCCCCGCCAACAGAACAAGTTGGACAAGCGCCTCGATGCCACGGCGGGCACCGCCATCTCCACCATCGTCAATGGCGACGGCGCGTTACCGTCCAAGCGCCAAGAGGGACCCTCGATAGTGGCCTCTCTGGGCGGTGCACTGTTGGTGGGTTTCATTGGGTCATGGGGTTGGTACCAAGGCGTGTTGCGTCTACGGGCTCAGATGCCATGGGCGCCGATCTTCATCGGTGTACTGGTGGCTTGGGCGCTGCGCCTCGGAGTGCGAAATCGTGACGGAATCCGTATCGGTTTTGGCGTGGTCATCGTGTTGTATTCGTCGCTGAGTGTGATCTCATCGGTGGCCCGTTTCGGGGATTTGACAGCGTTTCGCGCTTCCAAGGTGAGTCTGTTGAAGTTGCCGTTCATCGCCAATCCGTTCCAGCTCATCGGTGACTTCCATGAGAGGGCAACACAGACACCGTTGATCGCCGTAATGGTGTTGGTGGGGCTCGTAGCCTGTGGAGTCATCGCCAGCCACGAAGTGTGACCATACGCTGGGTGTCATGATCACTGCGTGAGCAGACGTCGTCGTCTTGGCATCGTGGTGCTGTTCGACGATGACACAACACGGGAACTTCGCGGTATCCGCCGTGCGCTTGGGGGTCCCAGTGTGGAGCGCATTGCGCCGCACATCACCATCGTGGCACCGGTCAACGTTCATCAACGCAACATCGCCGACGTCATGGCTCAGCTCCGGATGGCTGCCGCCACCAGCGAAGCGTTCGCCGTTGATCTTGGGCCGGTGAGCACCTTTGCCCCCATCAGTCCGGTGATCTATCTGGAAGTTCACGAAGCGGGCGACCAATTGATGCAACTGGCGGGACAACTGGGCGTCGGTGCGCTGCTGCGGAGGTCAGATCATTGCTTTGTGGCCCATGTGACGCTCCACGAGGCAGCCGGTGACGAGCTCATTGGCGCGGCCATGATCTCGCTGGCCGCATACCGGCGCACGGTGGTCGTCGATCGCATTTGGGTGCTCGAAGAACAGGAGAATCGGAACTGGCGTCCGCTGTGCGATGTGATGTTGGGCCCCGTACCCGTGCGTGGACGCGGTGGCGTGGCAGTGTCGATACGAACGTCGACCATGATGGCCCCAGATGCAATGGAAACTCTTGATCCGAACCATATGCTCACTTACGAGCGCGGTCCGGGTCAGATGGTGCATGAAGCTTCCATCGACACTGAAGTGGTGGGGGTGGCGCTGAGTTCTGGGAGTGGAGCGGGCAGAACAATCCACGCAGTAGTAGTGGCGGTACACCGACGAAATGAGGGCATCGGTCGACAGCTGATCGACGCAGTGGCAAGGTCGGCGGCCGAATGCGGCGAATCTCATCTGGCGGTGCCACGTGGGACCGGTGCCAGCCCCCATCCGGGCTGGCCACGACTGCTGCAGTCAGTGGGGTTTGTCAACGTCGAGGGGGCGTGGACCAGACCGGCGTGACGCAACGGCACTACGGTCGCTTCATGAGCGACTATGTCACCGACTACACAGCACTGAGAGTGGAGCGCGACGAGGGGGAGCCCAGCGTTGCCATCGTCACTCTCGACCATGGTCCAATCAACCTGTTCGACATGGATCTCTACCTCCAGTTGGCCCGCCTCGGTCCGCAGTTGGCCGCTGATGAAACGGTCCGGGCAGTGGTACTGCAGAGCGCCGTGCCCGGTTGGTTCATCGCCCATTTCGACGTCACGCTCATCCAGCGGATCGACGCTCACGCTTCAGATCCCATTGCGCCTACCGCTTTCCACGACATGTGCAGTGCGTTTGCCACCATGGCCAAGCCCACCATCGTGGCCCTGGAGGGTCGGGCGGGCGGCGGTGGGAGTGAGTTGGTGATGTCGTGCGACATCCGTATCGCAGCACGTGATCATGCGGTGTTCAATCAACCAGAAGTGGCTCTGGGCATCATCCCTGGAGGGTCCGGAACGGTCCGTCTTCCCAGGCTCATCGGGCGGGGTAGGGCCTTGGAGGTGATCCTCGGATGCAATGACATTGATGCGGTTACGGCGGAACGTTGGGGATGGGTGAATCACGTATTGCCACTGGATCAAGTCCGTCCGTACGCATATCAACTGGCCCGACGAAT
>JANLQX010000376.1:0-46596 GCA_031368095.1 Actinomycetes bacterium | reverse complement strand
CACGCCCTGGTCGCCTAGCGCCATGCCCACCCCGCTCCCGGACCACGCACTCGACGCACTCGATGCGTTGGCGTTCGACAACCGGTTCACAGCCGAACTCCCGGCCGATGAGATCGTCGACGGTCCCCGCCGACAGGTTCGGGGCGCGCTCTTCAGTCGGGTTCACCCCACACCTACCGCCGGACCGGTCACCCTGGCGTGGTCACTCGAGGTTGCGCACGATCTCGGCATCGACGAAGCGACTGCCACCAGTGACGATTTCGCTGCCGTTTTTTCCGGCAACCGCCTGCCGAGTGGCGCCGATCCGTTTGCCATGGTCTATGGCGGCCACCAGTTCGGCAATTGGGCCGGTCAGCTCGGCGACGGCCGAGCCTTGGCGATCGGTGAGGTCATCGATGTCCGTGGGCAGCACCAGACCCTGCAGCTCAAAGGCGCCGGGCCCACGCCATATTCGCGGACGGCCGATGGTCGCGCCGTGCTCCGTTCATCGATCCGCGAGTTCCTCTGTAGCGAGGCGATGTTCCATCTCGGTGTCCCGACCACGCGGGCCCTCAGCCTCGTGGCTACCGGCGACGGAGTGATGCGCGACATGCTCTACGACGGCCATCCGGCGATCGAACCGGGTGCCGTGGTCTGCCGAGTGGCGCCGAGCTTCGTCCGCTTCGGCAACTTTCAGCTTCCCGCCTCACGTGGGGAATTCGATGTGCTCCGCGCGCTTACGGAGTTCACGATCCGGCACGATTTCCCTCATCTCGTCGAGGGTCGAAGTTTCGAGGATCAGGTCGTGGCGTTTTTCGCTGAGGTCTGCACTCGTTCAGCTGACCTCGTGGTGCACTGGATGCGAGTCGGCTTCGTTCACGGCGTGCTCAATACTGACAACATGTCGATCCTCGGCCTCACCATTGACTTCGGCCCCTATGGATGGCTCGAAGACTTCGATCCCGGCTGGACGCCGAACACCACCGACGCCGAGATGAAGCGCTACCGCTACGGGGCGCAGCCCCAGGTGGTGCACTGGAACCTTGTGCAGCTGGCCAATGCGCTCGTTCCGCTGCTCGGCGATCCCGCTCCGCTCCAGAGCATCATCGACATGTTTGCCGACGACTACGCCACGAAGTACCGGGTAATGATGTCGACGCGTCTCGGCTGGGGTCAGTATCGCCGCGGCGACGATGAACTTGTGCACCGGCTCATGCAGTTGTTCGCCCGCACTGAAGTTGATCAGGTGATCTTTCACCGCAACCTTGCGCAGGTGCCGGTTGCGTCGACTGCATCCGACGACGAGCTGCTTCGACCCGTTGACGATGCCTGGTATCAGGCGCACGAGATCGTCGATAGTCTGCGCGCTGACCTTCTGGCATGGCTCCGAGACTGGGGTCGGCGGGCCGCCGAGAGCGGACTTGGCAATGACGAACGTCGGAGTTCGATGGACGCCGTGAATCCGCGGTTCGTGCTGCGCAACTATCTGGCCCAGGAAATCATCGACGCGGCGACCGCGGGTGACCCAGCCTTGATTACGGAGATGCTCGATGTCCTGCGCCATCCCTACGACGAACAACCGGGCCGGGAGCGGTTCGCCGCGAAACGTCCGGAGTGGGCCCGCACCAAGGTCGGTTGCTCGATGCTGTCGTGCAGTAGCTGATCAGCTGAGGAAGGCGACCAGGCGGCGGCGCCATTCGACGCTGCACCGGTCAGCCTGCACGCTTACTAACGCGGTCTGTTCCAGCGGCAGCACGCCGTCGAGCATTTCCAACATTCGCTTGTCCTCGGCTCCGATGGCAAGGTCGAAACGGATGATCTCGTCGGCCGGCGTGGCGAAATCGTCGTTACGCCACACCACGAAGGTGAACAACGACGTCACGTCGTCGATCGGTGTACTCAGCAGCAACAGAATGTGCTCGAGCCCGGTCCCGTAGCGGATCGTGCTGCGCACATGGAACGGGAGGGCGAAGCCGGTGCTCATGGCCCGCTCCACCACACCTGTCGTCTGACCGCTGGCCACGGAGCCGAGCGCGTCGTTGTTGGCGAGCACTTCGTAGGAATATCCGGTCCATCCGCCACCGAGTTCGGTGAGTTCGACCCTCGGCACCTTCGTGTCCTGGGCCCGTCCAAACGTCCCTACGTGTACATAGGGAAAGTGCGACACGTCAAGGAAGTTGTCGGTCATCCGCGTGGCCGAGGTAGCCCATGTTTCAACCGGGGTATTGATGCGACGAAAGCGTGGATCGTCGTCGTCAGCAATGAACGGCAGGGGAGTGGCCGGCGTGCCGAGACACAGCCAAACGAGGCCGTATCGCTCCTCGCAGGCATACGACGTGAGATGGGCACGGGGGGGAACCGGGACACCATCGTCGGCTGACGGGATGTTTACGCACCGACCATCGTCGGCGAACGTCCACCCGTGGTACGGACACGTGAGGCATCCGTTTACGACCGTTCCCGCCGATAGCGGGGCCTCACGATGCGGACATCGATCGGGCGCCGCCACCACGCCTGATCCGCTTCGGTACAGCACCACCGGCGTGGCGAGCAGCGTCAGGCCAACCGGCTGCGAAGAAACGTCGGCACTGCGGGCTACGGCGTACCAGCTCGTGCGCAGCGCCTCGTTGTGACAGAGCGTGTCGGTGGTCAGATGGTCAGTGGACATGATGTGCCAACCTTTGCCGATGGAGTTCTTGGTACGGGGCGAGGTCATCACCATGAACGAAGCCCGTGACGTGATCACCGATGGTGCGGTTGCGGTGAGCGGTTCCATCATCACCGCAGTGGCGCCCTTCGGTGCGCTGCGAGTCGCTCACTCGACGTGGCCGGTTCTCGGCGGGGTCGACGACATCGTGACGCCGGGATACATCAACGCCCACCAACACCTCACCGGTGATCGCCTCGTGAACTCGTGCATTCCCGACTCGATCGACTCGCAGGACGCTATCTACCAGTGGGCCGTGCCGGTTCACAGCGCGCATACGGGTGACGACGATGAGCTGTCGGCCACGCTCGCCGCGATCAGCGCCGTCGGAAACGGCATCACGTGCACCATCGAGGCGGGTACGGTCTCTCACCCCGACCGAGTGGCGGCGGCGATGAACACGGTTGGCGTGCGCGGCACGCTCGGCCAGTGGGGGTGGGACGTCGATGGACTCCCTTTCGCCGCCCCGGCCGACGAAGTGCTGAGTCGTGCCAGCGAGCTTCTCGATCGCTATCCGGCGGGCGGGCTGGTCGAGGCCTGGGTCACGCTCGTCGGTCACGACCTCATGAGTGATGCGTTGGTCGCTGGAGCTAGTGACCTGGCCCGCAACAGGCGGGTGGGCTTCACGTTCCATATGTCGCCCCACCGTGGCGATTCGCAGACCTACCTCGCTCGCACCGGTCGTCGGCCGCTCGTTCACCTGGATCAACTCGGCGTGCTCGGACCGCATGTGCTGATCGCCCACGGGGTGCATCTCGACGACGACGAAGTGGAAGCGGTGCTGACCAACGACGCGGCGGTGGCTTCGTGTCCGTGGGCCTACCTGAGGTTGGCCCAGGGATTCGTCGGCGCCAATCGTCACGACGAACTGCTGCGGCGCGGCGGACGTCTGGCCCTTGGTTGCGACGCCGAGAACGCCGGCGACGCGGTTGACATCCTGCGAGCGGCAACGCTCTTCGTCGGTCTCGCTCGCGATCGCGCAGAAGATCCCTTCGCGTCCAGCGCGCACGACGCGCTCGCCCTGGCCACCATCGGGGGAGCCCGGGCGATCGGCAAAGGTGAGCTGATCGGGTCGATCGAAGTCGGCAAGCAAGCCGACCTTGTCGTTCATTCCACCGTCGGCTCGCAGTTCGTTCCCCGCAGCGTCGACCCCGTTCGTCAGCTCATCTGGGGATCCGATGGCCGATCGGTACGCGATGTCTGGGTTGCCGGTCGGGCGGTGGTGCGCGAGGGTGCATGCGTGACCGTCGATCTTGACGGGCTTCGCGACGAAGCCCGAAACCGTCGCGACTTCTTCCTGTCGCAACGCCCGTCTTGACATCCGCCGAAGCTACTCCAGTCGTCCAATCTTGGTCTGACCATCAGTCCACCGCTGCTAGGTTCACCGCATGAAGCCCAACACACTGATTTTCGTTGACTTCCCCTCCAACGATGTGGAGGCGTGCGCCAAGTTCTACGGCGACGTGTTCGGCTGGGAGGTCGAGGGGCGTCCGACCGGGGTGTTCCACCGCGGAGTTCCCGGCGGGTATTTCCCGCTCGATGACGGCGCCGATTCTCCGGTCGGCAATCTTCACGTCGGCTTCTTCGACGTTGCCAACGCTCGGCCTCATCCTGAACCTGCTGGGGTGGACCCCCGTCAACTCCAGGGAGGTGGTCGCAGCCCCCGGGTGTGGATCCTGGTGAGTGACGACGACTCCGAAGATGCGATCCTGGCTCGGGCCGAAGCCCGCGGAGCCACGGTGCTCTGGCGGAAGCACTACTGGAAGGAGTTCAACGGCTTCAACGGAGCGTTCGAGGACCCATGGGGCACCACCATTGTGGTGTGGACCAAAGGCGGAACCGACCCGGTCGTGCCAGACGGATTTACTCATGAGTGAGATCGTCACCGCAACTGATGAGCGCCGACGCCCGACCGGGGTGCGGTGGACCCACATCGCCCTACCAGCGACGAACATCGATGCCACCATTGCCTGGTACCAAAAGTTCACCCCGCTCCGACTGCTTGATCGCCGAGAGGACGCCGATGGACAGGGCGCATGGCTCGGGCATCCCGACCAGGCGGACAAACCGTTCATCCTGGTGCTCGTGAGTTTCACCCGCGATCAGCACAAGAGTAAGCAGCCGATCATGGCGCCGTTCGCCCACATCGGCCTCGAGATGCCCACGCAGGCCGAGGTGGATGCCATCGCCGAAGTCGGTCGCGCCGATGGTTGTCTGGTGTGGGAGCCGCAATGGATGCCGGCTCCGATCGGATACATATGTGCGCTTACGGATCCCGACGGCAACATGATCGAGTTCTCCTACGACCAGGGTGTCTATGAAAAGGCCCAGGAAGTCTGGGGCGGGTGAACTCGTCGGATGTCTGCCGGCAGTACCTGGCCGCCTTTGCGTCGGGGAGCGCCGAAGATGTTGTCGCGTGGGTCACCGATGACTTCGTGAACGAGCACACCGCAGCGTTGGGCAGCGGTTGCGTCGGCCGATCCGAATACGCAACGCGAGTGCCGGGTTTTCTGGCGTCGATGCCGGGGCTTCGCTACGACATCGAAGACGTCCTCGCCGACGATGACCGCGTGGCGGTCGCCTATGTGCTGAGGGCGACGGTGAACGACCGTGCGGTGGCCGTGCGCGGCGTGATGCGCTTCCTCGTGCGAGACGCTCTCGTTGCCAAGCGAGTTGACTACTGGGACAGCCTCGTGTTCAAAGAGCAGGCGGGACTGTTGTGAACGGCGCGACCGTGGCCATCGAGGGAGTCGCCAAGACGTTCCAGACGAGAGGTCGGTCCACCCATGCGCTTACGGGCGTGGACCTCACGATCCGTAGCGGCGAGTTCGTTGCCCTGCTCGGACCTTCGGGGTGCGGCAAGAGCACCTTGTTGCGTATCATCGGCGGCCTGATCGAGCCGGATCAGGGCGCGGTCTCGGTCAACGGCGCCGGACCCCATTCGGCTCGGCGGGCCAAGCAATTCGGGTTGGTGCCGCAGGCCCCTGCGCTGGTGCCATGGCGGACCGTCGAGGACAACATTTCGTTCCTGGCGACGCTGAATGCCAAGGCTGGTCGCACGGCTCTCTCGGCCGACCGGGTTAGTGAACTGGTCGACGCCGTTGGCCTTCGTGACTTCCGACAGGCTTACCCGCACGAACTTTCCGGTGGCCTGCAACAGCGAGTTGCCCTGGTGCGCGGCTTTGCCCTCGGTGCTCCGGTCCTGTTGATGGACGAGCCGTTCGCCGCGCTCGACGAAATCACTCGCGCCGATGCTCGATACCTGCTGCTCGACCTGTGGTCGCGCACCGGATCCACGGTGATCTTTGTGACGCATTCAATTCCGGAAGCGGTGATCCTTTCCGACCGCGTGGTCGTCATGGCGGCGCGTCCGGGTCGAGTGGCGGCCATGCGTACCATCTCGCTGCCCCGTCCGCGCACGGCCGACCTGGAAGATGCGCCAGCCTTTCACGAACACGTCCGCCAACTCCGGGCCGACCTCAGAGAGCACCACCTATGAGCGCGCCGGTCGTGTCGACGAAGGGATCCGAGCTGCCGCGTCTCTCCCTCCTGTCGCTCGCGCCCGTTGTTGGTGTGCTCGGCTTCCTGGGGTTCTGGCAGGCCTTCGTTACGGTGTTCGACATCAAGCGTTTCGTGCTTCCCGGTCCGTGGTCGATCGTGAAGCACATGGCTGATGATCCAAGCTTTTATGTGTCGAACGCTCGGGCCACGTTGTGGGAGGCGTTTCTCGGTTTCACGCTCTCGTTCGTGGTCGCCATGATCCTCGCCGCCATCATGGCCCGCAGTCGCTTCGTCGAACGCGCCGGCCTCCCGATCAGTGTGCTCATCCAGGTCACTCCGATCATCGCCTATGCGCCCGCGATTGTGATTTGGCTCGGGCCGGGGCTGCGCTCGATCCTGACCATCACCGCACTCGTCTGTTTCGTTCCGTTCCTCGTGAACGGCATCGCCGGTTTACGGTCCGTTGACCCCCTGCTCCTTGAATTGGCGCGATCGGTCGACACCAGCGAACTCGAGATCCTTCGTCGATTGCGTATTCCCTCCTCCTTGCCCTATTTGCTTTCGGCGGCCAAGATCAACGTGGGTCTTTCGTTGATCGGTGCCGTCCTTGGCGAGTTCTTTGCGCTCACGGCAAACGGCCTCGGCTACGCGGTGAAGGTTGCCCAATCGCGAAATCTCGTCGACCAGCTGTGGGGATCGATCTTCACGCTCGCCCTACTCGGTTCGGTCGCCACGCTCCTGATCTCCGGTCTCGAACGGATGGCTTTGCGCGGCCATGCCTCGCAGCGTTCATGACCTCTCGTTCCACTAACCACCACCCCGCAGTATCCCGACGAAGGAGTTCATTGTGAAGCCAAGACTTGCCCTGTCCATCGTGTGCACAGGACTGTTTGTCCTGGCCTCGTGCAGCAGCGATAAAGCTGCCGACACCACGGCTGCACCCGCGGAAACCACCGCCGCGCCGGCCGCTGAAACCACGGCTGCCCCGGCCGCCGAAACGACCGCCGCGCCGGCGGCTGACACCACCGCAGCTCCTGCTGTCGAAACCACTGCGGTCGCCGCCACCGGAGGGATTGCCGACGCCGCCGCCCGCTGCGCCGCCAACAAAGCGGTTGGCAAGCTCACCTATTCGTCGAGCTTCGACTTCGCCGCCGCCGCATCGATCATCGATGTTGTCGTCGCCAAGGAGAAGGGGTACTTCGCCGACCTCTGTCTCGACGTGGACCTCAAGCCGGGGTTTTCCACCGGGAACTATCCACTCGTAGCGAGCGGGAAAGTGCAGTTCTCGTCGGCCGGTTCGTATACCGAACTCGTCAACTTCTCCAAAGACGGCGCCGCGTTTACGGCGTTCATCGACTACGGCAAGACGCCTATTGAAGCTTTGGTCGCCAAAGACCCGGCACTGGCCTCACTCGCCGATCTGAAAGGCAAGACCATTGGCGTGAAGGGCGACATTCCTCCGTCGATCGTCGCCATGCTCGATAAGGCCGGACTGAAGCGAGGAACCGACTACAAGGAAGTGTTGCTCGACGGCTTCGATCCGAAAGTTCATATCGGCCTCGTCGATGCGTTCCCGGTCTATAAGAGCAATGAGCCTGGCCAACTTGATGCAGCAGGTGTCAAATACAAGCTCTTCGATCCGACCGCCGAAGGGATCCCGGGAAGCTTCGGCATCCTGTACACCTCGGCCGAGTTCGCCAAAAAGAATCCGACCGTGGTGGAAGACTTTGCCCGCGCGGCGTTGCACGGCATGGAAGACGCGGTCGCCGATCCGGCTGCCGCGGTGAAGATCTCCGTGGCTCAGATCAACGCCGCCGGCAACCAGGCGTATCTCACCGAAGCCGGAGAAACGTTCCGCTGGACGCAGGAGTTGGCCGAGGTCGTCAAGGGACTCGGCGGCCAACCCATCGGCACCGTGATCCCCGCCGTCCTCGACGCCGAGACGGCGGCGTACACCGCGGCGGGAATCCTCAAGGTTCCTGATCCCAAGTCCTACGACGCGACCATCGTGCCGAAGCTCTATGGAGCCGACGGCAAGGTTGTCTTCGCGAAGTTCGGGGCGTGATGAAGGACGCGTCGGCAACCAGCAAGCAGAGCGTCTTCGCGAAGTTCGCTACGTGATGAAACACCTCGGGGGGACTGCGTCATGAAGGCCTATGTGCAGCGTGGCCATGGCGGCCCCGAGGTGTGTTCGTTCGAGGATCTCCCCGAGCCCGTTCCCGGGCCGGGCGAGGTCCTCCTCAAGGTCGAAGCGGCCGGACTGAATCGCCTCGATCTCTTGCAGCGTCAGGCACCGCTCGTGCGGGGGTTCGCGCTCCCGCACGTGGCGGGCATGGACGTGGTCGGTACGGTCGTGGCCCACGGTCCTGACGTCCACGGTGCCACTGCGGTCGTGTCGTCCACGGTCATGGTCGATCCAGTCACCACCTGTCGCACGTGCGAGATGTGCATGTCCGACCGAGAGCCGTATTGCGCCACGCTGGCGACCATTGGTTCAACTCGCCAGGGCGGTTTTGCCGAGTACGTGGCTGTTCCCGCCGATCGATGTTGGCCGGTGCCGTCGCATCTCTCGGCCGAACAAGCGGCGGCGATCCCAGTCGCCTATCTCACCGCCTGGCAGGCTCTGGTTTCGGTCGGCAAGGTGCAACCGGGCGAGGTCGTCGTCGTCAATGCGGCCAACGCCGGGGTGTCGATGGCCGCGATTCAGTTGGCGAAACGTGTTGGCGCGACGGTTATCGGAACGGTGCGCGGCACCCAACGCATGGCGCAGATCGAAGCGATCGGCTGCGATCACGTGATCGACTCCGGCGATCCGACAACCATCGCCAACGCGGTTCGTGAACTCACCAACGGCCGGGGCGCTGACCTGATCATCGACCACGTGGGCCCCGCGCAATTCGCGGCATCGGTCGACGCGCTGGGCGTTGAAGGGCGTCTCGTCTTCTGCGGGACCACAACAGGAGTTCGAGTCGAACTGGCGCTCACCGACGTGTACTGGTGGGGCCGTCAACTGCTCGGCTCGGGTGGATACCGCCCCCGCAACGTCGGCCTCATGCTCGCCGCCGTGAACGACGCCAAGCTGGTCCCGGTCGTTGACGAAGTGGCGTCGTTCGACGAGCTACCCCGCCTCCTCGCCCGACTCGAACACGGCTCAGTCATCGGCAAACTCGTCGTGAAGATGAGCTGACTGCTTCGGGTACCCACTTGAGAGTGGTATCTCGGGCTCCTCATCCCTGAGTTTGAGACATCGCCGACGGATCCCCTGGACCTGTTGCTGCTGATGAAGGATATCCATCGGTCGCGGCGATACTGACTCAGTCCAACGACGGCCAGTGAGCGCGGTAGTGCTGAACGAGCCAGCGGTTGAACTGGACGTGGGACTCCTCCTGCCACGAGTAGCGGCCGCGAGCGGCGAAGCGGCTGGCCATGCCCCGCTGGACCTTGGTGGTGGCATCTTGGTCTTGGCGAACGAAGACCTGCACACCGGCGTCACTCATGGCGAAAAGGTGTTCAAACATCGGATGCTCGAGCGCCGACGGATGGAGCAGGTACCCGATTTCCAGATCGATGGTGGTGGCGGTCTTCGGGTGGACGATGAAGAAGAAGGCCTGATCGGGCGCCGTGCCGAAGCAAAGGGTCGGAGGCATCAAGGCAAAGGTGGATCGCGTGCGCTCTTCTTCGGTGAGCGCCGGGAAAATAGGGAGGAGCGCCTTGGTGGTGGCGTTGAATCCGCCATCGATGTGGGTATACCCGTTCGTGCGGAAGATCACGTTCGAACCGGGTTCCCACGTGACCGGAAAAGCGGCCAGTTCGCTCGGGCAGAAGTCTTGGATCGTGTGGTGCAGCTTGTTGGCGTGGTAGCCGTCGTTGAAGTTTTCGAACATCACCTTCCAGTTCCAGGGCAGATCCGCCAGGGTGAACGTGCCCGGGCACACGGCGTTGTCCAAGTCGTAGTGCTCCAGGTACGGCGTGTACGTGGCGAGCGACGGTCCGAGCGGCGGCGCGTCGGCGTGGAAGTGGACGAAGACGAAGCCCAGCCACTGTTCGACCTTGAGCGCGGGGAGCGGAAAGTCCGACTTGTTGAAGCCTTCCGTGCGTTCCATGGCGGGTGCGCCGAGGAGTCGTCCGGTCAGATCGTATGTCCACAGATGATACGGACAGGTGAACTTGCTGCAGTTGCCCTCGTCGTCGGCAACCTCCATGCCACGGTGCTGACAGACCGAGGAAAAGGCATGGATCGATCCATCCTTGGCCCTGGAAATGATGACCCGCTCGTCGTTGACCGTGGTGGTGAAGTAGTCACCCACGTTGGGGACGCGGCTGGCTCGGCCCACGCACTGCCACTGCGTGGCGAACACTGACCGTCGCTCGAAGGCGAGGAACTCCTCGGAGGTGTAGATCTCCGGCGGCATTGTACGCGCGCGCGCAACGTCGGTGATCGAGTCGGCGAACGACGCCAGGAGCTCATCAGTCAGAACGGTCATTGGTTCCCTCACTGTTCAAGGAGGACACGGCGCCGTAGCCGCCGCCCCCGGGAAGGTCGAGGCGCACGTGATCGCCGGGCTTGAGTGTTATGCGCGCTTGGGTCCGCACGGCCTCACCGTTGACGGTGAATGATCCGGCCGCGCCCGGCTCGCCGCCAAACAGGCCTTGCGGTGGGTCCGACAGACGGGAGGTGACGGCATTGAGCTGCCACGCCCGTTCGGTGTCAACGGTGAACTCGATCGTTTGTCCCATGCCGCCAACCTGCGCTCCAGGACCGCCACTGCCGATCCGCAGTTCCTTTCGAAGGAAACGGATAGGAGCCGATGCTTCGACCACTTCGATCGGTACCGCGGAGACACCAGTGGGATATGAGCACGCCGACAGGCCGGACTTGGTGGCACGGGCGCCGACCCCTCCGGCGTAGGTGAACATGGCCGTGATGAAGGGACGACCGTCGTCGTGGGTACCGTTGACCTGCATGGTCCATACGGCCCCCGATCCCTCGGCCATGGCCTGCAAAGGCCGGATCTGGGCCAGGGCCTTGAGCAACGCATTCGGCAGAAACATGCCGACCACGTGCCGAGCGGTGCCGGGCATCGGCGAAACGGCGTTGACGATGGAGCCAACGGGTGCCTCGACCAGGATTGGCGCCAAGCTCCCATGGTTGTTGGGAAGCTCGGGATTGAGGACCGAGCGAATAGTGAACGTGGTGTAGGCGTGGGTGTAGTTGAGGACCACGTTGATCCCCGACGGACTGGCGCCCGACGACCCCGCGTAGTCCACCAGGATTTCCCCGGCAACCGGATCAACCGTAATCGCACATACGATGTCGATCACGCTTCCGTCGGTGAGATCAAGAACGGCGCTGGCCCGGTACGTTCCGGCCGGCAGTTCACGAATGCTCGCCCTGGTGGCCGCCTCGGACCGGGTGATGATCTCGTCGGCCAACGCCTCGATGTCGTCGAGATGATGTCGGTCGCACAGTGCCTTGAGACGTTGCGCCCCAACTTCACCGCTGGCCATCTGGGCGTGAAGATCGCCGGCCATATGGTCGGGTTGACGGACGTTCGAGAGAATGAACTTCCACACGTCATGGTTTCGCTCACCGGCGATCATGAGCCGCAGGATCGGGATCCACAATCCCTCTTCGAACACGTCGCGTCCGCCGGCGCCGATTCCGTATCCGCCGACATCGGTGTGGTGGATTGTCGAGCCGAAGAAGGCGATAGCCCGACCGTGGCGGAACACCGGATAGAGCACCGTGACGTCGAGAAGCTGGCCTGCGGTCTTGTACGGATCGTTGGTGATCAGTACGTCACCCTCAACGAGTGAGTCCGTTGGATACTCGGCGAGCATGGCCGATGCGGCGCGGGCGAGGGAGTTGATATGGCCGGGAGTTCCGGTGACCGCCTGGGCCACCATGCGACCGCGACGGTCGAACACGGCATTGGCAAGGTCACCGGCCTCGCGCACGATGGGCGAGAACGCCGCACGTTGCAAGGCCCGTGCCTGTTCGTTCACGGTGGCGATAAGGCTCTGCCAGAGCACTTCGAGTTCGATCGCATCGAAGGTCATCGCGGCAACTCCTGACTGCTGGAGGGTGTCCAGTCGGCGATGAGCGAACCGTCGTCGGCCACGGTCGCTGTCCATCCAGGACGGATGACCGCCGTGGTCTCTCGCTCCTCGACGATGGCCGGGCCAACGAGGCGTTGCCCCCGGCCAAGATCACTGCGGCGGTAGACCGGCGTGTCGATCGATTTCTGGCCTCGCGCAAAGCGCACCGGGCGGTGTTGGATAGGTACGCCGGGCTCGGACGCGACGATGCTACGGGGCTCTACCTGGGTGGCATCGGCGGAGGCTGAGAGACGCCAGGTCACGGCTTCCACCCGCACGTCGGGGATCGTGAGTCCGTAGATCCGTCGGTAGTCGGCTTCGAACAGGTCAACGACCTGCCGGTAGGAGACCGGCCACGAGTCGCCCTCACCGACCCACAGCGTGATCTCGTTGCCCTGGCCGAGATAGCGGGCATCTACGCCATAGCGAAATCGAATTCGATCGCCATCAGCTCCGGCGGCGGCGAGGACCCGACGACCCTCGTTGCGGAGTTCCTCCAGGATCGCATCGCGCGCCGCGAGGTCGGGTCCGGCCACCTCGAACGCGTCGAGCGGACGCACCATGCTCCGGGCGAGATCGATCCGGACCGGGGTCACCAGCGTGCCGAATGCTGACAGCACGCTGGCGTTCACCGGAAACACCACCCGGGTCGATTCGAGCAGCTCAGCCACGCCGCAGGCATGAATGGGACCGGCGCCGCCGAATGCCAACACCGTGATCCCGCGCAGGTCAGCCCCCTGCTCCACGGCATGCATCCGAGACGCCGCGGCCATGTTCTGATGGACGAGTTCGCCGATGCCCGCCGCCGTGTCGTCGACGGAGAGTCCGAGGCGGTCGGCCACGGATGCCAGTGCGGCGTGGCAGGCGTCGGTGTCCAGCGCCATATCGCCGCCGAGGAAGAACGAGGCGTCGAGGAGACCGAGCGTGAGGTCGGCGTCGGTCACCGCCGGAACCGTGGCGCCCCGCCCGTAACACGCCGGACCAGGCTCGGCCCCGGCGGACTCCGGACCAACTTTGAGGAGACCAAGATCATCGACGCGCGCTTGGCTGCCTCCTCCTGCGCCGATCTCGACGAGGTCGATCGACGGCACAGAAACCGGAAAACCCGATCCCTTCTTGAACCGATAGATCCGAGCCACCTCGAAGGTGTTGGTGAGCTCGGGTACGCCATTGATGATGAGACACGACTTGGCGGTGGTCCCACCCATGTCGAAACACAGCAGACGTTGTTCGCCGAGTCGGCGGGCGAACCAGCTCCCGGCGAGCGCACCCGCGGCGGGGCCGGATTCGACGAGCCGGATTGGGGCGCGCGCCGCGTCGTCGGCGGAAACGACACCACCGTTGGATAGCATCATCAGGACAGATCCACCGAATCCCTCGGCCGCGAGCCACTTCTGGAGTTCATCGAGATAGGGACCGATGACCGGCATGGTGGCGGCGTTACAGGCCGTGGTTATCATCCGCGGGTACTCGCGAATCTGCGGTGAGATGTCCGCCGAGATGCACACCGGCACACCAAGCTCTCGACGAAGGTGTTCGGCAACCGTCCGCTCGTTCGCCGGGTTCGCGTACGAGTTGATCAGGCACACTCCGACGGCTTCAACATGGGCCGCGCGCAGCTGCTCGGTGATGGCGGCAAGGTCATTAGCGCGCGGAGCATCGATGACAACGCCGGCCGGCGTGGTTCGCTCGGGGATCTCGACGACGCGGTCGCGCGGCACCGGCGGCGCAGGGAACTCGATCTGCAGGTCGTACATGTCGTACCGATGCTCGTTGCGGATGAGCAGGGTGTCGCCGAAGCCGCCCGTCGTGACCACGCCGGCTCGACCGATCTTGCCTTCGATGAGCGCGTTGGTGATGAGCGTGGTGGCGTGCACGATCGGGGCCGTGATGTCGGCCGGTTGCACGCCGGCCTTGGCCAGGAGCTGACGTACACCTGTACGAACGCCGTCGAGCGGGGCTGATGGCGTCGTCAACGTCTTATCGACCACGACCTGGCCCGAGCTGGCGTCGAGCAGCACAACATCGGTGAACGTGCCTCCGATGTCCACGGCGAGTCGCCAATCAGCGCTCACGTGCTCACGCCTCCATGTTCAGAGGACGCGGTGATGATCGCGGCGGCGCGAACACGTCGAGGATCCATACCTCGTTGAACTCGTCGTCACCGACGAACACGCTTTGACCGTGCCAGATCGACGGCGGAGCGAGGTACACATCTCCCGGCCCGAGGACCTTGCGAGTGTGGTCGGCGTCGTCACCGATCCGGAAATCAAGGGTGCCCCGCATGATGATGCCGAGCTGTTCGTTGGCCTCGTGGCGGTGAAGGATCGAACCTTCGCCACCACCCGTGATCCGCCAGAACCACAGCTCGAGGTGCTCGCCAACGATGATGCGTCGGCGAAAGCCAGGCCGGTCGGTCTCTTCGAACTTCGATTCGTCGAAGAAGTACACGTAGCGAGGATCGGCGATCGGCGCAGGGTTCATAGCAACCTTTCGACCATGCGACGCTCGACGTCGTCGAGATGGGCCACCACGGCGGCCACGGCCTTGCGCGCATGGCCCCGAGAAACAGCATCGGCGATTGCCTGATGAGCTTGCGTTGACGACAAAATGATTTCCTGAACCTCGGATCGGTTCACTTCGGCGTAGAGGAGCGAGGCGAACTCGCCCGAACCGAAGAGCGACGCCAAGGCCTTGGCGTGGACCTCGTTGAGGAGCGGGTTGCCGCACGCTCGCGCCAACGTGGCATGGAAATACCGATCGATCTCGCGAAACTCCACGAGGTCGGTCGTGACACGCGAGGCGACCTCGACGAGCAGCGCCCGATCGGCGTCGGTCGCTCGACGGCTGGCGAACTCCACGATCGCCGGTTCGATCACTTGGCGAACCTCGAACAGCTGGGTCACCAGTGCCTTGCGATCGTCACCGGCGAAATTCATCTCCGGGAGCTGCTCGGCCACGACGGAACGATTCCCACGACGCTCGAGGTAGCCGGCCGATACGAGCCCTTGAATGGCCTCGCGCACCGACGTTCGGGCCACGCCAAATTCCTGGCAAAGCACCCGCTCGGCCGGGAGCGGCATGCCCGGCGCCAGTTGGCCGGAGTGGATGGCGTCGGCGAGGCGCTGGCGAATCTCCGACGAGACCGTTCGGCGCGTCACCGGATCGAAACTGGCGACGTTCACGACTTCTCCTCAACTTGGACTGATGGTCAGACCGTAGTCCACCTCCGCGCCGTGAACGTCACGCCAAGATTGACCGATTGATTCCGGCGTGACGGCCGAGGGTGGCATCCGCCAAATGCGTGACGCCGAGGGTCGATTCAGGTTTGGAGCGACAGCACCGAATCCGCCAGCCATCGCAGCTCATCGCGCCAGTCGCCGCCAGCCGCAGAAGTAGAACGGAGGACGAACTTCGTCAGCCCGCCATCAATATGAGCACGTAGTAGTTCGAAGAGACAATTATGGCCGACCGGAAGAATGCCCGGAACATCTCGATCGGCGCATCGTTTGCGTAACGCTTCGACTGGAGTCGCCCGTGTCGTAGCCAAGCGCGCGTCGTTCCGCCGGCTGGCCGAGTCCGGGAACCAGCGAGAGCAGCAATCGTCCGTTTGACGGGCGGTCGAGTTGTGCGAGGCTGAGCAGCGGGTCTCCGAAAGGACCGAGCGGAATGTCTGACAGCCAAATGGTGTCGAACCCAAGGGACTCGCAGGCGGCGAGGTAGGCCGGGAATTGATCGTCGGCCATCGCCGACGCGGGCGGTGCCAGAGCAATGCGCCCGTTCATGTTCGAAAACCTACGCGACCCGACCAGAGACCGAGGTAGCCAGCTCGATGATGTTGGTGGCACGAGCCAACGCGACAGGACGGTTTGATGCCGCCAGCACGGTGTAGCCCGCGTGGGCGAGACGGGTCCACAGTTCGAGTTCCGTCTCCACGTCCAGGGCCGAGGTGAGATCGTCGAGGACGAGCAGCTCGGGTCGGTGGGAGAGCGCGCGGGCGGCGGCGGCTCGCTGGGCCTGTCCTCCGGAGAGACGCACCCCGCGTGCACCGACGGCGGTGTCGAGGCCTTCGGGAAGGTCAATGAGGTCCTTGTCGAAGGCGGCCAGCGTGACGGCTTCGTGAAGTTCGTGGTCGTCAATGCAATGACCTAAGCGGAGATTGTCACGCAGCGACTCGGCAAAGAGCCGCGGCACTTGCGGTACGTAGGCGCACTGTGGCGGAATGAAGAACGCGGCGCGGTCAACGACGGCGACGCCGTTCCAGAAGACCGAGCCAGCGTCGATGTCCAAGAGACCGATAAGCGCACGAAGTACCGAGGTCTTCCCGGATCCAACGGGACCGCTGATGACGGTGAGCGAGCCGCGCTCAACAGTGAAACTGAGGTTGCTGATCCCCCGTGAAGCGATGGTGAGATTTGCTACTGCGAGACGGTCGAGAGGGACTCGCGGCGCCCGCACGGGGGCAGCTGCCGGGGCACCGCCCAGGATGGGCAGCACCCGGTGCTCGATGAGTCGGTCGGTGCCGTTCGAGGCAGGTGCAATCAGGGCGTCGAGCCGATCGGCCGATACTTGGTAGCGCCGTCGACCGACGACGATCCCGCCGAGTCGCATCGGCAACCACACCATGCCGATCAAGTAGCTCGCGAACAGAGTGACGTCGCCGGCGCTGAGGTTGCGCCTCGATGCCACCACGAGGGCCACCCCCACAAAGATGTCGGCGGCCGCCGAGTTCACCGTCCACACGAGATCGTTCCAGATGTTGTCGCGGACCGCCGCGTGTGCCCGTGCGGTGTTGAGTGTGTCGAGACGGCGCAGCACATCGCGTCGAGCCCCGCCGACCTTGACGGTGAGAGAGGCTTCGAAGGCGGCGTTCAAGAAGTCGCCCACGGCACTTGATGAGTCCCGCGACGTCTGTCGATTCCGGCGGGCGAGATTCCCGATCAGCCGATTGCCGAATCCGAGAGCGATCATCGGGATCACGCCGGCCGCGGTCGCCAACGGATCGATCCGACAGAGCAGCACGATGGCGCCGACTCCGAACAGTGATGCTCCGAGGAGATCGACCCAATTGTCGAGGAGGAAGAGGACGTCGAAGGGATCGTCGCGTAGCCGCGACAGAACATCGCCGACGGGAACGGTTCGTGGTGCCGATTCGGCCCCACCACTGGCCAGCTGGGCATTGATGACGTTGACGCGCGTGAGGGCCTTGGCCGCTTCGAGGCCCTGAACGTAGGTTCGGTGAGCAACGAAAATCAGCAGTGCTGATCCGATGTGGGTTGCCATCAAGCCGGCCAGCAGGGTCCAGAAGCGTCGAGAGTCGCCGTGCTTCTGTAGCTCGTCAAAAACGCGGCCGGTCAACCAACCGGGGCCGAGCGGAGTGACGAACCAGAGCGTCCAGCCGAAGGCCCCGCCCCAATACCAACGAGCGCGATAACTGGCCAGGCGGGCGACACGCCGCTCCGGGGAGGTCACGTCAGCTCCTCGGCGTCGCTGCCCGCAGCCAGTAAGCGCGCGTAGTGACTCGTCGGGTCTGCGGCGAGCGCTCGGCGCGGGCCGTGCTCGACCAGTACCCCATCGGCGAGTACGGCAATGTCGTCGCAGACGTCGAGTGTTTCCAACCGGTGGGCGATCACCAATGCGGTACGCCCGGCGACCAGGCGACGCATGGCGTGGGCGATAGCGTTCTGAGTCGTTGGATCGACGCGCGATGTTGCTTCGTCGAGCACCACCACGGCGGGGTTGCGGAGTAGGGCGCGAGACAACGCCAGGAGCTGCGCCTGCCCCGCGGACAGTCCGACGCGCGTGCCGCTGTCGTCGCGATTGTCCGATGCGAGCCGGGTCTCGAGTCCGTCAGGAAGAGTGTTCAACCAGTCGTCGAGGCCGACTGCTCCAAGAGCGGCAATAACTTCAGCGCGCGTGTGAGTAGCGAACAGCGTCACGTTCTGTTCGACGGTTCCCGGGAAGAGCTGCACGTCTTGGGGCACCGCCGTGACTCGGTGGCGCAGTGTGTCGTCGTCGACCTCGGCCAGATCGACGTCGTTCAAGAGGATTCGCCCCCCGGTAGGGGCAACGAGCCGCAACAACAAGCGCGCCAATGACGTCTTGCCGGATCCGGTTCGACCGATCACGCCCAGCAGCCGCCCCGCCGGCAACACAAGATCCAGGCATTTCACGGCGGCGTGGGTTCCTGCTTCATCGTCGTAAACGAGTTCGACGTTGTCGAATCGCACCGCCAAGGGCCCCTCGGGCACGCGGGTCTGCCCCGATGCGACGATGCGCTGCTCGGCCACGAGTTCCATGACCCGGTGGGCGGCGCCTGATGCTCCCTGAGCGTCCTGCATCCTCCACGTGAGGTGATCGACCTTGCTGGACACGGAGGACACCAACCGGTACCCGAGCACGACTCCGGCAACATCCAGGGAGCCGCGTGCCGCGGCGACGGAGCCGTAGGCGATCATCGCAACCTCGGCCGCCGCCACCGTGACGCGCACCGTGCCCTGCATGGTCATCTGCTCCCGCACCCGGTCGCGGGCGGCGGCCACAAACACCGCCGATCGTTCGCCGACGCGAGCCACCCCGTGTCGGCCGGCTCCGAGCGAGGCAACGTCGTCGGCGCCAGCGAGGTACTGCTCGGCGGCACTCATCACGTCGGCTTCAGCCGCTCGCTCAACAATCGTCTGCGCCACCGAACGATCACGAAGGCGATACGTCACGAAGCCAACCACGGCGCAGGCGACGGCAAGGGCCGGGGCCAGCACGGGCTCGATCACAAGGGCGACCGCGACTGCACCCAGAGCTAGAACGGCGATGGCGATGAGCTGGGCCACGACCGTCGAGAGGAACTGCGTCATCGACGTGATGTCGGCGTCGACGCGAGTAACGAGCTCGCCGGGCGTGCGGTCGCGATGAAATCCAAGATCGGCTCGCAGCACGTAGTCGGCGAGGTCGTGCCGTAGGCCGTTCGTGATACCCCACGCAGCAACCGTGGCCCTCCATGTCACCGCGACGGTAAGGCCGGCCGACAGCAGTCCGAGCCCGGCGTAGGCCGCGGCGACCGGCACGAGTCGTGACGGAGCAGCCCGCTCGATCGCCAGTCGGACAAATCGGGCCAGCAGGATCGACGCGCCGAGGGGAATCGCCGTTGCCACACTCAACACCGCGGCGAAGGCGGCCACCAACCGCCATTGTGGGCGAAGTAGGGACGCGAGCATTCGCCAGGGTGAACCGTCCATAGGCGTGATCGTACTTGCGGCTCCGCCGAGCGCCGGTGGAGTTTGTCGCCGTGTCGGGCGCTTCGCGTCGGTACCGAGGTCGCGTTGGTTCCCGTCGACAAGACTGCTCGCCATGATCAAGGTTGGAGTCTTTGGAGCTGGTGGACGGATGGGCGCCGAGGTATGTCGGACCGTGGTCGACGACGCGGGCCTCGAGCTCGTGGCGGCGATTGATCCGTTCAAGGTCGGCATCGACCTTCGTCAGGTGACAGGCATAGATGGAGTTTCGCTGCAGCTGGCGGCGGGGCCCGAAGCGTTGGCCGAGAGTGGGGCTGAAGTGGCGGTCGACTTCACCCATCACGGCGCAGCGATGGAGAACCTTCGATGGTGCGCAGCGAACGGCGTTCACGCGGTCGTTGGAACCACCGGCTTCTCAGCATCTGATCTTGATGAGCTTCGCGGCGCGTTCGTGCGGAGCAATTGTGTGATTGCGCCGAACTTCGCCATCGGTGCCGTCCTGATGATGCGCTTTGCCGAGATGGCGGCGCCGTACTTCGAGACGGCCGAGATCATCGAATTCCACCACGACGCCAAGATTGATGCACCGTCGGGCACGGCGATGGCCACGGTGGCTCGCATGGCCGCCGCCAAGGCCGAGTGGGCACCCGATCCGACGCAGAAGATGCTCCTCGACGGAGCGCGTGGCGGGCTCGGTCCGTCGGGCATTCGCGTGCATGCGGTGCGGATGCGCGGCATGGTCGCCCATCAGGAGGTCATTCTCGGCACGACCGGGCAATCTCTGGTCATCCGCCATGACACCACGGATCGCACGAGCTTCATGCCCGGCGTGGCGCTTGCCGTGAAACGGATTTCCGAGCACCCCGGGCTAACGGAAGGTCTCGACGCCCTCCTCTGACGCCGCGCCCAATCAATCGGGACTATTTGCGGAACCTCCGAGCGGCGCCCACCTGTTTGCGGACGGCGCGACTGATGTAAAGCGCGCTTAGGGCAATGGTGCCGATCAAGATGTAGCGCGAGTACTTGTCGTTGAATCGAAGAATTGGTTTGACGACCCCGTCGAGCTGCGACGAGAAGGCGCGAAGGCCAATGACTAGCAGCGTCGTACCGATCACGTTGAGGGTGAAGAACTTCCGCGGCCTCATGCCAGCGGCACCCGCCAACACGCAGATGATGGGGCCGGCGAAGAACAGTGCCATCACCGTTGAGGCTTTAAGGAAAAGCTCGCGGGTCTTGTCGATCGTTGGCTTGCCGAGACTGTCTTCGAAGAACGAGATCGCCTTGTCCCCGAAGAACCAGCCGAGGGCGAAGTACACCGGGTCAGACACGAGCAGTCGCGTGATTCCCACGGCAAAGTAGGGAGCCAGGTCGATCCGAGGAGCCGTCAGGATGAACCACCGGTAGCGCGGCGCCAGGGCAAGGAGCGAGAGCGGGTGGTTCTTGAGGAGTTCCGGGGCGGCGCCTCCGGCGACGAATCCGAGAATGTAGAGCCCGATGACGATGGCGATCAGAAACGGACCAAGCCACTTGGGAGGAGTCCGGGGAACGTGGAGCGACGTTGTCGGACCCGATGGCTGATCGAGCATTCGGACCACGCTAATGGCCCGTTCTGCGAGGTCCCGACCAGCCCCGGAAGGCACGACCCGACGGTTTGGCTGTCGTAACCTGCGTGCATGAGCTCGTCACGCGCCTCGGCTCGATCGCGGCTGGCTTTCGGGTCCCTCTTGGCGCTGCTCTTCGCCGGGTCGTTCGGCGGGGCGTATGCCTTCCGGCAGCGCCAACTCGATGCTCCTGCCTCTGTCACCGAGCTCACGCCTCCGGTGGAGACAACGGCGGTTGCCGACACCACCACGCCGCTCGTCGTTGATTCGTCGATAGCCGAGACCACCATTGCGCCAGTCGAGACAACTGCTGCACCAGAAACAACCGAGGCTCCGCCGACCACCGTTGCACCCCAAGAGCTTCCGCTCACGACCGATGGTGCATCGTTCTCCGGAGCAACGGGTCGGGCCTTGTGGGACGACAGCGTCGGCTGCGACAGCATCGCCACGAGATCGGGAGCGGCCAGCGCGTGCGACCGGTTCACCCTCGGAGGGGTGAACATTGCTTGGGTCATCGATGCCCAAGGCGGCGCGACCGTTCTGCAGAACGATCCTGGAGTCGATGAGCCGGGAACGTGGAACGTTGTCCTGGAAACGTCGACCACGCCTTCGCGCGCCCCGCTCGTCACCGACGTCACCGGCGACGGTCAGGCCGAACTGGTGTTCGGATTCCGTTCCGACAGCGCGCTTGGCGTTGACGTGGTCGAGGTTCGTGACGGCTCGCCGGGCGTCGTCTTGCACCTTGGTCTACCGGGCGGACGGGCGACGGCCGGTGACGGGCAACTCGACGTCTGGCAGACCACCTCCACCGGTCTCTTCGAGCATTGGACGGTTCGCCGCGACGGCGGACGATGGACCAAGGACGGCTTCGAACGAAGCACGAGCGCCCCGGCGGGCAATCTGTAGCGTTGGCGAACGGTCAGTCGTGGCGGCGACTGACGGCGAGATTCACCCCGAGGCCGACGATGGCGATGCCCCCTCCACCGGAGAGCATCGACAGGCGTTTGGGCGAGCGGGCGATCCACTGTCGAGCGGTCCCCGCCAACAGTCCGTACGTTCCGTCTGACGCGGTGGCAAGGACCTGAAACAGCAGGGCGAGAACGATCATCTGCAGCGGCACGTGGCCGCGAGAACGGTCGACGAACTGCGGGAGCGCAGCGCTGGCGAACACGATGATCTTCGGGTTGGTGATGCCGACGACAAATCCTTCCCGCAAAATTCGACGGATTGTCTTGGGTGGCGATGCAGCAAGAGCGGCTTCGGCCACGGAGTGCCGATGACGAAACGCTTGCACCCCAAGGAAGATCAGATAGCCGGCACCCACGAGCTTGACGACGTTGTACGCCACCAGTGACCGCTCCACGAGGGTGCCCAGGCCAAGAGCGACCAGCAGCATTTGCACGAGCGCGCCCGTGCTGTTGCCGAGGACCGTCAACAATGCGGTGCGTCGACCGTAGGCAACACCGCGGCTGATCACGAACAAGACGCTCGGGCCCGGAATCACGAGGATGACGAGCGCCGTCAGCATGAACTCCGCGAGGTGGTCACGTGGCGGCATGGCGATGCAGAGTACCGTGCGGCTTGATCTGCGATCTGGGAATTCAGGAAGCGATGAGGATGAGTGCGCCGGCGCCAACGGCAAAACCAATGATCTGTCCACGGGTGAGCGGCTCGTGATCGACGACTCTGGACAACACCACGGTGCTCGCCGGATATAGCGATATGAGGACACCGGCGATGGCCACCTGCCCGGCCTGGGCAGAGAGTGCGGCGAACACGTTGGCGGTCATGTCAGCGAGACCGGCGGCGAGTGTGAGGGGCAGGGCACGGGCGGCGACGATCGGCGACTGACGCGTGGCCAGCGCCGCGCCAACGGCGAACAGGACGCCCACGGGTTTGGCGGCAACGAGGGGCCAAACGCCAACGTCGTCGCCGGCTCGGTCAAGGGCGACCACGAACAACCCGAAGAACACCCCGGCGATGAGTGACGTGGCCAGAAGTGCGGGGGTGGGCCGCCGATGATGAACCTGCGCGTCGCCGTCGGTGTCGCCGCCGCGGCTGATCATGCCGATGGCGGCAAGTGCGAGGACAACGCCGATGCCATGGATAGGCGTGAGCCCCTCGCCGAGTAGTACTCCGGCAATCACCGGGACCACGGCGCTCATCACTGCAGTGATGGGCGACACCACGCTCATGGCGGCAAGGCTTAGGGCACGGTAGAGCAGCATGAGTCCAATCGCTCCGCACGCGCCGCCCATCGCGCCAACGACGAACGAGCGCGTGGTCCAGCCGTTGCCGCCCACGAACATCACCACGACAAGCACGAACAGCCAGCCGATCCACTGCGACGTGGCAGTGACGGCGATGCTCGAAGCCTTTCGCGAGGCTCGGCCACCGGCGTAGTCCGCTGAGCCGTAAAACAGAGCACAGGTAAGGCCGTAAACGATCGTCAGCATTGAGTGGCTCGACTGGCGGGAACCACAAGCAGAGCGCAGGTGAGGCCGTAAACGATCGTCAGCATGGTGCAACGCAACCATATGCATACGTATGGTGTGTCACGGGCGTAGGCGACCCGACGTTGCGTCGGCGCCGAACCCGAAGCTGATTGCCGGCGAGATGTCGGGGCCGCGACGAAGGTGGTGGCCACCGTCGACGCTCACGCACGTACCAGTGATCCAGGCGCTGTCCGCGCCGAGCAGGAACCGGACGAGTGATGCCACCTCGTGGTCCGTGCCCGCTCGGGCGAGCGGCATCTGGGCGAGGTAGTCATTGACGATTGACGGCATCGACATCAGACCGACGGTCGCATCGGTGGGGACCAAGCCGGGTCGCACGGCGTTGACCCGCAGGCCGGCACCGCCAAGTTCGTCGGCGGCGTTGCGAACAAGCATCTCCAGGCCTGCCTTCGAGACGCAGTAGGGCGTCATGTAGCGATGCGTCGCCACACCGGCGATCGAGGACACCGCGACGATCGACCCTCCGCCCGCCGCGACAATCGCCGCGCCAGCGTGCTTGATGGTCAAAAATGCGCCGGTCAGATTGGTGGCGAGTACCGACTGCCACTGATCGAGTGAGGTCTGAAACAACGGCGCAGCGATTCCGAATCCCGCGTTGGCCACCGCCATGTTGAACCGACCCAACGACTCGGCGGTGTCGACGGCGGCGCGCATGTGGTCCTCGTCGGTCACGTCCCCGCTTACGGCGACGCAGCGGTCGCCGAGCTGTTCGACAGCCGCGGCGAGGATGTCGGCGCGTCGGCCGGTGATCACGACGGTCGCACCGTCGGCGTGCAGGGCCCGTGCACAAGCGAGCCCGAGGCCCGAACCTCCGCCGGTAACGAGCGCGACTTGGCCGAGAAGAGGAGCTTCAGACACGGCGCCAGCGTACTGACGTTGGCCCGTGCGCCTGCTACTCCGGACCAACCAAGAACGTGCCACCGCTTCGCCAGCAAAACCCAGCTCTCGCTTGGTCGGCCATTGACCCGATCGTAATTCGGGCGTTCGTGGAGAGGGCATGCTCGTGGGGTTTGCTGTTTCTATTCGGAACTCTCACGGAACCAAACCGGTCACCAGCGCGTCAGGAAGACTATGAACGCAATCGCGGCGATGGATGGAATCGAGTCAGTTCCGCGCCCGCGCGTCGAAACGATGACGTTCGATGAGTTCTACGCACTGACCCAACCGAGGATGCTCAGGTTGGCGGTAGCCCTGGTGTCGTCGCGGACCCTCGCGGAAGACGTTGTGCAGGACGCGTTCGCGTCTTCATACGCGCGCTTTGCGTCGTTGGACCATCCGGAGGCATACGTGCGGCGCTGCGTCGTCAACCATGCCTATGGAGTGTTTCGTCGCCTGCGGGTGGCTCGGTCGAAGGAACCGATGTTGGTCGATGCTCCGCATCAACCGGAGTACGACACGCTCCTTGCTGTCTTGGACCGCCTGCCTGGTCGTCAACGGGCCGCGCTCATTCTTCGCTACTACGAGCAATGCAGCGAGCAAGAAATCGCTGCGGCGTTGCACTGCCGACCCGGCACCGTGAAATCCCTGCTGTCCCGCGGCCTCGCCGCTCTCCGAGAGGTCATCGAACCATGACGAATCTTCGTGTCCCTACCAACGGTTCCGACGAAATTGTCGGCGAACTCGTGCGTAACGCGGTGAGCGGGCGCGTCGACCGCGTGCTCGACGGGGCATCGGCGCCAACTCGACCGCTGGTGGTTCGGGGGAACTTGCGTCGCCGACGTCTTGTCGTCCCGGTACTGGCCGTGCTCTCCGCCGCTGGACTCACCGGGGGAGTGGTGCATCAGCTGGCGCAGCGCCCTGCGCCATCACCGGTCGACGTCGTGGTCCGCACCGACGCCTCGTCGGACGAATCCCGAATGGTCCTGCGCGCCCCCGGCTTGGCACCCGTTCAGTACGCGTCCTCCGAGATGATGTCGTTGCCGGGCGGCCGACCCGACACGATCCATCTGCGCGACGGATCAACATCGTTCGATGTCAGCATCGTCACGCGAGGCAGCCGCTTCACTTTTCCTGATGGCGTTACCGTGCGTTCCGTGGCGATCGGCAGTGTCACCGGGTCGCTGGCGCAGTTCGATCGTACGTGGGCTCTTGACTGGACAACTGGCGGCGTGTCGTTGCGCGGCTCTGGTCGCAGCGTTCCCAACCAAGCGACGTTCGATGTTCTTGCCGCCGTGGGGGCGACATCGTCGAAGAATCTCTCGACGGTGGGACCGTTTCCCCATGGGTTCACGGCCACGCTCGTCGAGCCCCAGGTCGGTGGGTATCAGATCGGTTACCGGAAGGACTCGTCCGAACATGGCGCCGACTACTACCTGAGCGTCGTACCGAACATGCGGTTTGCCGAGGACTACCGCGGTGGTCAGAAGACGGTGCAACGAGACGGCCGAACCTATTCCATCGACAGCTTCAATCTGCCAGGGCAGGATCTTGGCGCGACCGTCAGCTTTGAGATTGGCGAGGTCAACATTCTCCTGTCCGGACCGGGAAAGCCAGCAGCAGTGTTGGCGTTGGCTGAGCAGGTGGTCGTGGCGACGCCCGACGAGTGGACGAAGATCCTGGCACTCGGCACGTCCTTCGGCGCGCCGAACCCGCCTCCGCCTCTGCTGATCGGTGACGTCGACGGAACCCCTTACTCGCTCGTTGCGTCCAAGGCGAGTTCGGGTTCTTGTCCGAAGGTCGTACTTCGGGCCGAGGGCACGACCCTCGACGCATGCCTTGCGTCGAACGAGCCGAGCCTGTTCCAGGTGCTGTCGGCCACCGTCGTGAACGGGCGCACTGTGGTGTTCGGTGTTGACGCCATTCGCCCCGCCGGGTCCGGCGAGAACCACGTGATACGCATCGTTGATGCGGCCGGTGACGTTGTCGCCGAAGACGTCACGATTGATCAAGACCTGATCGACGGCCGCGCCTTCGCTCTCGACATCCCGACCGACGCCGTCGCCCCGTTGACGGCCGAGCTCTACGACTTCGACCGGGCGTGGTACGCCGACGCCGACCCCGAGCCCGAATCGTTCGTCCGCCCGAACGCACCGCTCCTTGAGACGCATGAGGTTCCGGCTCCGGCCGGGAGAGCAGCGGTCTAAAAACATCGCCTTGGCAGTTCCTTGACAACCGAAACCGGGCGCCCGATCGGGCTGGCTAGTCGCGCCAGAGACTCACCGCAGAGTGAAGGTAGCCGCGCCGGCTTCCTCGGTGAAGGCGTCGAGCTTTACGACGACATCGATGCGCCACGTACCTCGGATCGGAAGGTCGAGCCCCAGTGCTTGGAAGTGATTCGGTCCGGCTCGTACCACTCGGCCCGGCAATCCTTCGATGCCTGCTGCCGCGTTGGTCAACGTCGCCTCGATGCCGTCGATCGGGCGGGACGCGCCTTGTTTGGTCAGTGCATAGATATGCAGCTCGTTGCGTCCTCTGCGTGCCGGGTCAATGGTGATGTCGACCAAGCCGGTGGCCGTGGTGACTGTCACGACGACTGGGCGCGACACCACGGCACGAGCCGGCGGTAAATTCACCACCAATGCGGTAACGGCCAAGATCGCCCCCATCCCGAGGATCTCCGCGATGATCGTCCGACGGACGGCGGCCACGGCCCGCTCCGGATGACGAATATCGGAGAGTGCCCGACGGTTCTTGGCCCCGAGCAACAGCAAGGCGCCAACCAGCGTCAACTTGATGACGAGGAGCCGGCCGGACGGCGTCGTTCGTAGGGCGGCGAAGGTCCCGACCTGGCGCCACAAAGCCACCGAACCAGACGCCACCAGCGCGGCCACGGCGAATCCTGCCAGCCGAGAAAACCGCTGCGTGACCGCCACTCGATCGGCGGTCGGTTCGGCCGACTGAAGGGTCAGGAGGAGCAACATCAGCCCGCCCGCCCAGGCGCCCATCGCCAACACATGGATCATGGTCGACGGAAGGGCGACGACGAGGTGCTTCCCAGTCCCGCCATGTCCCGTGTATGCCTGCGCGAGGACCAACCCCACAGCGACGAGCACGAGGGGCGCGTCGGCCAAGCAATGTCGTACGCGAGGTCGGCCCAGCCGAGCTACGAGGAGCGCAGCGAGCGCACCGATCAGCACGGCGCGAGCGACCATGGCCTGTCCGACATGATCGCCGAGGCTGTCGTGGAGCAGGGTTCCGTCGACGATTGCACCGAGCGACCTTCCGGTCACCAGTGGTCCATAGACCAGGAGTGAGATGAGCGAACTCACACCGCCCACGACCCCGGCCATTTTTATTGCCCGCCGCACGGAGCGGCCACTTGATTGGTTCACGAGCAACACGTGGGCGACGCCACCAAGGAGGAGTGCCATGGCCGCAAAGACGAGGGTGCGTACCACGGTGGCCAGGGCCGACGTGTCGGCGCGTGAGACCCCACTCACCAGGAGTTTCGCCGCGAGACGACCAACTGCGGCCTGGCTCCCGGTGCCGCCGACGCGGAAGGTGAAGGCGCCCCGTACCGGGTGCCCGTCAGCGGAAACAACCCGCCACGACACCACGAAGGCGCCGTTGGGAAGGTTTGGGAGGGCCAGGCGGACTCGCTCACCAGCCGAAATCGGGCGGGCCTTGTCGACGCGTCTCCCGTCCTCTCCGAGAACTCGGATGCCGCCGGCCACGGCCCGGACGCCTTCGGAAAACACGATCTCGACATGGTTCGGGGCCCTTGGAAGTTCGGCGGACGCCTCGGGCACGGTACGGACCAACTGGGCGTGGGCCGACGCAGGGCTGGCGTGCGTGAACACGATCGTTAGGGCGAGGGACAAAACGCCGAAGAACACCCAAAGGCGACTCAGGCCGCCCCTGCCAGTCCAGACCCGTGCCACGTGAACGACGCTACGCGCCCCGGCGAGCGAGGCCCGCCACCGGCCGCGCTCGTAAGGTGACAAGAGCGAATGGTTTCGCACCGGGACTGAACTGCTGGGCGGCTACATTGGCGTCTCGCCGTGAAGGGCGTCCCGTGAGGCGGCTACGGCGGAAGGGTTCATCATGCAGTCGATTCCGAGCGCGTCGCCCTGGGGCGGCGCATCTTTTGTCTCCGGGCTCTGCCCGCAAAGTCGTTCGTGTCCACCGTTTACGCCGACGAGACTGGCGGGGTGCCAATGACCCCCCAGCCCGCGCTACTGGTCCTTGCTGACGGCGAAGTTTTCGAAGGCGAGGCGATCGGTTTTCAGCCGGAATCAGGGGTTGCCACCGGCGAAGTCGTGTTCAACACCGTGCTCTCCGGATACCAAGAGGTCATCACCGACCCCTCCTATGCCGGGCAGATCATCACCTTTACCGCCACCCACATCGGTAACTACGGCGTGAACCCGACCGACGACGAAGCCCGTCGCCCGTTCTGCCGGGGAGTCGTCGTGCGGGAGCTCGCTCGCCGCCACAGCAACCATCACGCCACCGAAGGGCTGAACGAGTTCCTTGCCCGTTTCGGTACCTCCGGCATTGCCGGTATCGACACTCGGCGCCTCACCCGGCACCTGCGCGACGAGGGCACCCAGCCCGGCGCATTCGGCACCGCCGATCACGCCACGTTGCTTGCTGCGGCGAAAGCGGAACGGGGCACCGACGGCATCGACTTCCTGACCGAGGTTTCCACGCCGGAGCCGTACACGGTCGGCGACGGGCGGTGGCGGGTAGTGGCCTATGACTACGGGATCAAGCGGACGATCCTGCGTCACCTGGCCCGTATCGCCACCGTCACCGTCGTGCCCGCAAGTATGCGCGCTGATGATGTGCTCGCGCTCGGTCCGCACGGCGTGTTCCTGTCCAACGGCCCCGGCGACCCGGCCGTGTGCGCTCCGCAGGTCAAAGAATTACGTGCACTGATGGATCAACGTACGCCAATATTCGGTATCTGTCTCGGCCAGCAGCTCCTCGCCGCGGCGGCGGGCGCGTCGACCTTCAAGCTGCCGTTCGGTCACCACGGTGGGAATCATCCGGTCAAGGACCTTCGGACAAACCGGGTGATGATCACCAGCCAAAACCACAATTTCTGCGTGGATCACACCACGCTTGACGTCGCCGCGGATATCACCCACCTGAATCTCAACGACGGAACGCTCGAAGGTCTTGCCTATCGTGACCTGCCGATGTTCAGCGTGCAGCACCATCCCGAGGCCGGGCCGGGACCGCACGAAAGCGCCACGCTGTTCGACGACTTTGCCGACCTTCTCGCCCGGGTTCATGGTCAGACCTCGGGGCCGATCACGAAAGCCCTCGCCTGATGCCCAAGCGCACCGATATCCATTCGATCCTTGTCATCGGTTCCGGGCCGATCGTTATCGGCCAAGCCTGTGAGTTCGACTACTCAGGTACCCAAGCCTGTCGGGTGCTGAAGGAGGAGGGATATCGCGTCATCCTCGCCAACTCGAATCCGGCGACGATCATGACCGACCCGGACTTTGCTGATGCCACGTATATCGAGCCGCTCGACCCCGACGTGATCGAAGCGATCATCGTGCGGGAGAAGCCCGATGCCTTGCTCCCTACTCTCGGCGGACAGACGGCCCTCAACCTGGCGATGGAGCTCGATAAGCGGGGCGTGCTGACGAAGTATGGCGTCGAGATGATCGGCGCCAACGCTGAGGCCATCGAGACGGCCGAGAACCGCGAGCGCTTCAAGGAAGCGATGACCGGTATCGGCATTGCTGTTCCGGAGTCGTCATTCGCGCACAACATCGACGAAGCAATGGCGGTCGCCGAAGACATCGGCTTTCCGATCATTGTGCGGCCGAGCTACATCCTTGGTGGCGCCGGTACCGGCATTGCCAACACCATGGAGGCGTTTCGGGCGATTGCCGTTGAGGGTCTGGCCGCCTCGCCGATCTCGGAGATCCTCGTTGAGCGGTCGATCGCCGGGTGGAAGGAATACGAGCTCGAAGTCGTGCGTGACAAGGCCGACAACTGCGTGATCATCTGCGGCATCGAGAACGTCGATCCGATGGGCGTGCACACCGGTGACTCGATCACGGTCGCGCCCATTTTGACGCTAACCGACGTCGAGTATCAAAACCTCCGCGACCTTGCCTTCGCCTGTATCCGACGCATTGGTGTTGACACCGGTGGCTCCAATGTGCAATTCGCCATCAATCCGGCGAACGGCGACGTGGTCATCATCGAGATGAACCCGCGTGTCTCGCGTTCCAGCGCACTGGCGTCAAAAGCCACCGGCTACCCGATCGCCAAGATCGCCGCCAAGCTCGCCGTCGGCTACTTGCTCGACGAGATCACCAATGACATCACCAAGACCACGCTGGCCAGCTTCGAGCCGGTCATTGACTACGTGGTGGTGAAGATTCCTCGGTGGGCATTCGAGAAGCTGCCCGGTTCGTCGGGAATCCTCGGCACCCGGATGCAGTCGGTGGGGGAGGCCATGGCCATCGGTCGTACCTTTACCGAAGCGTTGCAGAAGGGACTGCGGTCACTGGAGCAGGGTCGCTTCGGGTTCAATTGCGACCCGGCGGAAGAAAACTACGCCCACATATTAACCGAAGATCTCTTGGCGCAAACGGCCATCCCGACACCGGAACGTCTTTTCCTGGTCGGCGAAGCGCTGCGGCGAGGCATCACCGTCGACGCGCTCTACGAGGTCAACAGCATCGATCCCTGGTTCCTCGATCAGATGTCGATGATCGTCGAGGAACGTCACGCACTCGCCGCTCACGCTGGTCCCCATGCGTTGACGAAGCGCCAGTGGAAGCGAGCCAAGCAACTCGGATTTTCCGATGCTCAGCTCGCGTACTTGTGGAACTCCGACGAAGCGACAGTCCGAAGCACGCGGACCGCTCTCGGGGTGATCGCCACGTTCAAGACGGTTGACACCTGTGCGGCCGAGTTCGACGCGGCCACGCCTTATCACTACTCCACCTACGAGGACACCGACGAAGTGCGCGACTCGGGTCGTCCCAAGGTCATGATCCTTGGCTCGGGCCCGAATCGCATTGGCCAGGGCATCGAGTTCGACTACTGCTGCGTGCATGCGTCCTATGCGCTGCGTGCCGCAGGGTTCGAGACGATCATGGTCAACTGCAATCCCGAGACGGTCTCCACCGACTACGACACCAGCGACCGGCTGTACTTCGAGCCGCTCACGCTCGAAGACGTGACCAACGTGATCGAGCGGGAAAAGCCGGAGCACCTCATCGTCAGCCTCGGTGGTCAGACGCCGCTCAAACTGGCGGGCAGCCTCCCCGTTGAGCTGGTCGCCGGCACTTCAGCGGCGTCGATCGATGCCGCTGAAGATCGTGAGCGGTGGAACAAGTTGTGCGCGTCCCTAGGGATCGAGCAGCCCCCCGGCGGAACTGCTGTCGACGTCGACGGGGCCCTCGCGGTGGCGGCCCGTGTTGGATACCCCGTGCTGGTGCGTCCGTCCTATGTGCTCGGCGGGCGGGCTATGCAGATCGTCGACAACCCCGAAGCTTTGCGTCGGGCCATGGCCGACATGGCCGTCGACGGATCGCTCGGAAAAGAGGGCGGACTTTCCGCCACCCGACCGGTGTTGGTGGATCGTTTTCTCGACGATGCCGTGGAGGTCGATGTCGATGCCATCCGCGATGCCACCGGCGACTTCGTCATCGGCGGGATCATGGAGCACGTGGAACAGGCCGGCGTACATTCGGGTGACAGCGCATGCGCCATTCCTCCGCAATCACTAAGTGCACTCACTATTCTGGAACTTGAGTCACACACCCGTGCCATTGCCACTGCGCTGGATGTACGTGGACTTATCAATGTGCAGTTCGCCGTTCGCAACAACGTGGCGTATGTGCTCGAAGCCAACCCCCGTGCGTCGCGCACTGTTCCATTCGTGGCCAAGGCCACCGGAGTGCCGCTCGCCATGGTGGCGAGTCGCGTCATGGTCGGGGCAACTCTTGCCGAACTGCGGGTCGAAGGGCTCCTTCGGCCTCCGGTGACTGGTGGACATGTCAGCGTCAAGGAAGCGGTTCTTCCGTTCAGTCGTTTCCCGGAAGTCGATCCGGTGCTCGGCCCGGAAATGCGATCGACCGGGGAGGTCATGGGTATCGATCGAACCTTCGGCGTGGCGTACGCCAAAAGTCAGTTGGCGTCGTCGAACCGGCTCCCGTCGAGCGGCACCGTGTACCTCTCGGTCAATGATCGCGACAAGGCCGCGGTCGTTCAGGTCGCTCGTGAATTTGCCACCGCTGGTCTCCAACTTGTAGCTACCGCGGGCACGGCAGCGTTTCTTGCCAGCCGCGGTATCACCGTGAACCGGACCGTCCGAAAGATCAGTGAAGCGGGAGCGGACAACACCGCACTCGACCTGATCCGGGCCGGTGAGATCGGCCTCGTGATCAATACTCCACGGGGAACGGGCGACTACTCCGACGGAGCAGAAATCCGTCGGGCCTGCACGGTGAATAAGGTCCCGATGCACACGACCATGGCGGCTGCCGTGGCGGCGTCATCGGGAATCATGGAATGGAAGAACAAGCCGTTTTCTGTTCGGTCGCTGCAAGAGTGGTTGGCCTAGGGCGGTGAAGCGTCACCTGGGTCGGCGACGGTTGGAAGGCGGTGATGTTGACCTCTCGACGAGGGTTGGGTCGGTGTCGCTGCCGAGTCCGATTCTGACGGCGGCGGGCACTGCTGGTTTTGCCACGGAGCTGTCCCAGTGGGTCGACCTGGCGTCACTGGGGGCGGTGGTGGTGAAGTCGCTCTCGCCCGACGCGTGGGCCGGGAATCCCTCCCCTCGTGTCCACGGCACCGACGCCGGCATGATCAACGCCGTTGGGCTGCAGAACCCCGGCGTTGATGCATGGGTCACCAACGATCTCCCGCGACTGAAAGCCACGGGAGCACGAGTGGTCGCCAGTATCTGGGGTCTCCGAGTGGAGGAATACGCGCACGCCGCGACCCGCCTTGCGCCCGTTGCCGATCAGCTCACGGCGGTAGAAGTGAACGTCAGTTGTCCGAACCTTGAGGACCGGCGACACATGTTCGGTCACTCGTGCGACGGGACCACGGCGGTGGTGCGAGCCGTGCGGGAGGCACTGCCGTCGACCCCGCTGTGGATCAAGCTCAGCCCCAATGTGACCCATGTCGTGGACATCGCCGGAGCGGCGCTCGACGCCGGTGCTGATGCGCTCGTGCTCATCAACACCGTGATGGGTATGGTCATCGACGTCGAGACCGGCAAGCCGGCACTTGGCAACGGCGGGGGAGGATTGTCGGGACCGGCCATCCGTCCTGTCGCCGTGCGAGCGATCTACGACGTGCGCGCCGCATTCCCCGACGCTGCCATCGTCGGTGTCGGCGGGGTGGCCCGGGGCGAGCACGCCGTGGAGCTGCTCATGGCCGGGGCCAACGCCGTGGAGGTCGGCACGGCCTCGTTCGCCAATCCCGGGGCCGTCGCGAAGGTGCTCCTCGAACTGACGCAGTGGTGCTGCGCCCACGGGGTTCTCCGGGTTGGCGATCTCGTCAGCAAGGCGCACCGCTAACGGGCGGGCTTGTCGATCGCGCTCTTCCGTATCTCCAGACGTCGGGACAGGACTCCATCGTCCAGATCGCGACCATTACGGCCGTTGAGTACCACGGTTACCCCGGCGGTTCGAGGGCGTACGGCGCGCTGAAGGCTGCACTCATCAACTACATCACCGCCGAAGAGGTCGCCAACGTGATCGCCTTCCTCGCATCACCCACGGCGAGCTGGGTCACGGGGGAGAACGTGGTCGTTGACGGCGGCTTCACCCGCCGGAATAGCGTCCTAGGCGAATTGGGCCCATCCCCCCGTTGTCCCGCGACGAACGCCACGATGACGGCGTCTGTTTTCGACGTGTTGTCGACCAAGACCCAGGAGTTCCACACCATGACTATCGACGAGATTCGCGAAGCCGGCGCTCCGGACCGGGTTCGGTCCCGCCTCGCCCTGGCACTGGACGTCGACGACGCCGTGGCCGCCATGCAGATAGCCCGGTCCCTCAAACCGTGGTTCGGCGTCGCCAAAGTAGGCCTGGAGCTCTTCACCGCATCGGGTCCCGAGATCGTCAACCGCCTCGTCGACGAAGGCTTCGACGTGTTCCTTGATCTCAAGCTCGTCGATATCCCGAACACCGTTGGCCGAGCCGCCCGCGTGGCCGGATCGCTGGGCGCCACGTATCTCACGATGTACGCCCACGGTGGGGCGGACATGCTTCGGGCGGGCACGGAGGGGATGCTCGAAGGTGCGGCACTGGCCGGGCTGGAGGAGCCTGTACCGCTCGCCGTGACGATCCTCACCAGCGACGGTGACGCCCCTCCCCACATTCTTGGCAACCGACTTCGTCTGGCGATGGAGGGCGGCTGCAAGGGCGTTGTGTGCGCCGCCTCCGATCTTCGCGAGGTAAGCCTTCTTGCCCCGCGCATGGCCAAGATCGTCCCCGGAATTCGCCCGGGTGGCGTCGACGCCAACGATCAGGCCCGGGCCGCGACCCCAGCCGAAGCCGCTGCCGGTGGCGCCACGCTTCTCGTCATCGGACGCGCCGTCACCCAGGCCGCCGATAGGGCCCTGGCCGCATCCGAGATCGCCGCCGAGGTCAACGAAGCACTCGGCTGAGCGGCTGACAGTGTCTTGGGCCAGCAAACGGCCCGAAAATCAAAACCAGCTGGCCCAAGCGAGCCAGCTGGCCCACGAGACTCCGTTAGGGGGCCACGAGGTCGTCGCGATACGGCGGGGTGGACTGGTTGAGGACCTCGACCACGCAACCGGTGCGTGGCGCATGGAGCATGAGCCCGTCGCCGAGGTCGTACCCGACATGGCGGATCTGACCAGCTTTAGGGTGGCCGTCGGCGTGGTGGAAGAACACCAGCGGGAGGGTGACCGATCGTTCGACAATCGCTTGACGCAAGTCGCCGGAGTCGCGAGGAACAAGGATGCCGGCGGCGCGAGCGCAGACGTGGATGAGCCCGGAGCAGTCCACGCCCCATCCACTCAGACCGCCCCACAGGTAGGGGAGGCCGAGGAACTGTTCGAGCAGTTCGAGAAATGACTTCGGGGCCTGAGTCGACGGCTGGTCGGAGGCGAACGACGAACCGATGCTCGTCACCCCGCCATGGTGGAAGCGAAGCCTGGTCGACTGGACGGCGAGGCGTTGACCGGCCAACGTGTCGGGCTCCAGGTGCGACGAGCGAATCCAACCGGGGTAGCCCGAGTCGTTGAGTGACGTCGGCTGCCAGGGGAGTCGGACCTCACTCCACCCGTCACGCTCATCGACGACGACAACCGGTTCGCCCCCGAGCGCCTGGGTGCACACCCGGCCGAGCAGATCCAGCCGGGCGTGGTGGTCGAGCGCCGCCGTCCAGCCGCTCGGATCGACGATGTCGGCGGTATCGGCAACGATCGGGGCATCGATCGGCCGGGGCGCGTCGGGCGAGGTCCAGACCGTGGTTACCGCCGCTCCGACCATGGCGTTGCCGCGCCGCCATGTCGACCACGGGTCGTTGGCGGTTCCGGGCTCAGGGCTGGCGGACGACAACGCGACCCCCTTGGTAGACGCATGGTGCCGGGTCGGCCATCCACCACGCCGCGTCAAGATCGTGGACCGCGTTACTGGGGTGATCGCGGGCAAGAGTGGCGGCGAATCGAACCGCCGCGGCCACCGACTCCGGATGCTCCATCATCGATCCCACCAGCACGTCGAGCCCACCCTCGCGGGCGGCGTCGACGGCGGAACGGGCACCCGTCGGCCCGCCAAACTTCATCAGCTTGATGTTGATGGCAGCAATCGACCCGACATCGACAATGCGGCGGATGTCGTCGACGGACCTCGCACTCTCGTCGGCCGTGACCGGCATCGGCACGCGGCCGGCGATCGCCGAGAGCTCGGTGAACGCCAAGGCGCTCACCGGCTGTTCGAGCATCTGGGGCGCAACGCCGATGGCGACGGCGGCGTCGATGATGGCCATCGTTTCGTCAAAACTCCAGCCCTGGTTGGCATCAACCCAGACCTGAGCCCGGCCCTCTACCGCCCGGACGACACGGGAGAGGCGTTGCAGATCGCCAGCGGGATCAACACCGAGCTTGAGCTTGAGGACGGAAAAACCGGCGTCTATTCGATCGAGGGCGGCGGCGGTCATCGCCTCAGCGGAGTCCGCACTCACGGTGATCGACGTCGCCACGTCGCAGTGCGGCTCGGGCATCGTCGTGAGCTGATGAAGTGCCATATCGACGCCGGCCGTGCCCGACGGACTCACGTCGACGAACGTGGCGACAGTGGTGAACAGTGACTCATCGATGGGCTGGGCGAGGAGGGCGGGTCGGACGACCTCATCGACGAAGACGCGCATTGACAGGATCGTGTCACCGGTGATCGCCGGAGTGGCGGTCGCCATGCCGATTCCAACGCCGCCGTCGCTCGTTCGGAGTTCGATGCGGAGCACGTCGATGTGATCGGCACTACGCACTGCGGTGGCGAACCGTTCCCGCAGCGCCAATCGTTGGTGCTCGGAAGCAACCGCAGTCACAACGCGCAAGTGGCAAAAGTAACACCGGGAGACCCTCCGTCGATCGATACAAAATGACCGGACTACCGTGGTTGCATGGCTCTTCCCCCGATCCTTTCCGAGGAAGCTCGTAACGCCGCGCTGGCCAAGGCGGCCGAAGCCCGACGGGTCCGAGCGGAGATCAAAGAACGTCTCAAGATGCGCTCCATTAGTTTCCCCGAGGTACTGGAGTTGGCGAAAACTGATGACACGATCGCCAAGACGAAAGTCCTCGTGATCCTGGAGTCACTGCCTGGTCTGGGCAAGGTCAAGGCACGAAAGGTTCTGGAGACCGTTGGCATTGCCGAAACCCGCCGTCTCCAAGGCCTCGGCGAACAGCAGAAGGCAAAGCTCCTAGGTCTCCTTGGCGGTGAGTGACGCCGCAACGGTGCAGTCTGGGGCAGCGCCGCTGATCTTCGTGCTCTCCGGGCCGAGCGGCACCGGGAAGGGCACGATCGTCGACGCACTGGTCGAAGCCGATCCGTCGCTCTGGCTCTCACGGAGCTGGACAACGAGAGCCCGACGTAGCGGCGAGTCGCCCTACGCCTACCGATTCGTCGATCGGGAGACGTTTCTTGCCCATGGCGCGGCCGACGGGTTTCTCGAGCATGCCGAGGTGTTCGCCAATCTCTACGGAACCCCGCTCCCGACGCCGCCGGCGGGATCCGATGTGGTTCTGGAAATCGACGTGCAAGGCGCCCAGCAGGTCCGGAACCGCTTTCCGACGGCCATCCTGATTTTCGTCGAGCCGCCGAGCCGCGAAGCCCAGCACGACCGTCTCCGGGCGCGAGGCGACGACGAATCCGTGATCGCCAAGCGGCTCGCCAAGGCCGACGCCGAGGAAGCGGTTGGACACCTCATTGCCGACCATGTGGTGGTCAACGACGTGCTCGAACGGGCAGTGGCCGAGGTCGCTGGTATCGTATCTGCGCACCGTTTGCGTCGTTCGTCGAACTGACGAACTCACAGACTCTCGGCGCGCTCCACCTGACATCACCGAGGACACCCCATGGCAACACGTCGTTCCAGCCTGATCGATCCGCCCATCGAAGGTCTTCTTGAGCGGGCCGGCTCCAAATTCACGCTTGTGACTGTCTCCTCGCGTCGGGCTCGTCAGATCAATAGCTACTTCTCCCACCTCGGTGACGGTCTCGGAAACATCGTCCCTCCGCAGGTTGCGTCCACCAGCCGCAAGCCGCTCTCGATTGCGCTCGAAGAGATTTCGGCCGACAAGGTCGGCTTCCGAGGCGCTCCGGGCGTCGTCGTTGCCGAGGCACCCGAAGCTACCGCCTGATTTTTGGACGCCAGCGTGATGTCGCTTCGCGGACGGCGCGTTGTCGTCGGCGTGAGCGGTGGCATTGCCGCGTACAAAGCAGTTGAGGTCTGTCGGCGGCTGTTCGATGCCGGGGCCTATGTGATCCCGGTTCTCACCGATGATGCATTGCGATTCGTAGGCGTGCTGACTTTCAGCGCGCTTGCGAGTGAACCGGCGCACACCTCGTTGTGGGACGACCCTCTTCCGAGCCCCCACACCACTATCGGACGCAGTGCCGACCTCGTTGTCGTGGCCCCGGCCACGGCACGCCTGCTTGGTCGTTACGCCGCCGGCATCAGCGACGACCTGCTGACTGCCACCCTGCTGGCCACATCAGCACCGGTGCTTGTCTGTCCGGCGATGCATACCGAGATGTGGGAACACGCGGCGGTGACCGAGAACCTGGCCACGTTGCGCCGGCGTGGCGTGCACGTGCTCGAGCCGGGCGACGGGGCGCTGGCGTCGGGTGACGTCGGTAAAGGGAGGATGCGAGAGCCGGCGGAAATCGTGGCGGAGGCGGCCCGCATCCTCGATTCCCGGCAAGGCGACCTCGCCGGTCTCCGGGTGGTGGTTTCGGCGGGCGGTACCCGCGAGCCGATCGATCCGGTCCGCTACATCGGCAACCGGTCCTCGGGAAAGCAGGGCTACGCCATCGCCCACGCCGCCGCGGCCCGAGGGGCGATCGTCACCCTTGTCTCCACGGTTGGCCTCCGGGCTCCTGAATCCGCCGTTGTTACCCGGGTGAACACGGCGGCCGAGATGCACGACGCGATGATCGCCGTGGCGGGGGCGGCCGATGTGATTGTCATGGCGGCCGCCGTCGCCGATTTCCGGCCTGCCGCGGTGGCGTCATCGAAGATCAAGAAAGACGGCGCAACGCCCCAGGTTGTCCTGGAGCCGACCGTGGACATCCTGGCTGCGCTCGGTGCGGCGAAGCGGCCGGGTCAAGTCATCGTGGGCTTCGCCGCCGAGACCGACGACCTCGAAGCACATGCCCGGGGAAAGTTGGCTCGCAAGAATCTCGACCTGATCGTGGCCAACGACGTGAGCGCTCCCGGTGTCGGGTTCGAGCACGACACCAACGCCGTCACGATCTTTGCCGCCGATGGTTCGGCCAGCACCATCGGGCTTTCGTCCAAAGATGCGATTGCCACGGCCGTGCTTGATGCCGCCCGTACCTGCCTCGCGGCAACTCTTTCGGCGCGCGCCGCCAACGGCTAGCGTTTCCGCCGCTCTCAACGGAGATACCACCACCGTCTGAACTTCAGGCGGCTCAACAAAAAGGGGTTCCCCATGGCTACATGGACGTTCACGTCAGAATCGGTGACCGAAGGTCACCCGGACAAAATGGCGGATCAGGTTTCTGACGCGGTCCTCGATGCCATCATTGCCGAGGACCCGATGGCCCGGGTGGCCTGCGAAACGTTGCTCACGACCGGTCTTGTGGTCGTCGCCGGCGAAATCACTACGTCGGCCTACGTCGACATCGCCAAGCTCGCTCGCTCCACGGTCAATGAGATTGGCTACGACGATGCCCGCAAGGGATTCGACGGCAACACGTGTGGCGTGATCGTCTCGATCGACGAGCAGTCGCCGGACATCGCCATGGGCGTCGACAAGGCCTTCGAGATGCGCACAGAACATGACATCGACGGCGAGCTCGATGCCCAGGGCGCCGGCGACCAGGGAATGATGTTCGGCTACGCCTGCAACGAGACGCCTGACCTGATGCCCCTACCGATCTGGCTGGCGCACCGGATGGCCGAGCAGCTCACCAAGGTCCGTAAGGACGGTTCCATTGCGTACCTGCGTCCCGACGGCAAGACCCAGGTCACCTTCGACTACGAAGACGGTCGTCCGGTGGCTCTGCGAACGGTACTGATTTCGACCCAGCACGCGTCGGGCGTCGATCTCACCAACGAGTTGCATGTGGACCTCATGGAAAAGGTCGTGAAGCCAGTCGTGCCGGCCGAGTACGCCAACGATGCCTACAAGTTTCTGTCGAACCCGACCGGCAACTTCGTCATCGGTGGTCCCCACGGCGACACCGGCCTGACCGGTCGCAAGATCATCGTCGACACCTACGGCGGCGCCGCCCGTCACGGTGGTGGCGCGTTCTCCGGCAAGGATCCGTCCAAGGTCGACCGCTCGGCTGCCTACGCCGCCCGGTGGGTCGCCAAGCACGTTGTTGCTTCGGGCGCCGCCGACCGCTGCGAAGTGCAGGTTGCCTATGCCATCGGTGTGGCCCGGCCCGTTTCGATCTATGTCGAAACGTTCGGTACCGCCACCATCGACCCGGCCAAGATCGAGGCCGCCGTCCACGACGTGTTCGACCTTCGTCCGGCGGCCATCATCCGCGACCTCGACCTGCGCAAGCCGATCTTCAAGAAGACGGCGGCCTACGGTCACTTCGGCCGCAGCGAGGCGGGCTTCACGTGGGAAATCACGTCGAAGCTCGACGCCTTCAAGGCCGCTGCCGGACTCTGATCCGATTGCCGTGCCGATCGGCCGTGCGGTGAGCGCGGCTGGTCGGGCGGGTCGGGTGGTGCGCGTGCTCGTTGACATGCCGGCAGTGTCGTGAGCGGGGTCGGCCGGGTGGTGCGGGTACTCGTTGACGTACCGGCAATTGAAAAAACGTTCGACTACCTCCTTCCTGACTCGTTGGTCGGTGCGACCGAGGTGCGATTGGGGACGCTCGTGCGGGTGCCGTTGCATGGGCGGCGTGTGGGAGCGTGGGTCGTTGGCCTGAACGTTGCTCCGGCGGTCGATGCTGCCCATTTGTTGGCGGTGTCGAAGGTCAGCTCTTTTGGTCCCCCTCGAGAACTCCTAGGACTGTCACGGTGGGCGGCGTGGCGATGGTGGGGGAGGCCGGCCACGTTCTTGCGAATGGCGTCGCCCGACGTGTTCGTCCGAGGGCTTCCCGCGGCCCGGGTTCTTGATCCGGCGTTGCTGCCGGTCGGACCGGGGCACATGGTTGGGATCGCCTCGGGGATCGACGTTGGTTCGGCGGTTCGTTCGAACGACGTGTCCGTCGTTCGCTGGCCGGTGCTGGCCGATGCGTTCGAGCTGACGCTGGAGGCGGCTCGTGCGGTTGGCCCGGCCGGATTGCTCGTCCTGGCTCCGCAGGTTGCGGTGGCCCGCGACATGGCCCGTCGATTGCGGCGTGCGGGGGCCCCGGTGGCCCTGCTCCCCGATGACTGGGCTCGCGCGGCGGTGCCGGGGGCGATCGTGATCGGCGCTCGCTCGGCGGCCTGGGCGCCATGCTCGTCGTTCGGTGCGGCGATCGTGCTCGACGAACACGATGAGGCGTACCAGGACGAACGGGCGCCCACGTGGCATGGGCGCGACGTGGTCGTTGAACGCGCCCGGCGCCTTGGCGTGGCGTGCCTCCTGGTGAGCCCGGTCCCGAGCCCCGAAGCAATCGCGTTGGCATCGGGCCGCGTTCTCTTTCCAGACCGGCGAATCGAGCGGGCCGGTTGGCCGATCATCGAGATCGTTGATCGCACGACCGAGGAGCCGGGTCGCGTTCCGATCGTGGCGCCGTCGTTGACCGGTGTGCTCCGTCGCCCAGGGCGAGTCCTATGTGTACTGAATAGGACCGGTCGCGCTCGGTTGCTCGATTGCCGGGCGTGTGGCGCGATCGCAGAGTGTCCTACGTGTGGTTCGGCGATGCAACAGCCGACCGGCGATCTGGTCCTGCACTGTGGCCGATGCGACACGCTGAGTCCCGTGGTGTGTCGGGCCTGCGGTGGTGGCCGCATGCGCCATCTCCGGCCGGGCACCGCCCGCCTGCGTGAGGATCTGGAGGCATTGGCCCAGCGGCCCGTCGTTGAAGTCGTGGCCGGTGCGGACAACGTGGAGACCGGCGGCGCAGACGTGTTGATCGGCACCGAGGCCGTGCTCCATGCCGCCGGGCGGGCGGACACGGTGATCATCCTCGATGCCGACGCTGAACTTCTCGCTCCTCGTATGCGCGCTGGTGATTCGTTCGTGGCTCTCGTTCTTCGAGCGGCGAGACTGGTGGGTGCCGACGGCCGTGTCCTGCTCGTGACCCGCCAACCCGACCACCCGGTGATGCGAGCGCTTGGCCAGGCCGATGCGGCAGGTCTTTCGGCGGAACTTGTGGCGCCGCTCCAAGCCCTCGGGTATGCCCCTCCGGTGGCCGTGGCCCGGGTGAGCGGAGCCGGCTCCGGCGCTGTTGCGAACTCGCTCGAGGCGATCATCACGACCCCGGGCGGCGAGCTTCGTCGGATCGGCCCGTCAGTCGGACCGTTCATCGTTTCGGCTCCGAGCGCCGCCGCCCTGGCCGACGCGTTGGCCACCGTCGATCGACCATCGGAACGCGTTCGAGTCGAGGTCGACCCCGTCCGCTGGTAGGCGATCACGCGGCGGCCTGTCACGCCGCAGCCTGTCGGCGAGGCGGACCGGTGCGCATGATCTGACCATCGGGAAGCTCGATGGTGAGTTCGCGATCGGGTCCGAGGGTGAGAAGCCAGCCGCCTTCATGGGCGCAGTGGTGGTGCTTGCTGCAGAGCGGGAGGAGATTGCCGAAGTCGGTCGGACCGCCATGTCGCCACCAGTGCAGGTGATCTGGCTTGGTGTGGTTAAACGACACATTGCAGCCGGGAACCGCACACGTTGCGTAGACCGCGCGTAGGCCTCGTCGTTGAGCACGGTTGGCGAGGCGGGTGGTGCGACCGAGGTTAAGTTCTCCATCGGCATCGATCACCGCGCCGCTTTGCACTGTAACGGGCCGAAGCTTGGCTCGTCGGATGAAACTTTGGACCCGGTTCCACGGAATCGTGACCGGGATACCCCAGTCGACGGTAGGGCGGCCGTCGTCGTCGAGGTTGTTCGTGTCGATAACAACGATTGCTTCGGGTCGTCCGAACCGTTGGCCCTCGCCCCTGAGTGAGTCGGTGAATTGATCCCAGTCATCCGGTTCATCGGATGACGGTGATTCTCGCGTTGATCCACCATGGCCGCACGTGAGTGCGAGAAGCGCCAAAGCGCGGAGATAGTCTTGCTTTCCGCCCGGTTCAGTCGGTGCCGTTGACGGTGTTTTCTGAGCAAACATGGTGGCCATCGCCGCCTCAATGCGGCCATGCAGGATGATGCCAGTCTCCGAGTCGAAGGCCCCAGAGAGTCGCCACATGCCCGTGGGGCTCGGTCGGTCCACGTTCGCAATCGGGTCGCTCGGCGTTGCTGTTCGAATCGGCTCATACCGTCGTCGGCGGCGATTTTCGCCGCCGCGGCGTTGAGACTGGCGGCGAACTCTTCGGGCGTGGCCCCTGACGAAGCTGCGGTCTCGATGAGTGCAGGAGCAGCTTCGGCGAATCCTTTCTTCGCCGGCCCGTCGAGCGATCTGAGCACTTTGGCGTAGGCGTCGACGTGTTCGCCTCCAAGCGTTCCCGCCGTCAACGCCTCGTCGAGAGAGGGTGTCTTCTCAAGAGTGTCTGCTCGACCAAGAACTTTCGCCCCGTGCCGGTTCGATCGCTGCGCGCTCTTGGCGACGTCGCGTTCTGGGTTGGCCGAAGTGGCGCGGAGCCGTCGAGCGATTTCTGCTTCAACGCGGTCAATACGGGCTCGGACCCGGCGAAGATCATCGAGAACACCCCGCAGATCCATGGCCGTCGCGATGGAAAAATCGATGCGCCGAAACCCCGTGATGAGTTCGTGTGGGTCGACAACTTCCATGTCCTCAATGGTACGGAGGGGGTGTGACAAGAGGGGCCTTGGCGGCGAAAAACTCCGCAACAAATTGCTAGGCGGCGGGGGTCGTGCATGACGGTTGCGAACGCAACCATGAAGATGCGGACTGCATCGCCGCGTCGTTGCCGTTGTTTACCGCGACCCAGTCGATGGCCACCGGCTCGTCGGGGACAATGGGCCCGTCGTAGGGCGTGGCGTTGCGGTCGACATCGACAGCGTTGGTGATGTCGAGAAACGCGCCGTCGGAAAGGGCGTGGCGAATATTGAACGTGGTCAGCCCGATTGTCGGCTCGCCGAAGCTGCGGGCGTTGGTTGCGCCTCGAAAGAAGATGACCGACGCCTCTCCGGCACTTGCGGTGAGGCCGCTCGTGAGCACGGCGACCGCAGCGCCAGGTCGACGGAGAACATGGGGCGCGTCGACGCTGACCGTTGCGGTGTCACCGGCCGAGACCACACCTGCGCGGTAGGACCACGACGTGACCTCGCCCTTGGCGTTGCGAGAACCGCCGACCACGGTGTCGCCGAGCAGCGGTCCAAGCCCGGCCAGCAATGCGTAGATGTAGCCGCCGCGGTTCTTGCGAAGGTCGACGATCCATCCGCACCGGCTGCCGTCGTCGAGATCACGAATGAGACCTTGCACTTGCGTGGCGAAGTTCTTCTGGACCCCCGCGTCGCCCACGATGCCGGGCACGTCGAGGTACCCGAACTCCCGAGGGATGACAACCTTCGGTGGCGGTGTGGTGACGGGAATGCTCACGAGCGTGACCTCACCGCGCCGCAAGGTGAGCGTGATCGCCCGCTTCATCTGTGGACGCGCCACCCGGAGTACTACGGTGTCGGCGAAGGTTCCGTCGGTGCGTCGGCCGACGGCGAGAGCATTGCCGACAATCGGCGGGGTCTTGCCGTCGACCTTGTCGATGCGATCTCCGACGCGCAAGCCTGCCCGGGCGGCTGGCCCGCCCGGCGCAATGGTGACGACCACGCGGCTCGGCATCGAAGCGAGGAACCCGAACCCGGTGTAGTTCCCGGCGGTTTGCTTGACCGCATCCACTGGTTTGGTGAACGACGAGTGCTTGTCGCCCAGGGCCTTCACCGCTTCGAGAATGATCGGATAGGTGTCGGCGATGGTGACGGCGCCGGCGGCTTTCGCTTCGGCCCGAGAACGGATTGCCGGCCAATCAACCAGCGGCACGCGGTAGGCGTAGCGCTCGATGAAGGCGAGCACGTCGGCCACATACGTCACCGGCGCGAGCGGTAACGGCACGGCGGTGGTCGTGGGCGCCGCCGTTGTTTCTGGCGCAGGGGCGATCGTGGTGGTCGGTTCGGGGGACTGGGCATGAACTGTGGTGGCCGACGACAGAATTGCCAGCGCGCTCACGAAAACAATGCCCAGCGTCCATTTCGAAATCAATCCGGAGAGACGCCGAGTCACGAGACCGACGTTACAAGAGGGTTCGCGGTGCTTTGGAGTGAACGACGTTCGTGGCGGTTGTCCTGCCTCGGCTCGTTTGCGCCAAACTCGGGTCATGAGCTCAACCGATCCTGCTGCCGCTCCGACCGTCGTTCTCGTGCATGGCGCTTGGCATGGAGCATGGTGTTGGAACAAGACGGTCTCGGCGCTGAACGAACACGGACTTTCGGTGGTTGCCCCGGACATGCCCGGCCACGGTGACGACCCCGGTCCGCTTGGCGATCTCGCCGCCGACGCCCAGCGTTTGCGCGAGGTCGTGGCGACGATCGACGGTCCGGTGATGCTGGTCGGTCACTCTTACGGTGGGCTCATCATCAGCGAGGCCGCCAGCGTGGCCGCCACCGCGGACAAGGTCGCTCGGCTGGTGTACCTCTGCGCCATTGCCACGGCCCCCGGCCAGACCTTTTTCGGGGTGCCCGCTGATCACTCCCAGTCGTTGCTCGGCCCGCTGATTCGCCAAGGAGACGATGGACTCTCGACCATCGACACCACGGACATGGCGGCGGCAAAGGCGGCGTTCTACGGTGATTGCGACGATGCTGACGTGGTGTTCGCCGCCGCGCATTTGAGTGCACAACCGATGGGGAACATGGCGAGCTCCATCAGCGGTGATCCGCTCGCCACCATTGCCGGCACCTACATTCGTTGCACCGAGGACCGCACGATTCCGATTGAGGTGCAAGACGCCCTGGTTGAGTCGGTGCGCAGCGCGGCGCCGAGCTTCGAGACGATCACGCTGACGGCGAGCCACTCGCCGTTTTTCTCCCTGCCCAACGAGCTCGCCGCTCACCTTGCGGAACTAGCCCGCCGCTGACGGGTTGCCCCTCGAAGGTCTCGCCCGCCAAGGGCGCGGCCGCGTGGCAGGTAGGGGGCGGACGGAGCATGGGCGGAGGCCCAGCTCCATGGGGTGCACTCGATGACATCGAGTAGCACGATGCCGATGGCCGAGAGCGCACAGGCGAACTCGGCCCACGCATGCACCGTGGCCGCCTCGACGGC
>JANLQX010000368.1:0-2998 GCA_031368095.1 Actinomycetes bacterium | reverse complement strand
CGCGCCGGAGCGGTCCCAATGGCTGTGCCAATCCTCAAGTTCCGTAGGTGTACGTACCTTCCGCCATGTAAGAGCGGAACTTCGAGGTGCGGTTGCAACGGAACCTTGACGCGCTATCCACTGCGATTCGAACAGAACCCGAAAGCCGTGGCTGGAAAGATCAACGGTGGCGAAACTGTCCTTCACGGAGCAGTCGGTCGATGCGTCGATTCGGGTCAGAACATCCGCAGCTGAGCACGTGGGAGTGAGCGTGACGGCGTCGGGATACAGCGGGGGCGTGCGCTGCTGACTCTTCCACACATGTTCGTCGAACGTGGTGCTCAAGCCGTGGGAACGGCAGATCACATCGCACCACCTGGCGTTGTTGTCCGCAGCCGCAAGGGTCAACCAGTCGCTGGTCTTGCGATGCATCCCGTATGCGTCCATCAGCTCTTTCGGCGGGCGCGCACGACGACGTCGTCGACGTGGTGCGAGGTGGCAACAGCGCCCGGTGGTCGCGGGCGTTTCTCGTTGACTTCGATGTCCCAATCGGGCGACAGGGTGAGTGCCGCCACAAAGTCCTCGACGCGAACGTAGGCGTCGGGGTCGAAGGCCCGACTGTGTTGGTGTGTATCAATCGGCGTTCGCATGGGCTCCAGATCGTGGCCGACGACGAGCAACGTTCCGCCGGGGGCGACCGCCGCCACCACGTTGTTCACGGCCCGATCGTCGGGCGTGCGGGGGATCGAGGCGTAGTGGGCCGTGACCAAGTCGAAGGCCGCAGTTGCGAATGGTTGAAGGGCATTGGCATCGGCGTGAAGGCACTCGATGGTTAGGTTGCGGTCGAGCGCAACGGTGGCGATCCGGTCGAGCCCTCGCCGCGAGATGTCGTTGGCGGAGACGCGCCAGCCCTGGTCGGCCAGCCACACCGCGTCACCACCCTCGCCCGCGCCGACGTCGAGCGCCCGGCCGGCGGCGACACCGGTGATCTCGTTCACGAGGGTTCCGTTCGGGTTGCCGCTCCAGATCTGCTCTCCGCTGTACCGGTGATCCCAATCGGCCTCGCTGGACGACGGTCTCGCGGCGGCGTTCATGTCATCGCCGGCGAGGCTGAAACTGATCATGCCGCCGACCCAGCTCCCCTGCGCCGCCGCTTGGAGTACCTGTTGGCTCGGGTCGGTGACGTTGCCGGCGGCGTAGACCCCGGGGACGGAGGTCGCCCCGGTCGGGTCGGTTTCGATGAAGTCGCCGAGCCCGGTCGGATGTGGCGCGGTCGAGATGCCGAGCGACGCAAACACGTCGGCTTGCGCCCTGAACCTTGCGCCAATGACAATTGCGTCAGCGTCGATGCGGTGGCCGCCGGTGAGTTCCACCGCGGCCACGTGGCCGTTGGCGCCGGTGACGACGCGCTGAACGGGCCCGTCGACGATGTTCACGCCGGCGGCCCGGAGAATGTCGAGTTCGGGGTTGTCGGCCGTGACACCCTCGTGGAGGACCAGCGTCAACCGGTCGGTCAGTTGCCGGAACAGTCCCGCCTGGTGGAGGCCCATTGGGTGGGTGATGATCTGCACGATGCGGAGATCGCGAACTTCGTAGCCGTGGCAGAACGGGCAGTGGATCACGTCGCCGCCCCAGTGCTCAGCCAGCCCGTCGATGTCGGGAAGCTCGTCGATCAGACCGGTGGTAGCGAGGACCCGGCGGGCGATCACCGTATGCCCTCCGACAAGGTCGACTCGGAACCTCCCGTTGTTGGTGCGGGTGACGTCGACGGCACGACCGGCAAGGACTTCGCCTCCGTAGCTACGAACCTCTTCGCGCCCGGTGGCGGTCAACTCGCTCGGCGGTCGGCCTTCATGGCCGAGGTAGCTGTGCATGTGGGTGGCCGGGGCGTTCCGAGGTTCGCCGGCATCGACCACGATGACCGACCGTCGCTGACGGCCAAGTTGGAGGGCGGCGGCGAGACCGGCCGCTGAACCGCCGATGATGGCCACGTCGCAGCGCCGCTCCATGGTGCGCGGTCGATGCTCGCTCATGACCCCGAGCGTATGACCATCAACGGGTGGTTTCGTGTCGCCCGCTCGACCGTCTCACTATGGTCCGAGGCTGACATCGTTCGTTCCGTCCCGCCGAGCGGTACAACGTGAACGAGATCCCGCGGCACAACGAGGTCAGTCCGACGCCGTTGGCACGGACCAAATGAGTGCGGGTGGATCGACTCGCGCGCAGCGGGGACCGCCATGCTTGTCGGTCAGGTCGACCGTCGCGGAAAGGTGGCCACTCGCGACAGCCGACGCAAGCGTGCTCGGCTCGATGCGATGGAGCATGAGCTTGGCTCGCCTGAACATCTCGAAGTGTTCGAGTGGTCCGAGATTGCCCCAGGTGATGTAGAGAAAACGCTCACCGCGCTTGCCGTGGACCGCGGGCCCTCGAAAGTCGATCAGTCCGTCACGGTGGACGACGTCGATATCGAGCGTCCAGCCAACTTGCGCGGCGTCCGCACGAATCATGTGCGCTGGCTCTCGACCCAACTGAATGCCGACGTGCACGTTCTCCATCAATGAGCCATCGGGTCGACAGAACGTCCGGCCCGGCAAGTTGACCCCGGTGATCAAAACTCTCACGAAGCAATCCTGCCATCGACTGTCGGCCGGGAGTTTGGTCACAGGTGCGCTCCCTGAGCGCCTGGGTGATCAATCATCCGCCACGAGAGGCGCGAATCACCTCGGCAAACGCGTCGGGCACCGCGGCCCAGGCGTCGGGCGACGTGATCGTGTCGAGGAAGTTGTGTTCGATGATGAACTCGTTGAAGCCGGCATCTCGGGCGGCAAGCGCCTCGTCGGCGAGGCGGGACACAACGTCGCCGGGTGGTGTCGGGGCGTGCGGGTACTGGGCGAAGGCGCGGTAGTACACGTCGAGCGGCGCCATGCCGGTGGGCCGACGTTAGTTGAGATCAGCAACGGTGGCCGCCACGCGCTCGACCGTTTGTCAGGCTGGGTTCCAGGCATCAAACGTCGTACGT
>JANLQX010000360.1:0-2015 GCA_031368095.1 Actinomycetes bacterium | reverse complement strand
CGGCCTCGTCACCATCGTCGACCACCGATCCCGACCGCGTGCCGCGGACGAACAGCAGCGGCGCACGATTGTTGCCGAGGGCATCCCACAGGGTCGAAAGATCACGTCGAACGATGTCGCCTGCGAAGGCGGCACCATTCGGGCGTCGGTACCGCCAGACCCACGAGCCGTCATCGAGCTGGCGGGCGTTGTGGAGAATGCCGCGTCGTAACGACGCCACCGTGCGAGTCGGGTTGTGCTCCACGGTGCGAGCAAGGATCGCGTCGAAATCGGCAAAGGTCTCGGGCCCGTTCACGAAGCTGGCGATGGCGGCCGCCTTGGCCGGAGTGACCCCCGGCGTGACGTCGACAATGACAAGCGCGCGTACCAGTTCGGGTGCCACGTCACCCAAGGCAATGGCGCTGAGACCACCGAGCGACATGCCGACAACGATGGCTCCGGCCGGGGTGAGCGACGTCATGGCAGCGGCAACGTCGGCGGCATTGGCCCAGGGGTCGGTCGGACCGGTCGTTCCAGCATCACCTGAGTGTCCGTGGCCGGGGAGGTCGAGAGCGACCATCGGCCGGCCGAGGGCGAGCGCCACCGTGTCCCACGTGTGGGCGTTCTGTCCGCCACCGTGCAGGAACACGAACTCGGGCGCGCCGGTCCCCCACCGGAGGGCGCTGATCGACCTGGTGTCGTCGACGGGAACCGACACCCGTTCCACGATCGGCTCTCCGGTGAACTCCAGGCCGAACTCTTCGGCGTTCTCGGCGAAGAAGGACATCTCGTCATAGGGAACCATCACCCGGGCGATGCTACGAGAGGGGAACCCAGACGGCGATACGGTCAATCCGTGATTGATCCCGACGCACCGGTGGAGCGCATTGCTCTCGACGAGACGTCGTGGGTGGATGTGTCGCGAGGCTGGTTGACGGACCACGACGACGTGTTGGGGACACTGCGGGACACGGTGGCATGGCGCACCACGAAGTTGTTTCGTTACGAACGAGCGGTAGAGGAACGGCGACTCAGTGCCAGCTGGCGGCGCGGGCAACCGCTCCCCCATGCGTCTCTCGCCGAGGCCACCCGGTGGATCCAGAACCGTTACAAGGTCCTCTTTGAAGGCTTTGCCATGGTGCAGTACCGTGACAAATCTGACGGGCAGGGCTTCCATCGCGATACCGATATGCGTTGGCTCGACGACACCATCATCGCGGTGCTGACCCTCGGAGCCCAGCGGCCGTGGCTCCTCCGACCTCGAGACGCACGGTTCATCGACACGGGGCACGGATCAACGGCGAGACAAGGCACCACCGTGGATCTCGCTCCGGCGGCGGGCGATCTGCTCGTTATGGGTGGCCGGACGCAAGCGGACTGGGAGCATTCGGTGGCCTACCTCGACCGGAGCCGGGCCGACGTCGGAATCCGAATTTCGCTGCAGTGGCGTTTCGCTCGCAAAACCGGCGAGCCGTTCCTGGGGCCGTCGTACCGGGCCGACGTGGGATACGGGCACGGCAAGCCCGCGCCCCGTGGTTCCTAGGCCAGCTCAGTACGGGAAGACGAAGTTCCCGTCGGCATCGCGTTCGAAACGTCGAGCGTCGACAACCTCGTTCGCCGTCAGATCCCGGTAGAGATGGGGAAAGTGTTCATCGGGACGCGTCCCGTCACTGGGCGGCTCCCACCGGAGGTCATCACCGAGGCCCGACTCGTCGACCTCCAGGAGAACCAGGTCAGAGGCTGACGCGTAGTACCGAGCTGCGGTCGCCAACGTTTGCTCCCGGGTGGAGAGATGAATGAATCCCTCACTCGACATGCTCGGGGGCGAATAGGAGCCGCGCAACATGGCAGCCGCCCACTCGGAGGAGGACGTGATGTGAAAAATCATACGTACTTAAGCATTCTGTGCGCATACGATCCAGCAGACACCATCGACGACTGCGCCGTCGGGGGTCCATTGCGACGTGAGTACTCGGCGCACTGCGTCATGAATCGCCGTCACCGTGGCGGCGTCGGCTCCGGCGAGGAGGCGCGAC
>JANLQX010000353.1:0-2517 GCA_031368095.1 Actinomycetes bacterium | reverse complement strand
AGGCACACATGAGAACCTCCGCCACAGCGCGACGCACCTCGTCGGCCGTCGTGCTCTACGTCATCATCCTCGTCGCGTTCCAGGTGTTCCTGATCACCGTCGCCGTCGAGGCCTTCCAGACCGACACCGAATCACTCGCCTGGGCGACCGCAGTCGTGTCGGTCGCCCTCTTTGCCGCCGCAGCGGCCTTCTTGCGCTACCTTCGGCCGTGAACGACGTTCCCAACGTCGCACCTGAACTACCTGCGCGCATCAACCCGATCGCCACGCTGTTCCCCGGCTACTTCGCTCTCGTGATGGCCACCGGCATCATCGCCATCGCCGCCAAACAGCAGACCATCAACTGGCTCGCCGACGTTCTCTACATCGTCGCCGCCGTCGCGTACGCCGCCCTTGCCGTACTTGTCGTTGTGCGTCTCGTTGCGTACCCGCGGCGATTGGTCGCGGACCTCACCAGCCATGCCAAGGGGTTCGGGTTTCTCACCATCGTTGCCGGCACCAATGTGCTCGCCAGCGCCTCCGCGATCATCCACGGTTGGTGGAGTCTCGCAGAAGCCCTCTGGTGGTGCTCGCTCCCGCTGTACGTGATTCTCGTCTACAGCGCGTTGATCTCTGATGTGCTGCGCCGCGACAAGCCTGCCCTGGGTGCCGGCATCAACGGCTCGTGGTTCCTGCTCACTGTCTCCACCGAATCGGTCGCCGTGTTCGGCGCGCTCCTCCTTGCTCATCACCCCAGTGACTTTCTCGCCTTTGCCTGCGTCGCTGCGTTCTGTCTCGGGCTGGTCCTCTACCTGATCGTCATGACCATTGTCTTTCTCCGCTGGACGTTCCAATCCCTCGAACCCACCGAAGCGGACCCACCCGCGTGGATCGCCGCCGGGGCCGTCGCGATCACCGTCCTTGCCGGCTCCAACCTTCTCGCCGCCCGAACCGTTTCACCACGCGTCGATCGCCTCGGACCGCTCATCGAAGGACTTGTCATGCTGGCATGGGCCACCGCAACCTTCTGGTTTCCGGTCATGGTCGCAATCGGCGTGTGGCGCCACATCGTTCGCAAGGTCTCGCTCCGCTACCACCCGTCATACTGGGCGCTCGTGTTCCCGCTTGGTATGTACGGAGCCGCGACGTTCAAAATGCGTGCCGTCATCAACCTCTCCGGGCTCGAATGGGCTCCGAAGGTCACGCTCGCCATCGCCGTCACCGCGTGGGCCGTGACGTTCGCAGGGCTTGTAGCACAAGGCGGCCGAGCCGTTGCCAAGCTGTCCCGTCAGCGTCGGTCGATGGGTGACCATACCTGACGCACGAAATGGAGTGCCTTGGAGTTGCGAAGATAGACGTTTCGGACGGGACCAGCGCGGGTAGAACGATGAAAGGGCAAGACCGACGATGTGAGGAGGTTCCGCGATGGTCCTCAGCAAGAAGGAAGTGGAGCGTCTGCCGGCGACGCTGGCGAGGTCTCCACGGAAGGCCCAAGCCACGTACATGCACACGCTGGAAGCAGCTGAGAACGTGCACGGAGACGGCGAGGCGGCCCACCGAATCGCTTTGGCGTCGCTCAAGCACTCCTTTGAGAAGGTCGGCGATCACTGGGAGCCCAAGGACGAACCAGGGCCGAGCGACGCCCAGGATGCAAAGCGTGGCGCCGAAGCGCTCAACAGTGACACGCCAACCGCTGGCGGAGTGAACGCCAATGCGTCGAAGATCCATCTGCTCGACCTAGCCAAGCGGCTTGACGTCACCGGTCGGAGTCGGATGAACAAGGCGGAACTTGTCGAGGCGGTCGACGCGGCGAATCGACGGGCCAGCGCTCGTCGCTGATGTGCCTACAACCATGATGCAGCCGACTTAGTTGCCTCAGTGGCGTGCACGTTCGATGTGCTCACTCACTCAGTTCGGCGTCCCGTCCACGTCCACCTCATTCAGCGGATGTTTAGGATTTTGCGACATGGGTATACATTCTTATCTGGTGCCGGCCAGTCGAATGACGAGCCTCCGCTTCGAACACTTTTCGGGGCGGAGGTGACGTCTCAAATGCGCCGCGAGCATCGTTGCCGCCTTGGATATCTTCATCGGGTACGGCAGGACCAGCGTCGTCAGTCGACGGAGCGGCGCGCGAGTAGTTTAGGCTGATCCACTCCCGCAGTCGGCCGGTCTGGTGTCGGCGACAATCGGTTGCGCAGACGATTCTTCGAGGAAGTGGTCAATGGCTCGGACACGCGTGTACTGCAAGGGGATCCTGGAGGCAGAGGACTTCCCGGTCGCTGACATCTCCGAGCATCTCGATCGTCCGGACACGGTGGTGTGGGTCGATTTCTGTGGTCCGTCGAAGGAGGAGTTGGATGAGCTCGCGATGGAGCTCGGGCTGCACGAACTCGCCGTTGAGGACGCGCTTGGCCCGCATCAGCGCCCGAAGCTCGATCACTATGCGTCGCACAACTTCCTGGCGTGCCATGCAGTCGAGCTGAACGCAGAGGATGGCACATTGCTCGAGACTGAGATCGACGCGTTCATCAACAAG
>JANLQX010000300.1:0-13864 GCA_031368095.1 Actinomycetes bacterium | reverse complement strand
GTTGCCGAGGCCGCGATCATCGGCGTTCCGAGCGACAAGTGGGGCGAGGTCGGCCTGGCGGTATTGGCGCTGAAGCCGGGAACCACGATCGACCGGGCCACCGTGGTCGAGTACTGCCTTCCTCGACTGGCCCGGTTCAAGGTCCCCAACGACATCGCCATCGTCGACGCGCTCCCCCGCAACGCCACCGGCAAAGTGCTCAAGCGCGAACTACGCGTGCAGTTCCTGGGGGCCGACGCGCCAAAGATTTCGTAGCGTTACGCGCGAGCTCGCGCCAGCATCGCTTCGACGGCGGACATGTCGAACGGCGTGCCGAGGGCCAGAATCACATGCTGAATTCCGGCGGAGGCATAGGCATCAAGGTCGATATCGCCACTGGCGTTCAACAGCGTTGTCCGCTCAATCATCGTCGGATCAGTTTCCTCTACCGCGCACCATTCGTCGATGATGGCGTTCTTCTTGGTCAGTTCCTCGACCGACCCGAAGCCGTTCCACATCTGGGCATGGCGGGCCACGAGGCGCAGCGTGACCTTCTCGCCGCCGCCGCCGATCAGGATCGGCAACGGTCCGAGTGGAGCCGGATTGAGCTTGGCGAGGCGGTCCTTGAGGATCGGCAAGGCCGCTCCGAGTGCCTTGAGCCGGCCGGGTGCCGTGCCGAACTCGTAGCCGTACTCCGTGTAGTCACGTTCGAACCAACCCGAACCGATACCGAGGACGAATCGGCCGCCGGAGATGTGATCGATGGTCCGGGCCATGTCGGCCAGCAGCTGAGGGTTCCGGTACGAGTTGCAGGTGACCATCGCACCAATCTGCGCCACCTTGGTAGTGGTTGCCGCCATCGCCGCCAGGATTGCATAGCCCTCAAAGTGCGACGCCTGGGGATCGCCATAGAGCGGGTAGAAGTGGTCCCACGTCCAGAGTGAATCGACTCCTAAGGCGTCGCACTGCTCCCAGGCGGAGCGGAGATCAGCCATAGAGGTGGCCTGCGGGTGAAGTTGAACGCCGATTTTCATTGGTTCTCCAGAGCTTTGGGGGGTATGCGTGCTCAGTGACGGTGGGGCATGCAGAGCTCGTCGTACTCGGCGATCACGATATCCTTCGGATCGATCGAGCATGCCGGACAGTTCGGATCACGACGGATCTTCAGCGTACGGAAGCTCTGCTCCAGCGCGTCGTAGGTGAGGAGCCGACCGGACAACGAGTCACCAAGACCGAGGAGTTGCTTGATGGCCTCCATGGCCTGCAACGAGCCGATGATGCCCGGCAGCACGCCGAGCACGCCCGCCTCGGCACACGACGGCGCCATCTCGGCGGGGGGCGGCTCGGGCAGCATGCAGCGGTAACACGGGCCATCGTGGGGCTTGAAGATCGTGATCTGTCCGTCGAAGCGGAACAGCGCTCCAAAGACAACAGGAATTCCCAGCTTCAATGACACGTCATTGACGAGATACCGGGTCGGGAAATTGTCGGTTCCGTCGACGATCAGGTCGTACCCGGTCATGATGGATTCGATGTTGTCTGCGCCCAGACGGGTGTCGTAGGTAACCACGTTGAGATCGGGGTTCATCAACGTCAGAGTCTTCTTGGCCGAGTCAACCTTGCGGTCGCCGATGCGGTCAAGGTTGTGGAGGATCTGGCGCTGCAAGTTCGACGCATCGACCTCGTCCATGTCGACGATGCCCAGCGTGCCAACGCCCGCAGCGGCGAGATAGAGCGCCGCGGGCGAACCGAGACCACCGGCACCAATCAGCAACACCTTGGCGTCGAACAGTGCCAGCTGACCCTTCTCGCCGACTTCGGGAAGGAGGAGGTGGCGCTGATACCGGTTGCGCTGCTCGGGCGTGAGGGAAGCGGGCTTCTTCCACGGCTTGCCTTCGTCCTTCCAGCGGCCGAATCCACCGGCCATCGACACGACGTTGGTGTATCCCAGCTCCCCCAGCGTCTTGGTGGCGAACGCCGAACGGACACCGCCGGCGCAGTACACGACAATCGGGGTTTCGTGGTCGGCAATCCGGGCCTCGACCTGCGCCTCAAGGTGGCCGCGAGGGATATGCACGACCCCGGTCAGCGCGCCCTGTTCGTATTCGTCGGGCTCGCGCACGTCGAGCACCACGGTGCCGGGCGAGGCGATCTTGATGGCCGCCTCATCGGTCGACACCTCGGCGATTTCGGACTTGGCGGCCGACAGGAGTTCACGGAACGAAGCCATGAACGCAATCTAGTACCGAAACCCGACAAACTCAGTCGGGTATCGGTCACACCGCCGAGCTGACCAGCGCCGGAAGCAAGGTCCCGATCGACCCGCGCAGCACCACCGTGGCCAGGCGGTCCATGTCGGTCGGCTCGGCGTTCACGATCACGATCGGCGCCCCGCTTCGATACGCGGCTGGCACCATCTGGTTGACGGGGCCAACCGAGAGCGTTGACCCGATACACAACAGCAGGTCACCCATCGCCGCCGCTCCGAGCGCTCGGGCGATATCGGCCTCGACCAGAGATTGTCCGAAACTGATCGTGGCCGACTTCACGACGCCACCGCAGTCCGGACACCTTGGATCGCGCTCCCCCGCTCGCACCCGGTCGAGAAATATCTCCATGGGCCACTGACCGCCGCACTCCCAACAGCGTGCCCGACGCATAGTGCCGTGAACCTCGACGACGCGTTCGCTCGACGATCCAGCTCGCTGATGGAGTTCGTCGATGTTCTGGGTGACGAGCGTGTGGAGACGGCCGGTGCGTTCAAGGGCCACCAGGGCACGGTGTCCATCGTTCGGCTCGGCGTGCCATCCGGGGTTGCCCAGCCGGCTCTGCCACGACAGCTCCCGTACCTCGGGATCGTTGAGGTAGTGCGACAGCGACGACATCTTCTCGGCCTTGGGGTTCTTCGTCCACACGCCCTGCGGCCCGCGGAAATCCGGTATGCCGGAGTCCGTCGAGATCCCCGCGCCAGTGAGCACAACCACGCGCTGGGCCGCCGCCAACAACGCCTTCGCACGCGCCAACGCGCCACTCGCCGCGGCTTCGGTTTGATCGGCCTCGTTGGCGTCAACATCCATGAGACGGTGCTCTCTCTCTTCCTCCTGCGGGCCCAACGATCCTTCCCGATTCGGAGTCCAATCATGAACACTGCCCTCGCCCATCCAACTTCTCCATCCGTCGCCCTCGGCTCATCGTCTCGAACCGTGTTACGTGTCGAGCCGTGGACGGATCACGTCACCGCCGAACTCGGACACGATCTCCGGTCTCCCTACGTCGAACGGTTCTGGCTCGGCGTTCTGGGGCCATCAGCGCTGTGGCTGGCGCGCTCGCTCGCCTACGGCCTCGACGGATCACGAGCATTTAACCTCGACCTTCTCGAAGTGGCCCGCACCCTCGGCCTCGGCGATCGCATCGGCCGTCACTCGCCCGTGCAGCGTGCCGTCGAACGGCTTTGCCATTTCAACGTCGCCTACCTGCGCGGCGGGGTCACCCTCGTTGTGCGTCAACACGTGGCATGGCTCGACGACCATCGTCTCCACCGACTCTCAGAAGCTATGCGCGCTGAGCATCGGTTGTGGGAGGAAGCTGATCTGGCCTCGACGCCCGAGCTCGCCAGCCGTCGACGCGCCGCCAGCGTGGCCTACACGTGCGCTCGCAACCGCGGCACGACCGAAGACGTCGGACGAGTGCTTGTCGGCCACGGCCTTCGACCGGTCGAGGCCGCCGAGTTGGCGGCATGGGCGATCGAACAAACGGCCCACCGCCTCCCGGGCACAGCTGCGGGCCAACCTGACGCCGCCCGGCCCGAACGGCTCAGCGCGTAGGTACTTCGAAGGTGGCGATCAGCTCGAGAAGCGTGCGGACCATAACGCCGGTTCCACCGCGCGTAACGATGCCGTCGTCGGTGTTGGTGAACGCCGGACCGGCGATGTCGAGGTGAACCCACGGCGTGGTTCCGACGAATTCCTGGAGGAACAATCCGGCGATGCTGCTGCCGGCCTGACCCGGGTTGCCGATGTTCTTGAGATCGGCGATCGGCGATTCGAGCTGCTTGCGATAGCGGGCCGGGAGCGGCAGCTGCCATGTGTCTTCACCGGCGACCGACGCCGCCGCACGAACGCGATCGACGAACGCCTGATGGTTGCCCATCACCGCGGTGATCTCGGTGCCCAGGGCGACCACGGCGGCTCCCGTCAACGTGGCGAGGTCGATCACGGCATCAGCGCCGTCTTCGACCGCAAGCGAGAGGCCGTCCATGAGCACGAGGCGGCCTTCGGCGTCGGTGTTGTAGATCTCGACGGTCTTGCCGTTGCGGGCGGTGAGTACGTCGAGCAGTTTGAACGCCGCCGGTCCCGGCATGTTCTCGCTCAGGCAGCAGTACCCGACCACCCGCACGGGCGCCTCAAGGGCCGCCAGGGCCGACATGACGCCGAGCACGGCACCGGCGCCGCCCATGTCGCACTTCATCGTCAGCATGCCATCGTTGGTCTTCAGCGAAAGACCACCGGAGTCAAACGTGATGCCCTTACCCACCAGCGCCAGTGTGGGGGTCTTCTTGGTGGCGCCCTTGGGGTTGTAGGTGAGCGTGACGACTCGGGGCGGCTCGGTGCTGCCGAGCGACACACCGCGGATACCGCCGAGGCGCTCGCGTTCGATGTCGTGTTCATCCCACACCCGAATGGCAAGACTCTTGGCGGCCGCTACCTCGATCGCAAGATCGGCGAAGTGGGCCGGGGTCAGCGTCATGGCCGGCTCGTTGACCAGATCGCGGTTGAGGGCGACAGCGCCGGCGACGACAACGCCGCGGGCAATTCCTTGATCGACAAGTCGGCCGACGCGACCGCTGAGAACCACATTGGTGAGGGCGCGTGGGGTGAACTGCGATTTGTAGGTGGTGAACTGATAGCTGGCGAGCAGCACGCCCTCGGTAACGGCTTGCGCGACCGAAGCCCGATCAAGCCTGGTGGGAGCCGAGTCGACCAGCGTGGTGGCAATTGTTTCTTCCGTGAACGAAGTGCGCACAAGTGCCGCACCCGCGGAACGGAAGTGCTCGACGGTCAGGTCGGCCGCTCGGCCGAGGCCGACGAGGATCGTGGTCGATGATCGACCCGGCACAACCGCAATCTGGCCGACCTTGGCCTCGAAGCCACGAGCCGCGAGTACCGACACCGATGGTGAACCGGCCGGAAGCTCGGGGCCATTGCGACCGATGGTGACGCCAACACCAACAGCAGCGCTCTTCGGCGCTTCTTTGGCCGAGGATACGGAAATGGTAAGCGGCATCAGAGTTCTTTCAGTTCGTCGGAGTGGCCGACCGGGCGGTCAGAGAGCCGCCGTGTTCGGCGAATCGGGCCAGGGTCCACAGGAGGTCGGAGAGGCGGTTCAGATAGGTCAGCACGAGCGAGTCGTCGGCCACGGCCGACAAGCTCGACCGCTCCGCTCGGCGAGTAACGGTGCGGGCCACGTCGAGCAAGGCCGACAGACGATTCTGCCCGGGCACGACGAATTCCTTGGGGAGTTCGAATCGGCCGGAGAAATCGTCGATCAGACCTTCGAGTCGATCAACCATTTGGTCGGTCACTCGCGTCGCCCCGGCCACGAGTTTCTCGCGGTTCGAATCCTCCGTGGCGAGATCCGCCATAAGCACCCAGAGGTCACGCTCGATGGAGATCAGCACTTCGTCGAGGCCGCCCATTGTGGGGTCGGCCGAGGTCCGCACATCGGCCCGAGCCAGGCCGATAGCCGCTTGCGCCTCGTCGACGTCGCCGTAGGCCATGGGGGCCGGATCGTCCTTGCGCACGCGACCCCCGTAGTACAACCCGGTGGTGCCGTCGTCGCCCTTGCGTGTGTAGATCTTCATCATGAACCGCTGGCGAGCCTAGGGGCTGACAGCTCCGACGATGTGCTTCGGGGGCGCTCCGTCGGATAGACCAGCCCCGATCACTAGATCGTACTCAGCAAAGAGGGAATCGCTATGAGCACGTACAATCTTTCGTTCACCGGCGAAGTTGCCTTCGTCACTGGGGCGGGCGGTGGAATGGGTCGGGCCATCGCGTCGGCCTTCGCCGCCGCCGGGGCGTCGGTCGTCCTTGCCGATATCGACGTCACACACGGGGAGTCAGCGGCGGCCAACGCCCGAGCCCAGGGTGGTGCCGCCGTGTTCGTGCACTGCGACGTGTCGGTGTCGGAGTCCGTGCGAGCTGCCGTTGCCGTCGCCACCTCGACCTTTGGCCGCCTGGATCATGCGGTGAACGCCGCCGCTATCGAGAACGAGAGCGTCCCCCTCCACGAGTGCCCCGACGATGTATTCGATCGTATGCAAGCCATCAACGTGCGCGGCATCTTCAACTCCATGAAATCCGAGATCACCGCCATGTTGGCCAACACGCCGAGGCGTGGGGCCATCGTGAACATTGCGTCGACGAACTCCTTTCGTCCACAGCCCAACCAGCCGGCGTACACCGCGTCGAAGCATGCCGTGCTCGGCCTCACTCGAAGCGCAGCGATCGACTATGCCGCTCACGGCATTCGCATCAATGCCATCTGTCCCGGCAGTATCGATACCCCCATGCTTCGCCAGGCAATGCAACGTCGCGGTCGCCGTGACGAAGAGGTGATCCCCCGCCTCAGCCTGCTCAATCGATTCGGAACCGTCGACGAAATCGCCGCCGCTGCACTCTGGCTCTGTTCCGACGCATCGTCATTCGTCATCGGCCACGACCTCGCCGTTGATGCCGGGTACCTCGCCCGGTAACGCCGCCGAGCGATCGCTATGCGAGGCGAAAGGTGACGCCGCCGATGGAAAACTCTTTGCCCCGTCGGCGCTCATCAGTAGCCACGAGCTCGATTCCGACGAGGCCTTCGCGACCATCGATCGATTCCGAGAATGCCAGCGTTGATCCATCCTCCAACGCGATGCTTCGGTCGGTCACCGCAAGGTTGAGCGCCCGGCTCCACGCGCCGGCGAGTGCATCGGGGTCCACGGACCCCATAGTGATGCCGGCGACGCCACGAACAACGTCAGCTCGAACGTTCGACTCCCACGTCGGCCCGCCCCAACGCCACGAAGCCACTGGACGCGGTTCGTCGAACGACACAATTGCTCCGCCGATGTCACCGGGATGAACGTGGGTGCCGCTGATGTCGGGAAGGTCGGCCGACCACACGGTTCGCAGACCGCACGCCGCGAGGTGAGCACGAGCGTCGGCCATCGACTGCACCTGAAAGATCACCATGTACCCGGCGTCGCCACCCCGCCGCTCCATCCAACGGCCAGCGGCTGATCCCGCGCGCGTCGGAGACACGACCTCGACGAACTGATCACCGACCGGAATCACCCCATTGGCCAACCCGAACTCGGCGACCCCCGGATCAGGGAACGCCTCACCGAGATCAAAGGCGGTGCGCAAAGCGTTGACCGTGGCACCCAGGTCGTGAGCGGCCACCACGACCTGGCGGAGACGAGTCACGTGCATCACCGCACGGTACCCGTCAGGTACCCGTCACGTCGCCTGCGCGGCCAGACTGGAGACCATGCCGATCGATACCTCGACTGCCCGTCAACTCCGCCTGGCCAAAGTTCGGACCGCCATGGTTGAAGCGGGCGTCGACGCGCTGCTGCTGTCGCTCGGGGCCGACCTGCCCTGGTTGACCGGCTACGTCGCCATGCCGCTGGAGCGCCTCACCATGTTGGTACTTCCGGTCGACGAACAACCGACACTGGTGATCCCCGGTCTGGAGGCGGCGCGCGTCGACCAGGACCCGAACTTGTTTGCCATGGCTCCTTGGACCGAGACGGAGTCGCCCATCGAGATCGTGGCCAAACTCGTCGGATCACGACGCACGTTGGCGATCAGTGACCGCTGCTGGTCGCAGTTCCTCGTGTCATTGCAAGACGCCATGCCGTCGGCCACATGGCGAACCTCGTCCACGATCGTCTCGCCGCTCCGCATGCGTAAGGATGCCGCCGAGATTGCCGCGCTCGCCGATGCGGGCGCCGCCGCCGACCGGGTCGCGGCCCAGCTGCACGGCGGCGAGATCGCGCTGATCGGACGCACCGAGGCGCAGATCTCGGCCGATATCTCGCATCGTCTCGTGGCCGAAGGACACGACCACGTGAACTTCGCCATCGTCGCCTCCGGCCCGAACGCAGCGTCGCCCCACCACCACGCCGGAGACCGCATCATCCAACCCGGCGAGATCGTGTTGTGCGACTTCGGCGGCACGATGGACAGCTACTGCTCCGACATCACCCGATGCGTGTTCACTGGCGAGCCGACCGCCGAAGTCATGGAGGCCTACGACGTGCTGATGGCCTCGAACGCCGCCGGGGTTGCGGCGGGCACCGTCGGGACGCCCTGCCAGGACGTGGACCGCGCCGCTCGCCGGGTGATCGACGAGGCCGGCTACGGCGAGTACTTCATCCATCGCACCGGCCACGGGATTGGCATGGAGGAGCACGAGGATCCGTACATGGTCGAAGGCAACGCCCTGCCGCTCGCCGCCGGTCATGCGTTCTCCGTCGAGCCCGGCATCTACGTGACCGGCAAGTGGGGCATGCGTCTTGAAGACATCGTCGTGGCGACCGACGAAGGCCCGCTTCCGCTCAACGAAGCAGACCATCGCCTCATCACCGTCGACGCGTGATCCGACTCATCCCATCGGCGCGCCCAAGTCGGCGTGTTTGCCCCACGTATCGACCGAAATCCTGGCACTTGGGCGCGGGAACTGCTGACTTGGGCGCGGGAGACCGGTGATCCGACTCGACGCCGGGCTGGTCCTCCTGCAGTGGGCAACCGGCGGTCTGTTCTTCCTGTGGGTCACGACGAGACATCGCCTCGTCGGTCTCGGCTACGGATGGCTGGTTCGTTGGTCCTACGCGGTCATTGCCTTCGGCGCCCTGGGCGCGTCGTTCGTAACCGAACGAGTCGTGATCCGTGACGTCGCCGCGGGGCTCGTCGGTGCGGCCGCACTGGTGGCGTTCGGGTTCTCGTTCGTTCGACGCAAAGCCGGTGTTCGTCGCCAGCGAGAGGCGGCGGAACGCAAGCGCACCCGCGTGGCGGCGATGACCGCCCCCGCCACCGCCGTCATGCACATGCGCGATCAGTTTGGTCGAGCGTCCGACGAGGTTGTCCGGGATCTTGACGACGGACCGGAGTTCGCGCCGATCCTCGATCTCGTTGCGCCCCTTATCGGACTTGTCGGGCTCGTTGCGGGAGCTTGGTCGGCGGCACCCGACGGCGGAAGTCAAGGCGCCCTGAGCATCGCCCGTACCGTCGTCGGCGCACTCTTTCTCGGCGCGGTGTCCGACGCGATGCTCCTTGGCCACTGGTATCTCGTGCAGCCCGGCCTGTCTCGAAAGCCCATTGGCGAACTCAACGATTGGCTCCTCAGGCTGTGGCCGATCGAGGTCGGCCTGCTCCTTGTCCCGACTGGCATGGTGTCGGTCATCGACGGATCCATCAGTGATGCCTACGGCGGTCTCCTCGGCTGGTTCTGGATCGCCTGCGCTCTGCTCACCGGCGGCCTGGCCGTGACCACTCGCATCGTGTTGCGCGAACGCTTCTACTCAGCCGTGATGGCCGCCACCGGCATGCTTTACCTCGCCATCCTCACCGCGTTCGGCACCGACATCGTGGCGCGCGCCGTGCTCGGGTAGCCAACGAGGGCGGCCGGTCACAAGTGTGTATTCTGTGCGCATGTCCCGAGTCAACATCACGGTGCCTGATGACATCGCTGCTCGTGCCCGCGCCGCTGGCCTCAACGTGTCGAGAGTGGCCACGCTGGCGCTCCTCGAAGAACTCGACCGGCGACAGAAGATCGACGCACTCGACTTGTACCTCGCTGCGCTCGACCGTGAACTCGGACCGATCGGGCCTGACGAAGCACTCGCCGCATCGTCGTGGGCGGACCGAGTCTTCGCTCCTCAACCAGTCAAAAGCTCGAACCCTCGACGCCGAAGTGCATGAATCGGATGACGCTTGTTCTTGACGGTGGTGGCGTCAGTGCGCTCGCCGGGCAACGCTCTCGCCTGGCCGAGTTGCGACGTCGAGGGGCTTGGCCTCCGCAGGTGCCAACCGTTGTTCTGACTGAGTCGTTGACCGGTGATCATCGACGGGACTTTCACGAGAACCGGCTGTTGAGCATGTGTCAGATTCGGCCAGTGACGGAGGAGATCGCTCGTCACGCCGCGTTCCTCCGAACCGCCACCCGGCGGGCCGCAGAGATCTCGGCGGCGGACGCCATCGTCGCCGCCTTTGCCGTTGGACAAAGCGACTGCGTCGTGCTGACCAGTGACCCAGCGGATCTTGCCGATCTCGTCGGAACCCGAACGACGCCGGTTCGAATCGTTGCGGTCTGACTGATTCGTCCCGAAGTTCGACGCGGACGCGATTCAGTAGTTCGACGGGCGCATTGCGGGAGGCGTGCAGTCGTTGGTGGAACCGCCAACGCGGGGCAGCTCGCGGTCGCCGCCCCAGAGTTGACGTTCGAGAAGGTGCACCTTTTCCTGGCCGAAGTAGCGCACGGCAAGTGCGTTGGCGGGGTCGAGCTCGGCGGCGTAGCGGCGAACCTTCAGGTCCCGCTCGGCGAGCGCGGCCTGGTCCTGGACGGAGACGGTCGGCGCCGCGTCGAGCCAGGCGAACCAGATATCGAGCATCTCGTTGGCGATCTCGGCATACGTCGCAAAGTTTTCGTCGGTGCGATCGGCGAGAAAGCAGAACGCCGTCTCCGACAGCGTCTCTCGGACGTAGAGAGCACGGCTGGTGAACGGACGAAGGTTCTCGTTGGCGCGATGCTTCAGCCAGAACACGTTGACGGCCTCGTAGTACGTGTACAGATGTTCTGTATCGATGATCGTGTCTGACCGGGCGGGGAAATCGCCGAGGAGAAAGAGGTCGGGGAAGGTGCCGAATGCAAACGCGCAGTGGGGCACCTTGACCGTCGGGCCGAGCCACATTGACAGGTGCATGTTACAGAACCCGATCGTTGGATTGACGAGGTTCGAGTGGACCATCCAGTCGATCGGCTCGCCCACCCACGTGGTCATATGCCCATTGGGCCCACCCGACTCGGTACCGGCATAGTGATCGTGGGGCAGCGAGCTCGGATCGCGGACGAGGTCCGGGAACTTCTCGTCAACGCGGGCTCGAAGCTGATTGGTGAGCCCCCACAGCCGCACGAACCACTCGGTGTTGTCCACCTTCCCGGCGTCGAGAAGTTCGGTCACGTGCTGCAAGGTTTCTTGGGCCATGACGGGCGACGATAGTGCGGGGCTCGCGTCCGGCAAAGATGGGGCTATGAGCCACTCGGACGACCTCCATGCCGACTATGCCCGAGCCGGATTCGGCAACGGCCTCGAACTGGGCAGCTCACCGGCGCTCGTCGTGATCGATATGGCCCGGGCGTACTTCGAGGCTGATGCCCCGCTGTACTTGGGGCCAGGTGTCGCTTCGTCCACGCTGGCGTCGGTGCAACGGGTCATTTCGGCCGCCCGCACGGCCCATGTTCCGATCGTCTTCACCGAAGTACGGTTCCAACCGGGCGGACGCGACGGTGGAATCTTCTTCCGGAAGGTCGCCGCCCTCCGCTCCTTCGAAGCAGGCAACCCGCTCGGTGACTTTGCGACCGGCATCGAACGCCAGCCGGGCGATGTCACGGTGACGAAGCAGTATGCGTCGGCGTTCTTCGCCACGTCGTTGGCTTCGACGCTCACGTCGCTTGGGGTCGACACGTTGATCGTGACCGGAGTATCGACCAGCGGCTGTGTCCGCGCCACGGCGGTCGATGCGTGCCAGCACGGCTTCATTCCACTGGTGGTGCGCGATGCATGTGGGGATCGTTCCGTCGCCGTGCACGATGCCAACCTTTTCGACCTGCAGCAGAAGTATGCGGAGGTCCAGTCCGAAGCCGAAGCTGTTCTCTACCTCGAACGATCGGGCGTGGCCCACGACCAGCCGTAGAACTCCTACGTACGCTTAGCGCTGACTACCGAACTCGTTTTGACGTTCACCGGTGAGGACCATCGACGCCGCCTCCAGTTGACCCTTCTCGGCCGGAAAGGCCTGCACGAGACCCATCGCAAGGTCGCGCAACGATCGACCGATGACACCGCCGATGGTGGCGTTGGATGTGCCACAAGCTTTGAGCGCGGTGGTACCGACGCGGTAGGCGGCCTCGCAGATCTGACCCTTGGCCAGCCGCCACGACTTGACCTCTTCCGCCTTCGACGTCGGCCTTGGTTCACTGGCCTCCAACCACAACTGACGCCGCAGCCACAGCTTGGCCGTCTCCAAATCAGCCGTCATCTCGCCGATCAGCTGCTGTTGAAACGGTGCCGTACCGATTGACGCGCCCGTGTCGGCAAAGGTGGTGCGAGCAAGGTGGCCGATGGCGTAGTCGTAGACCGACTGCGCAGCACCCAGGTAGATCGCTCCAACGGCAAGTTGGTTGCCGACGAACGAACCGCGGCTGACCTGGGTCATCGTGATGAATCCGTTCGGGATGGTGAGCGCATCGGCCTCGGTCACGAACACGTCGTCGAGAACAATCCCGTGGTTTGCACTGGCGCGCATGCCGAGACCGTCCCAGCGGGCGCGTTCACTCACGCCGGCCGCGGACTTCGAGACGATGAACAACGAGAGTCCGGCGACACCGTCGACATCGGATCGCTTGGCCGTTACGAGGTAGTTGTCGGCGACCCCGGTGGCGCAACCGAATGACTTGACACCCTTGAGCGACCAGCCTCCGTCGACCCGTCGGGCCTCGGTATTAATCGTGATGTTGGCGCCCTCGGTCTTGCCCGACTCGCTGGCAAAGTTGGCCAACCATTGCCCGGCTCCCATGCTGTGCAACACCCGTTCGGAAAATGCCTGCACGGCCGGTCGATCCGCCTGGGCAAACAACCCTGCGTCGAGGGCCTCGAGCGGCAGCAAACCACGACTGGCACTCGAACAGTGGAAGAAGAACGCCAGCGCCGTTGACGGACACGCTGTGCCCATCGCAAAGACCGCGGCGGTGAGATCCCTCAAGCCGCCTCCGAGACCGCCGTAGGACTCCGGAATGACGAGTCCGAGCAGTCCCGCATCGCCCAGGAGACGCACGTGACCGAGTGGGAACGTGGCGGTGCGGTCAGCATCGGCGGCGGCCGCAGCCAGGGCCGGCAGGACGGCGTCGACTCGCTCAGCCCGCGACCGTTCCTCGGGCGAAAGATCGTCGATGAGGCGGGCGGCAGTGACCATGGCGAGACCGTACCAGCGGCACCCACTCTGGCCGCACGCTCAGCGACTCCGCCAATGGCCGCACATCAGCGACTCCGAAGCTTCTGCAACGTGGGCGCTTTGACCGTCGCCTTCTTCTTCCGGCGACGGATGGTGGTGGTGGGGGCGGCGGCGTCGGTGAAGGCGAGTTGGTTGGGAACGGGGGAGGTCTTGGCTCGCTTGGCCTTCGACCGCTTCACCGTGGTCGTCGGGAGCGAGGTCGTGGGCGGAACCGTCGTCGTCGCAACCGCGGTGGTGGTCGAAGCGGGTACCGTCGGCTCGACCGGACGGGTCGTCGTGGTCGGCGCCGCGCCGGTGGTCGTCGGCGCGGCCGCTTCGGCGGGGGCCGGTGATGGTAGGACCACCGTCTCCGTCGTGGTGTTCACGGAGTCCGGGGTGACCTTGGTAGGTGTCGTGGCCGGGTTGGCCGGAACGGGACGACGAGGATCGACCGGCGTAGTCGTGGTGGTGGTGGTGGTGGTGGTGGTGGTGATCGGGGCAATGGTCGTTGCCGGGACGGTGGTCTGGACCACCGTGGTGGCGACTGCGGGCGGTATCGTCGGAGGCAACGTCGGCGCGGCGGTCGGCGGCACGGTCGTAGCCACCGTTGGGGGCACCGCGGTGGGCGG
>JANLQX010000250.1:0-31227 GCA_031368095.1 Actinomycetes bacterium | reverse complement strand
CAGCCCGGCGATGTGATCCACAGCACCCTCGAAGGCGTCGGGGAGCTCCGGAACGTCTGCGTCCCATGAGCGACCTCAATGTCCCGATCGACGTGGCGATCATCGGTGGCGGCCCGGTCGGTGTCGCAACCGCGCTGATGTGCCACCACCGAGGACTTCACGTCGAGGTGTTCGAACGGTCAAGCGACGTGTATCCGTTGCCTCGTGCCGTGGTAATGGACGACGAGCTGCAGAGGGCGTTGGCGAACATCGGATTGGCTGACGAGCTGGCCGCAGTCACCTCACCAATGCTCGGCGCGGAGTTCGTTGATGCGGACGGCAAACGTCTGGTCGGTGCCGAGTTGCCGGTCGATGTCCCCTGGCCCCTCGGCTATCACCCCGTCGTGTCGTATCACCAGCCGACGCTCGAGAACATGTTGCGCGCCGCTCTCGTCGAACGCGGCATCACCTTGCACCTCGAGTGCGAGGTGGTCGACGTGCGAGAGACCGACGCAGGATCGGCGGAGATCGACATCCGCAACGACCGGCTCGCGGGAGCGCTCGTCACTCGGAAGGCCCGGTGGGTCATCGGTGCCGATGGGGCATCATCGCCGACTCGCAAACGGCTGGGTGTGGGCCTCACCGACCTCGGCTTCGACCAGGAGTGGATCGTCGTCGACGTTCGGATGCATCGCGACGCCGGTCTCAAACCCTTCACCCAACAGGTCTGCGACCCTCGACGCGTCGTGACCCTGGTTCCGGGGTTCCCTCCCTGGCATCGATGGGAGTTCCAGATGCGCCCTGACGAACGCGGAGTGGAGCTCAACACCCCATCAGGTCTGGCCGAGCTCCTCCGCCCGTGGATCAGCTCCGACGACGCCACCGTCGAACGAAGCGCGGTCTATCGATTCCACGCAACCGTTGCGACGGAGATGCGGGTCGGCAACGTCTTCCTCGTCGGCGACTCCGCGCACCAGATGCCACCGTTCCTCGGCCAGGGGTTGTGCAGCGGGCTGCGCGACGGCGTGAACCTTGCCTGGAAGCTGGCGCTCGTCAAGGAAGGACGGGCGAACGACTCGTTGCTCGACAGCTACCACGCCGAGCGACTTCCGCACGCGACCGGAGTCGTCCACCACGCCGTCGACACCGGCAGGCTCATCGACCATCTCGCCGCGACGGGTGGCGACGGCAACACAACGGCGGGCTACGGCGGCGGACGGCCCTTCCCGATTCTGACTGACGGTGTGCTCCTCCCGGGCCACCCCTCGGTCGGTCGTCAGATCGCGAACCCGATGCACGAGAACGGCCAGCGTCTCGACGCGGCGCTGGACGACGGGTTCTCGTTCGTCACCTCGCCGGAGCGACGCGATCACGTCGTGAACTTGGCAGGTGGACGCTTCGCCGGGTGCCGAGCAACGGTCGTCGCCGCCGAGCCCGAGCAACTTCCGTTCGTCCTCGGACGCAACAACGCGGTGTTCGTACGCCCCGATCGCACGGTCGCTGCAGTGATCGATCTCGACGCCGACCCCACCGCCGACCGACTCCACGTGCTCCTGGCAAGTTACGGCCTCGTCTGAGAGGAACGTGCGTCCTCAGGTGTCGAGCGAGCGCAAGAAGTTCTGGAGCTCAGGTTCGGCGATGGCGACGAGATGCTCAGTGGCGGGGAACTCGCCGGACGCGATGTCGGCGATGTATTCCCGAAACGCCGCGATCCGCTCCTGCTGCAGGCGGTCGTACTCGGTGGCGAAGTCGCGATAGCGCTTCGCGTGGCGCGGATAGTGGCCACGGTTGGACCCGACGATGTCTTCGGCGAACAGGTACTGGGCATCGCAACCACTTCCCGCTCCCATCGAGATCATGAACAACGAGGTTCGTTTGGCAATTGCCGTTGCCACCGCTTCCGGAACGACCTCGATCTCGGTGCCGAAGACGCCTGCCGACTCGAGCCGCTGGACGTGACGCCACACCTGGGTCGCCGAGTCCGCGGTCTTGCCGACGGCCCGGAAACCACCCGACCACGTCGCCTTCGACGGGATCAGACCGACGTGGCTGACGACCGGGATCCCTTCCTCGGCGAGGCGCGAGATCGTCGACAGTGCAGCGACGCAGTAGATCGCGTCGGCACCCATCTCGAGCAGCGCGAACGCCCGGCGAACGGCATCTTCCGGATCGGTGTACGTGCCGAAGCCCAGGCCCGACATGATGACGCAGTGCGGCGCCGCCCGGCGATGTGCGGCCGACATCACGCCGCCGTGGATCGAGAGCATGTCGATTCCTGCCTCGTCGGCCGCGGCTGCCTCCTCGGCGCTCAGGACGAAAACCATCGAGCGTTGGATCGTGCCGCGCCCGGCGCGTAGGTCGGCAATCGTGGGCTTCGTTCGCATGGTTCTCCTCGAGCTCGCTGTCTGCGGGTTCTCGTCCATCGGACAACGTACACACGCTTGGACCGCGCCCGTATTGCCCGTGTCCGATGATGGTCCCTAGGTTGACAGCCATGAGTGATGCCGACATCAAACGGGCTGTTGCCGCCATTCCCGTTCCGGAGTTCACCGAGCACTTCTTCGTTCGACCACCGAAGCTCTCCGACTGCACGGTTGCCATCGTCACCACGGCCGGGCTCCACCACCATGGCGAGGAGGCCTTTACCGCTCGTGACACCAGTTACCGGATGCTCGACGGTGCTCGGACGGATATCCGCATGGGTCACTGGAGTCCCAACTTCGACCGGGTCGGATTCTCGAACGACTACAACGTCGTCTACCCGATCGACCGCCTGCGTGAATTGGCAGACGCCGGCGTCATCGCCCGGGTAGCCCCGCGCCACGTGTCGTTCACGGGAAATCAGGACGAGACAATGACGGCACTTCGGCACGACAGCGGACCGGCTGCCGCCGATGAGCTGCGACGCGACGGCGTCGACGTGATCGTTCTCACACCCGTTTGACCCCTCTGCACGCGTACCGTGTGTACGCTCGCCCACGTCTTCGAGGGACTCGGATTCGCCACCGTCGTACTGGCATCAATCCGCGAGCAGGCAGAGCGGATGTTCGCACCACGCACCCTCTTCTGCGACTTCCCTCTCGGCCGCCCGCTCGGTCGGCCTTCCGACCCCGTATTTCAGACACGAGTGCTCGAGGCAGGTCTGGCATTGGTGGATCGTGAGTCCGGGCCGGTCTTCGTGGACTACCCGGAGGTCCTCGCCGATGAGGGCAGCGAGCAGATCTCGTGCGCCCTCCCTCCGCGGTTCAACCCGGCAGAGTTGGCTGCCGTCGACGAGGCCGCCGCAATCCGAGGTGCCTACGAGAGAACGGCCGCGTCCAACGGCGGACGCACGAACTTCGGACGTGTCCTCACACTGGATCAGGTGCCTGAAGCGTTCCGGGCACTCGATCGGATCGCCTCGGGTACGCCATGGAAGGAGGCCGGTCTGCCCGGCGATCCGGCTCAGCTCTCAATTGATCTGCGCACGTATTACTGCGAGGCGGCGGTCTCCCTTCCGGGGTCGACAGTCGATCCCACGAGGAGCGGCTGGGCCCTCGAGCGCTGGTTCCTGGAGCGCACCGAAGGCGGCAAGCTTCTGATGCGTGCCCGAGAATCGATGAAGGAGGCTGGCGCGTCGTTCGCCGTGTGGTTCTACATGGCTCCACTCGACCAGACGACACCGGCGGCTCCCGCAAACTGATCTGCGCAGTCTCCGCGATGACGACGAATGCCGAAATGTGGCGGGAAGGTGACAGGCTGGAAGCGTGACTCCGTTCCCTGGTGCTGAACCGCTCCCCCGTCTCTCGGTGCTCGACCTCGCCCCGGTCGCGTCGGGCTCCAGTGTCGGCGACGCATTGCGGAACTCCATCGATCTCTCCCGCCGGCTCGAGGCTTTGGGCTACCACCGGCACTGGGTCGCCGAGCACCACGGGATGCCCGGCGTCGCGTCGTCCTCCCCCGCGGTGCTTCTCGCCCATCTGGCCATGGCAACCACCACCATTCGCCTGGGATCGGGTGGGGTGATGCTCCCCAACCACGCGCCCCTCGCTATCGCCGAACAGTTCGGCATGCTCGAGGCGATTCATCCCGGCCGGATCGACCTCGGCCTCGGTCGTGCCCCGGGCACCGACGGGCTCACCGCACGAGCACTGCGCGGCGGCCGCCTCCAGGAGTCCGAGGACTTCATTGCCCGACTGGGAGACCTGATCGGGTTCTTCCGCGGTTCTTTCGAACCGAGCCACCCATACGCGCGCATATCAGCTGTTCCCGGTGCGGGAAACATGCCGAGCCTCTGGATGCTCGGAAGCAGCGATTGGGGCGCCCAGGTGGCCGGACAGCTCGGATGGCCGTTCTCGTTCGCCCACCATTTCGGGATGGGTGGCACAGTGCAGGCGCTGGAGTTGTACCGGGACAACTTCCGGGCGTCGGAGTGGCGAAAGACTCCCTACGCGATGATCGGCGTGCAGGTGCTCTGCGCCCCCTCTTTCGAAGAGGCCCGATTCCTCGCCGGCGCTAGCGCGCTCGGCTTTCTTCGGCTCCGCCAAGGTCGGCCGGGCCCGATGCCGACGCCGGAGGAGGCCGACGGTGCGGCACTCTCCTCCGAGGAACGGGCGTTCCTCGACGGCCGACTCGCGAGCGCGGTGCTTGGCACCCCCACCGATGTGCGCTTGCAGTTGATCGACCTCGTCGATCGCTACGGCGTCGACGAGCTCATGGTCACCACGGCGACGCATCGACACGAAGACCGGGTGAGGTCATTCGAGTTGCTCGCCGGCGCGTGGATGCCTTCCGTCCAGCCTGACGAATCGAGTCGAACACCGGCATAGCCCGGCCTCGCTTGCGCCGACAGCCGACGGCGCACGCAAGACGACGCGGCCTCAGATCGCCGTCCCCACAATGCGGCCCACAACAGCAGTGACCGCCATCGCCGCGATACCAGCGGTCAGCACCCGCAACGTGGGCTTCGGCCAGGGCGCGCCGCCCAGGCGGGCACCGACGATGCCGAGAGCGGCAAGCGCAAGGACCGTGACCACGACGACCAACACCAGCGCCACGCTCCGCGGGGCGGCGAGAGCAATCAGGACAGGAGCGAACGCCCCGCACGCGAACGCGCCGGCCGATGCGAGCGCCGCCTGGAGCGGTCGAGCAGCCCCGTGCTCGCTGAACCCGAGCTCGTCACGGAGGTGGGCTTCGAGAGCACCGGACCGATGCAGGTCCTCGGCAACCTGGGCTGCGGTGGAAGGACGTACGCCGCGCCCGACATAGATCGCGGTGAGCTCGGCCAGCTCGGCGTCCGGATCGGAGGCCAGTTCACGCCGTTCACGTTCGGTGTCGGCTGCTTCGGCGTCGGCTTGCGCGGACACCGACACGTACTCGCCCGCCGCCATGGAAAGCGATCCGGCACAAAGTCCAGCGAATCCGGTCAGGATCACCGTCGAGCGGGTGGCTGCGCTGGCGATGATTCCGGTGAGAAGGCTCGACGTGGAGATCAAACCGTCGTTCGCACCGAGTACTGCGGCGCGAAGCCAGCCGACCCGGTCCAACCGGTGACGCTCAGGCTGGTGGATGCTCATGGGAACTCCCAGTTCGTCCTCGTCGATCGGCCCCCAGAACGATGGCACAGCTTTCGACAGGCCGTGTGCTGGGCCGACCTCGATGTGTTCGACCAGCGAGTCGTTCCTTCGTCATGGTGAACTCGGTGTCCATCCCCTTCGTGAAATGCACCAAACACCCGCGTCAGGGCATTGCGCCCGATTCCGACGCAAACCCGTCGCGCCATTAACGTTTGGGCGTGGACGCGATCGCCAATCGAGTGCTGACCGCTCTGGGGTCGGACCCGACCCAGGGATTCGTGATGCTCAACCGCCACGGGACGCCGATCTGGGCGAGCGATTCCGTCTTCTCGCTGGTCGACTTCGATGCCAACGCCGCCGACCCGCTTCTTGATGCGCTCCATCCCGACGATGTCGAGCTGTGCTCGGAGATCTTCGGGGTCGAGCGCGAAGGCGTCGCCGACACAACCTTCGGCATGGACCGGCGCTTCGAGTTGCTCGTCCGGATACGCTCACCCCGCGGCGGCTGGCGGCCGGTCGCCCTTCGGCTGCTGAACCTCGTCGACAATCCGCTGGTCGACGGCATGGTTCTGCAGTTGACGCTCGCGAATCAGGAACACAGCACCGTCGAAGCGTTCGACGCAGCGGCGCTCGGCGAACCGCTCCACGAGGTTCTGGGCCGCGTGCTGGAAACCCTGTGCAGCGGCGGATCTGCCGATTCGCAGGCCGCAGTGTTCGACGAGCACGATCGGTGTATCGCGGCGACCCCGGGCGCTGGCATCGCCCTGGGCGAATCGAGAACCGGGCCTGCCTGGCCCCGAATCGTGCAGGATCGACTCGACCTCTCGGTTCCGGTCGTGGCACCATCGACCGGTCGGCCTCTCGGCGTGGTGGAGACCCACTCGAACTTCCCCGACGTCCGGCCCTTCACCCGGGCGCTCACCGGTCGGGTTGCGAGGCGGATCGGGCTGCTCGTCGAAGCGGAGCAGACGCGACAGGAACTGCGACGGCAGGCCGACGGCGACGCGCTGACCGGTCTGGCCAACCGGCGCGCGCTGCACGCTCACCTTTCACGAACCGACCTCGGGGACTGGGCGTCGGTCGCGTTCGTCGATCTGAACGGTTTCAAGGAGATCAACGATCGATACGGGCATGACATCGGCGACGAAGTGCTGATCGAGGTCGCCCGACGGCTGCGCACCGTCACCACGGGGCGCGACGTGATCGCCCGCATCGGTGGCGACGAATTCGTCCTGGTTCGCCACGGCGACTCGCCGGAAGCGTGCGCGATCGGATCCACGGACTTGCAGCGCACGGTCAACGGTCCCTTCGCGGTTAGCGAGATCCGCCTAGAGGTGGTCGCCAGTGTGGGCGTTGCCGCCGGCCCGGCGAGCGAGACCGAAACGTTGATCGCCCGGGCGGACGCCGCGATGTACTCCTTCAAGGGCGATCGGCGTGCGAGGCGCCGGGGGTGATGCCCCTCGGTGCTGCGGGTTAGACCCGCCGCCGTTGAACTCCCGCCTCAGAACTCCGTAAGGATCGGCCGTTCTTCCTCAGGTCCAGGGCATCGCCGCCGATCGTTCACTTCGTGAAGTCTGCGCCGAATCATGTCGACGAATCGTTGCGGATCACCGCCCTGCATCGTTTGGGCATTCTCGACACCGGCGCCGAGGAGCGCTTCGACCGGATCACACGGCTTCTCGCAACAATCCTTGATGTCCCCATTGCGCTGGTCAGCCTGATCGACACGGATCGGCAGTGGTTCAAGTCCCGGGTGGGCCTCGATGCAAACCAGACCTCGCGCGACGTTGCGTTCTGCAGCCATGCCATCGTCGAGGAAGCCGACGGCCCTTTCGTCATCTCTGACTCGCACGTCGATGAGCGCTTCCACGACAACCCCCTCGTGGTGGGCGACCCGGGGGTGCGGTTCTACGCGGGCCAGGTGCTCCATGACCCATCGGGCCTCCCCATGGGAACGCTGTGTGCGATCGACCGCAGGCCACGCGTGCTCAGCCAAGACGAGCAGCAGGCTCTCGTTGACCTCGCTCATCTCGTCGAACAGGAACTCGCCCACGATGCGCAGCGGTCGCTGCTCGTGGAACTGGACGAGTCGGAGCGCCGAAAGACACTGATCCTTGACACGATGACCGAGGGATTGGTGTTCCAGGGCATCGATGGTCGGATCCTGAACTGGAATCCGGCGGCCGAGCGGGTCCTTGGCCTCTCGGCCGAAGAGCTCGGCGGCCGGACGTCGGTCGATCCGCGCTGGCGGGCAATCCGTGAAGACGGGACACCGTGGCCCGGCGAGGCGCATCCGGCGATGGAGTCGTTGCGGACCGGACAACCGGTGACCGGTCAGATCATGGGCGTGCATCAGCCCCGAGGAAGCCTGGTGTGGCTGCGGGTCAACGCCAACCCGGTGCTCGACGAGCGCGGCAATGCCATCTCCGTGTTGACTGCGTTCGCGGACATCACGCTCGAGCATGAGCTGATGATCGAGCAGCGTCGCTTCAGCTTCCTCTTCCGCAACGCAACCGACATCATCACGGTCATCGACGCGGCGGGGCGAATCAAGTTCACGAGTCCCTCGGCTGAGCGGGTACTCGGATACGACCCGAGCACCATGCCCGGAACGATGATCTGGGACGCAATACACCGCGACGATCACAGGATCACCACCGACGCAGTCCGCTCGGTGGCAACTGCGTCGGATCCGAGCGAAGCGTTCGTCATACGGATCCGATCGAGCGCCGGGATGTGGCGACACCTCGAGTGTGTCGCCGTCAACCTGCTCGCCGAGCCCGCCGTGGAGGGGATCGTCATCACCGCACGAGACGTCACCGAACGACACGAGATCGCCGAAGCGCTCGCCCACTCGGCGTCGCACGATGAGCTGACCGATCTCCCCAACCGACGGAGACTCGCCGCCTACATGGCAACAGCGTTGGAACGAGCCGAGCATGAAGGGCGCCGCATTGCCCTGTGCTTCGTCGATCTCGATCGGTTCAAAGAGGTCAACGACACCTTCGGCCACGCTGTCGGCGATCGACTCCTGGTCGTCGTCGCGCAGGCCATTCGACAGGCCAAGCGGGCGGGGGATCACGCCGCTCGGGTCGGTGGTGACGAGTTCGTCATCCTTCTCGACCCGGTCCGGGATGAAGACGAGGCCCGATCGATCGCCGGTGACATCAACCGGGCGATCGCCGAGCAGCACGTCCACGGGCTTCCGAGGCTTCATCCGCGGGCCAGTGTCGGGGTCGCTGTCAGTGAACCTGCAGACACTCCCTCGAGCCTGCTGCTCCGGGCCGACGCGGCGCTGTACGAGGCAAAGGGCGCTCGCACCAACTCGCCGGCAGACTCGAGCCTGTTCGGCGCGTGACGCCGCTCAGTCGTGGCTGTTACCGGCTATTCACGCGCCATCGTGCTCCGGCCAACGGCCGCGTGGTCCAACGCCTGATCGTCGCCCAGCGTAACGACGACCTTCGTGAGTCCACCGGTGAAGACGAACGGACTCGCGTAGTCACCGACCGTGGTCCCGCGATCGAGACCGATGTCGAGGCCCGAGAAGGAGATGATGACGTTGAACATCCCCCGACTCATCATCTGCCCGGCCGCCTGACCGTCGATCAGCAGTGTGCCGGTGCCCGCAAGGCCCTCGCGGGTCATCCGGAATCCGAGCGTGCCCGACCAATCGCGGGGTACCGGACGGTCCGAGGTGACGACCTGATGACTGCCCCCGATGTTGAGGTCGTGGACGAGGTGTCCGTCGTTCACGTAGAGGCTGTAGCCACTGGTCTTGTCACCGTGGGAGAGCAACACACCTTCAGCACCCCCCTTCGGGATGTCCACGTACGCAGTGATGGTGTAGCTACGACTCCGGACGTCGGGGGCGACGTCGGAGGGCACATGCCCCATGCCGCGCCAGAACGTGAACAGCGTGCGATCGCCGGTGTGGCGCTTGGCGTTCTCGGCGAACCGTGGAAAGAACCGGTCGTCGAGCGGGAGCACCTGGTGTGCTTCGGCCTGGCGCCACCACTCCGCTTTCATCGCTTCGAGCCGCTCCGGTTCCGCTTCCGCGAGGTCGTGGTTCTCGGAGAAGTCCGAGTCGAGGTGGTAGAGCTCCCATCGGTCGTCGTCGAACGGCGTTCCGGGCGCGTGGTACGCCACGGCCTTCCATCCGTCCTGCCAGAGTCCGCGGTGACCGAACATCTCGAAATACTGGACCTGTTTCGCACCCTTGGCACTCGCGTCGTGCAGTGACCGGGCGAAGCTCGTCCCCTCGATCGGTTGCTGCACGATTCCGTTGATGACGCCGGGGGCGGCGATGCCGGTGATGTCGAGCAGGGTCGGCGTGAGATCGCTCGCATGGCAGAACAGATCACGCACCTCGCCGCGGGCGGCCAGCCCGGACGGCCACGAGATCACGAGCGGATCACGGATGCCGCCCCCGTGCGTGTTCTGCTTGTACCGCTTCAACGGGGTGTTGGCGGTCATGGCCCATCCCCACGGGAAGTTCGTGTGCGTGTCGGGGCCGCCGATGTCGCCGAGTCTGGCGAGCTTCTCCTCCATGGGCTCCGGGATCCCGCTGATGGGCCCGAGCGCGTTGACAAAGCCCTGCGGTCCGCCTTCCTGGCTGGCGCCGTTGTCGGACAGCACCAGGATCAGCGTGTCGTCGAGCTGACCGGACACGTCGAGATGAGCTATCAGCCGGGCCAGGTGCACGTCGGAGTGATCGAGCATGCCCGCGTACGCGGCCTGAAGACGGACGAACACCTTTCGCTCGTCCTCCGTGCACTCGTCCCACGGCTTGACCCAGTCGTTCCGGGGCGGGAGCTCGGTCTCGGGAGGCACAACGCCGGCAGCTTTCTGCTTGGCGAGACGACCAGCGCGCGTAGCATCCCAGCCCTTGGTGAACACCGGCTCGTACTTGTCGATGAACGACCGGGGCACCTGGTGTGGCGCATGACAGGCGCCAAGGGCAACCCAGCACAGCCATGGCTGAGCCGGCGCACCGGCCTCATGGTCGGCAATCATGCGGATCGCAGCGTCGAAGAGATCCTCGGTGAGGTGATAGCCCGACTCGTAGGTGCCGGGCGCCGTGATGTGGGTGTTGTCCTGCACGAGTTCAGGTGAGTACTGGTCCGTTTCGGCATCGAGGAACCCGTAGAACCGATCGAAGCCGCGACCCAGTGGCCAGCCGTTGAACGGGCCGGTCGGGCCCGACTCCGTGGTGGGAGTGGCGTGCCACTTGCCGAGCATGTAGTTGCGGTACCCGTGCGGGCGCAGCATCTCGGCAAGGGTTCCGGCGGACTGGGCGATCTTGCCCCGGTAGCCGGGAAAGCCCGAGTCGAAGTTCGCGAGACAGCCCATCCCGACCGAGTGGTGGTTGCGACCGGTCAACAGCGCGGCACGTGTGGTCGAGCACATCGCCGTGGTGTGGAAACCCGTCATCCGCACACCGCGGGCGGCGAGCGCGTCGATGGTCGGTGTCTCGATCTCGGATCCGTAGCAGCCGAAGTCGCTGAATCCCACGTCGTCGAAGAGCACCACCAGGATGTTCGGTCCCCCACGCGGAGGACGCGGTGCCTCAGGCCAGTACGGCTCGGAATCGCTCAGCGTGCGGCCGATACGTCCGGGGAATTCAGGCATGCAGGGCGAGAATGTATCTGAACCTCCCGGTTGTGCCGAATCCCCGAAGGCGAACGCGTGTCGAGGTTCACCCGCGCCACTCCTAGAGTTCGAGGGTGCCTGACGTGAAAGCGATCGGAACCGACGGACCTCTCCGGGCGTTACGGGTTGTCGAGTTGGGCGTGATCCTCGCCGGTCCGTTCGTCGGCAAGATGCTCGGTGACTTCGGCGCCGAGGTGATCAAGGTCGAAGCTCCCGGCTCGGGTGACCCGATGCGCGACTGGGGGGCAACGCGCGCCGCTGGACCGAACGGACCCCGGGCGCTGTGGTGGCCGTTCCTGGCACGGAACAAGAAGCTCATCACCCTTGATCTCCGTCAACCGGAGGGGCAGGAACTCGCGCGACGGCTTATCGATGAATGCGACGTGCTCGTCGAGAACTTCAAGCCGGGCACGTTGGAGCGGTGGGGCCTAGGCCCCGAGGTGCTGCTCGCCCGGAACCCGCGCTTGGTCATCGCTCGAGTCTCCGGCTACGGACAGACCGGACCGTACGCGCACCGACCCGGCTACGCGTCGGCCGGCGAAGCCGCCGGAGGGCTCCGCTACCTGAACGGGTTCCCCGACCAACCCCCGCCTCGCATGGGCCTGTCGATGGGTGATTCTCTTGCTGGGATGTTCGCCTTCCAGGGCGTGCTGCTGGCGTTGTACAACCGAGCGGCGAACGGTGGGGCAGGGCAGGTCATCGATGTCGGGATCACCGATGCATGCCTGGCCGTGTCGGAATCGGTCACCACGGAGTTCGCCAAGTTGGGAGCGATCCGTCAGCCGCAGGGTGTCCGTCTCGCCCATGTCGTCCCATCCAACCTCTACACAACTCGCGACGGCCGACGCGTGGTGATCGCGGCGAACTCCGACAGTCTCTGGCAACGTCTGTGCAAGGTCATGGGACGGACAGACCTCGCGGAGAATCATCTGTACGCAGATGATCTCGGTCGTAGGAGCCACGCCGATGCGCTGGATGCGGAAATCATGCAGTGGGCGGCGACGCTCGATTTCGACGACCTCGCACGACGGCTCGACGAAGGCGACGTCGTGTTCGGCCCGGTCAACTCCGCGGAGGATCTGGTGAACGATCCCCACTTCCGAGCCAACCTGTCCCTCATCACCATGACCGACCCGGAACTCGGCGACCTCGTCGGCCCAGGCGTTATCCCCCGATTGTCAGATACTCCCGGGCATGCCGGTCACACCGGGCACTGGGTCCTCGGTCATGACAACGACGGTGTGTACGGCGAGCTCCTCGGTCTGTCGGCAGAAGAGCGGCGGTCGCTCGCCGACCGCGGTGTGATCTAGGAAAGCGGCGGCGGTAGTTTGGGTTTTCCGTTGCTCTCAGCTCAGCGACGACGTCCCCGAGTTCTCGGGGTCAAACGGCGGCGTGTCGTACAGGAAGCGGAAGACTTCGGGGCGGCGATCCTGTTGGATCGGCCAGGTACGCCGGGCCTCGGGGATGATCGATGTGTCGAGCGTGGCGTGGAGGATATGTCCCGCTTCATCGGCCGGCGCAATCGCCACAACCTTGCCGGTCGGTTCGATCACGCACGATTGCCCGAAGAACGTGATCGTTTGGCCATTTACGATCTCCGGCCCGCCACGGTTTGCGGCAACCACCCAGCAACCGCTCTCCATCCCCCGGATCCGCAATTCCGGAATGAAGAGCTCAGACCGCCACCCGAAAGACGAGACCACGACGATCACCACTTCGGCTCCCATGTGCGTAGCTGCCATCCAATGCTCGGAGAAGCTGCGGTCGTAGCAGATGAGGACGGCAACCCTGATGCCGTTCACCTCGAAGATGCACGGCCCGGCCCCGGGGCCGTACCAGTGCTTCTCGTCGGTGGTCAGCGTTGGTGTCTCGACCTTCGGAATCGCCAGTTTGCGAAAGTAGGGCTGGGTTGAACCACCGGGAAGCGTTCCGTGAACGAACGCGCCGGTCCCGTCGATGATGGGCGCTGCGTTGTAATAGATGCCCTCATCGGTGCGTTCGTAGATACCGAAGCACACTGCGGTTCCCGTCTCGGCCGCGACTTTGGCAAACGCGTCGGTTGTCGGGCCGGGCACGGCCTCCGCCCAGCTCCAGAACCGCTCGTCCTTGGTGGTCGCGCAGAAGTACGGTGCGGTCGCCAACTCGGGAAAGAGAACGAGGTCGGTTCCCTTCTCCGCTTCAGCGCGAAAGGTGTCGAGCAGCGCCGACGTGTTCGCCGCGAGGTCCTCCGAACATGATCCGGACTGGACGACCGTTACCCGAAGTTGCTTGCCCGTTGACATGCCCGGCAAGCGTAGTCACGAACCTGACCGAAATACATCAGAGGATTTCACTCGACCCGGGATTCGCTGACAGAATCGCGTCATGGCAGATTCCTCGATGTCCTCAGACGTTCTCGGTTCCTCCGACGCCACCGCCGGCGCCACCATCAGCGAGACCATCGCCAACTTCGCCGCTGACCTCACATTCAAGGACCTTCCGGCGAACGTGGTGGAGCGTTCGAAGCTGTTCATCCTCGACTGCGTCGGCATCGCCTTCGCGTCGACACGCTTCGAGTTCAGCCGCACCGCGCTGAGTGCACTCACTGGATTCGGCAGTGAGGGATCGGAGCCGGTGGTCGGCTTCCGCAACAGCCTGCCCATCCGCGACGCGGCGTTGATGAACGGCATCTTGATGCATGGCCTCGACTACGACGACACCCACGTCGCCGCCGTGTGCCACGCGTCGACGAGTGCGGTGCCTACCGCGCTTGCCATGGCCAACAACAAGGGCCTTCCCGGCCGCGATCTGCTCGTCGGCTACGTGCTCGCGGTTGAAGTGTCGGCACGCATCGGTATGGCCGCCAACGGCGGCTTCCATGAGGTCGGCTTCCATCCGACCGGTGTGGCCGGTGCATTCGGCTGCGCAACCGCAGCAGCGAAGATGGAAGGGCTGCCGGCGAAGCTCATTGCGTATGCCCAAGGCTTTGCCGGTTCCACTTCGGCCGGCCTGCTCGAGTTCCTCGATGACGGTTCATGGACGAAACGGGCACACCCTGGCTTGGCTGCGTCGAACGCGATCACTGCAGCGGCTTTCGCACGCCAGGGATTTCAGACTCCGCTGCGCGTCTACGAGGGCCGCTTCGGCTTCTTCAACACCCACCTGCAGAACAAGGTGCCCGATCTGGCCGCATGCACCGCGGGACTGGGTGAGACCTGGGAAGTGTTGAACAACGCGGTCAAGCCGTTCCCGGTGTGTCATTTCACGCACGCCTTCGCCGACGCCGCGATGATCATCGTGAAGGGCAACGGCATCGCCCCAGGCGACATCGCCAAGATCGATGCCTACATTCACCCGACTCCGGGGCAGGTCGTGTCATACCCGGCGGAGAAGAAACTCCTGCCGAAGAGCGACTACGACGCGAAGTTCTCGCTGCCCTACATCGTGGCCGCCTCGATCGTTCGCGGACAGTTCGGTCTCGCTGAATTGGAGAACGACGCCATCGGTGATCGGGAGATCCTCGATCTCGCGGCGAAGGTCACGTGCTTCGACGATCCAGATTCCGGATTCCCCAAGCACTACAGCGGTGCTCTGGAGATCACGCTCCACGACGGCCGCGTGTTTGCCCATCGCGAGCAGGTCAACCGCGGCGCCGACGAGCGGCCGCTGAGCGCGGACGAGATCATCGTGAAGTTCCAGGACAACATGCGGACCGCGACCTCACGTGACATCACCCATCGCGTGCAGGACCTCGTCCTCGGCCTCGACAACTTGGCCGACAGTCGAGTGCTCGGTCAGGCGCTGCGCGGATGAGCGTCCAGTTCGGCCTCTTCCTCACCAACCAGCATCCGGTCGGCACCGATCAGGTCCAGGCCCTGCACGAGCAGATTCGTGTTGTTCATGCCGCACGCGATCAGGGATGGGACATGTTGTGGGCCGGGCAGCATTTCCTCGCCGAAGGCATGACCCACATCCAGCCCCTCGCCTACCTGGCCCGGCTGGCGCCGGAGACCGGGAACATGCGAGTCGGGATCGGGATAAATCTGCTGTCGCTCCTTAACCCGCTCGAAGTGGCCGAGAACTATGCGGCCCTCGACGTGGTGCTCGAAGGCCGGCTGATCTACGGCGTCGGCCTCGGCTATCGAGAAAAGGAGTACCAGGCGTTCGGGCTTTCCAAGAAGGGGCAGGTGCATCGTCTCGAAGAGAACCTGCGGATCGTTACCGAGCTGTGGTCGGGTAAGGAAGTTCATGCCGATCTGCCCTGGTGCCAGCTCGACGGTGCGTCGCTCACCTTTCTTCCGGTGCAGCGGCCGCGACCGGAGATCTGGATGGCCGCCAACTCCGACGCGGCCGTCGAACGAGCAGCCCGCCTCACCGATGCGTGGATGATCAATCCGCATGCCACGTCCGAGACCGTGCTCCGCCAGATTAGTTTGTTCAACGCCGCCGCGAACGCCTGTGGTCGGGCCGACGTCACCACGCTGCCGTTGATGCGCGAAGTGTTCTGCGCCCCGACCCGGGAGGAGGCGATCCGTCTGGCGGCGCCCTACTTGTCAGCCAAGTACAAGGTGTACGCCGAGTGGGGCCAGGACAAGGTCATGCCCGAGAAAGACGACTTTGCTGCCGCCTACGAGCAGCTGTCCGAACAACGCTTCGTGGTCGGCTCACCCGAAGACGTGATCGCCGAACTGGCACCGTGGAAAGCGATCGGCGTGAACCAGTTCATCGTTCGCACGCACTGGGTCGGCATGCCGGTCGAATCCACGCTCCAGTCCGTCCGACTCATCAGCGAGCACGTGATCCCCGCGCTTCGGGCATGAATCCGTCAAGATGATACCGTATGCGTACTGACTATTCCGACGATCCTTCGAGTCCCGACGACCCCAGCGGGTCATTAGCCATCGAGCGGATCCGGCCGGCCTACCGACAGGTCGCCGACCAGCTCCGCACGAACATCGTCACCGGCGTTCTGATCCTGGGCCAGCGCCTCCCGATCGAGCCCGAACTCGCCAAGGTTTTCGGCGTCAGTCGCTCGACAATCCGTGAGGCACTGGGCAACCTGACATCGAGTGGTCTCGTCGTGACCCGTCGAGGCGTCAACGGCGGCACATGGGTGGCGGTCCCGTCGACGGAACAGGTCAAGGGATACCTCACCGACTCCATCGGGATGATGATGCATGCAGAGACGCTGAACGACCAGGGGATTCTCGAAGCGCGCTTACTGCTTGAGGTTCCCGTCGCCGGTCTGGCCGCTGAACGCCGAAACGACGATCAGCTGAGACGACTCGCCAATGATGTGGTCCGCGGGAAGGCGTCGGAAGCCGAACACCGGTCACGGGGCCGCTCGTTTCACCTCACCTTGCTCGAAGCGGCGGGAAACCCGCTCCTCGACCTCATGGCCCGTCCGATCTTTGACGTGCTCACCACTCGATACGTGGCGCGTGCGTCATCACCTGCGTTCTGGAAGAAGGTCAACCACGAGCACCGGCTTATCCACGAAGCCGTCCTCGCCGGCGACGTGAAGACCGCGGAGTTGACGATGCACGAGCATGTGCATCGCCTGAACTCGGTGTACCAAAAGATCGATCACTAGAGAGCTGTGAGTTCTGTGCGCCCACTCGAAGACGTCCGGATCATCGCCGTTGAACAATTCGGTGCCGGTCCTTTCGGCACCGTCCACTTGGCCGATCTCGGGGCCGACGTGATCAAGATCGAAGATCCGCGAACCAACGGTGATGTGGGTCGCTACGTGCCGCCGTTTCAACACGGCGAGGACTCGCTCTTCTTCGAGACGTTCAACCGCAACAAGCGGTCGCTCTCCCTCAACATCACCAGCACCGCCGGGCGACGCGTGTTCGAAGATTTGGTGGCCGCCGCCGACGCGGTGGTCTCGAATCTTCGCGGCGATGTTCCCGCCAAGCTCCGAATCCAATACGAACACCTCAAACACATCAACCCCAGAATCGTGTGCGTGTCGCTCTCGGGATTCGGCAACGTTGGACCGCGCATGACCGAACCCGGCTACGACTACATCCTGCAGGGCATGTGCGGATGGATGAGCCTCACCGGCGAACCGAACGGGCCACCCGCCAAGTCGGGGCTGTCGCTCGTCGACTTCTCCGGAGGCTTCGTTCTCACCGCAGCCACGCTCGCTGGGATTCATGCGGCTCGCCGCGATGGCGTGGGCATGGACTGTGACCTGTCGCTCTACGACACCGCCATGAACCTGCTGTCTTACCCCGGCACGTGGGCGCTCACCGAGAACCACGTGATCGGGCGCACCACTCGCTCGTCGCACCCGTCGCTGGTGCCCTTCGGCAACTACCCAACCGCTGACGGGTGGATCGTGCTCACGTGCGCCAAGGACAAGTTCTGGGAGCGCCTGTGCGCGGCGATCGGTCGGCCCGATCTTCTCGACGACGCCCGCTTCGTCGACTTCGAACAACGTCGGCTGAACAAGGTTGCGTGCGAAGCCGAGATCGACGACGCCCTAGGCGCGCATACAACCGATGATTGGTTGGAACTTCTCACGGCCGCTGGCGTCCCATGTGGCCCGATCTGGTCGATCGACCAAGCTGCCGCCGATCCCCACGCACAGGCCCGCATGGTGATTGCCGAAACGGACCACCCCCACTACGGAACCGTTCGTCAGTTCACCTCACCGATACGGGTCGGCGCTCCTCGCACGGACCACGTGCGGGCACCGTCTCGCAACGAGCACGCCGACGAGATCCTCACCGGACTACTCGGCTACGACGCCGATCAGATCGCCGAGATGGCCACCGACGGAGCCTTCGGCGGCTGAGTGCCCGTGCGTTTCAGAACCGCAGGCCGAGGCCTTCGGCGATGGAGTTTCGCTGCACCTCGTCGGCCCCACCCGGGATACGAAAGTTCCGGGCTAGCTGGAACAGCTTGTTGATCTCCGTGTCGCGCATGACCCCGGCCGCGCCGTGGAGTTGCAGGGCGCGGTCGGCAATTCGGTAAAAGCACTCGTCGTTCGTGAGCTTCACTGCGGAGATCTTGCGGACCTCCTCGCGAGGACGCGGCGTCTTCCACCACGGGCCGGGATGATCGAGCTCACGGGCTACCGACAGCGACAGCGACCGGGCCATCATCCAGTCGGCGTAGCTATCGGCAACCATCCAGGCAATGCCCTGATTGGCACCCAACGGCTTGCCGCCGATCACGCGACTCTTTGCTCGCTCGACCATCCGGTGGATGAGCAACTGCCCCCACCCGGAGCACATGCCACCACGGCGCATGCGCGTCCAGTTGATCGAAGCCATGGCGATATCGAACGCTCCGCCGACTTCACCGATCACCGAGTCAGCCGGGAGCACGAGGTCATCGAACATCACTTCGCCGGTGATGCCGTCGTTGAACATCGTTTGGTACACCTTGCCGGTCGAGAACCCGCGAGCACGGGCCTCGTGGGTGTCGAACTGGACGTACGTGAAGCTGCGCCGACCGTTGCCCGGATGGGTAACGGCCAAGACCTGGGCCACGTCGGCCTCGAAGGCGTTGGTGATGTACGCCTTGTGCCCGTTCAGAATCCAGTCACCGTTGCGCTGCACGGCGTTGGTCTTCATGTCGAACAGATTCGATCCGGCTCCGGGCTCGGTGATCGCGTGGAAGGAAGTCTTCTCGCCGCGGACGAGGGGAAGGGTGAACTGTTCGCGATGGTGGTCGTGGGCGAAGATCACTCGAGGTGTCGCTCCTTCGCTCCAGGAAAGCAGCGCTGGATTCAACCGGAGGCCGTAGCTATAGACGCGCTCTTCGATCCAGAGCATGTCCTCGCGGTCGTAGTCACGACCACCGATGCGGCTGGGAAGAAACGCCCCATAGAGCCCGGCCGCGCCCGAGGCCCGCATGATGTGGCGGCGGGCTTCCCAGATCTCGGGATGGAGTCGACCATCGGTATCCAGGTAGTCGTCGACCCCGGCGAAGCGATGGGCCAGACCTTCTTCGAGCGGAGCAACAATCGTGGCGTAGAGCTGATCGATCTCCGCCATTGTGTCGATGAGGTGCTCGGGCGTGGTGAAGTCGCCGGCTGTCGGAAAGTCATCGGGGAGAGCCACTCCCTGGACAATACATCTGAGGATTCCGACACACCTAGAGAGCGGAACGGGCGTCAGCGAAACGGGACCGGTTCGTCGGGCAGGGCGATAGTCGGATACGGCGACGGCCGATGGCCAAGAAGACGGGGGCGGTTGGCGTGTGAGCACATGAGCGGAAGCACGTCCGAGGCGGCGAGCACGCCAAGCGCGCCGCGGCGCGATGTCAGTTCGCCGAAGGTGGAGACGTCGTCGGGCCGGACCGACGGACCCACCACCACGAACGGCGTGGGATCGCCGGAGTGCAGCACGCCGCCCGATGCTGGCGTGGCGTGATCTCCGGTCACGCCCACGACCCATCGAGAGAATGGCGGCTCGAGCAGCGCCGCGAGCTGGGCGTCGCACCACTCGACGGCGGCCTTCTTGGCGACGGGGTCCTTGGTGTGCCCGGCTTCGTCGGGGACCTTCGTGTGGACGTGCACGAACTGCGCGCCGCCCGCAATGAGTTGACGGGCGGCGTCGAGCGATTCGGCGAGCGAATTGCTGCCGCGGGTGGCTTCGACGGCATCCATACCGAGCAGGCGTGCGAGTCCTCGGTAGAACGGACTGGTCGGGACCATGGCCCCGCGTACTCCGGTGATCTCGCGAAACGAGGGCACGGCAGCGATGACACTCGCCCATTTCGTGGTGAGGGTGTCAAGCGCCGGTAAGCCGTTGGCGACGCGATCTCGGTTCAGAGGATCGTCACCAAGAACGGTTCGCGCCCAACGTAGGTAGTCGGCCAGCGCAGTCGGAGTGGCGTCGGCACCAACCATCTCGAAGTCGAGCGACCGCAGGGCAAGCGGTTGCATCATCGGATGAAGGTGCTCGAAGAAGGGGTCGGTGTCGGTCACCGCCTCGGCTACGTGCGGAGCGATGGCCGTGACGGTGAGGATGGCTTCGCCGCGATCGAAGACGGTCAGTCTGAATGAGTGAGTTTCGGTCTGGTGGAAACTGACCTTCTCCAGTAGCCGACGGGCCACCTCGGGTTCGTCTCGGCGCACCCTTCCGGTGATCCAGATGTTGCCTTGGTCGTCGGTCGTGGACGGTCGCAGAGCGGCGAAGAGCAGGAGCGAACCAGGTTCCGGTGCCAGCCCGTGACCGAGCGCTTCGAGCCGGGTCCGTCCCGGGAAGGTGATGTCCGAGAAGCCGAACAGCGACCAATGGGCAATCTCACTGGCGGCGGCGCGTCCCCATCCGAGGGGGACGTGCACGCCCGATTCGCCCCGCCGGGTCAACTCGTCCAACACCGGAGTACGCGCCGCTTCCGACGCCGTGCGCGGCAATCCGTCGGGACCGTCGGCGAGCTCGGGATGGGCGCGATCGCCGAGTCCGTCGAGGATGACGAGGATCATTGGGCATCGATCGTCAGCCGGCCGTGGATGGTCTTCGCCGTAATGCGTGTTGTCGGATGTCGTCATGGCGTGTCCTGATCTTCGACGCCGACGCAACGGTGTTGCTCGGTGGCGACCACCACGGAACTGGTGCGCAGCCATGCCGATATCAAATCCGCCACGGGCGTTGGAACATCGTTCGTCCACGACGGGTCGCCCGCGCTGATCTTTCGCCGGATCTCGGTCCCCGATCGCTCCGGGTTCAGCCTCGGAACCGATCGCACCGGGTAACACACAGCGAGCTCACGAATTTTGCGCGACTCCCACGGGCCACGATCACGAACCCAGCATTGCGTTCCCGGCGGAAGGTACGTCGACCAGACGCTCGGATCGTGGATCGGGAAGGGCGTGACTTGGAACGAATCGTCCGGTACGAGCGGGGAGAGCGCAGCCCGAACCATCTCCGCTCGTTGTGCATAGGAGAACGGGTTCGCCCCATCCGTGTGCCGGTGCGGCGCTTCGTCGACGGGTACTCGCCATGATCGCTCAGCGTTGGTGATCGCGACGATGAGTCGGCGACCCGACGAGATGACTTCGGTAGCCAAACTCAGGTGGTCGAGGTGGAACGGTTGGAAGCGGCCAATGACGCAACCCCACGATTCGTCGACGTCACCGATTCCCATGAGAACTTCATCTTACGAATTTGTTAATCCTCTGAGGAATCTGATCGACGAGTTGTCGGCCCCTAGGGCCCTCGGTAGTGTTCGGAGCCTCAGTTCCCCTACAGGAGGCTTCGCATGGACTTTGGCGTCTTCATTCCGATTGGCAACAACGGATGGATCATCTCGAAGAATTCACCGCAGTTCATGCCCAGTTTTGAGCTGAACAAGCAGATCACGCTGGCGGCAGAAAAGCATGGCTTCGAGTTCGTGTTGTCGATGGTGAAGCTGCGCGGCTTCGGTGGCGAAACCGAGTTCTGGGACCACAACCTCGAATCGTTCACCCTCATGGCCGGCCTCGCCGCCGTGACCGAGAAGATCAAGCTCTACGCTTCGACGGCCATTCTCACCCTGCACCCGGCCATGGTCGCTCGCATGGCAGTCACCATCTCCGACATCTCCAAGGGACGCTTCGGCATCAACTTGGTGTCGGGCTGGAACATGAGCGAATACCAGCAGATGGGGGTGTGGCCGGGCGACTCACACTTCGCCAACCGCTACGAGCACTCGTCGGAGTACGTCGCCATCATGAAAGACCTTTGGGAGAACGGCCGCAGCTCCATCAAAGGTGATTTCTACCAACTCGATGACTGCATGGTGCAGCCCAAGCCCACGGCCCACATTCCCATCGTCGGCGCCGGCCAGTCGGAGCGGGGCATGCAATTCTGCGCCGAATACGGTGACTTCAACTTCATCGTCACGCCAAGTGACCTTGACCAGATGCGGGCCATGAGCAATCAGCTCCAGGCGGCCGCCGAGAAGACGGGCCGCAAGGTTGGCGCGTATGCCCTCAACATGATCTTCATCAAGGACACCGACGCCGAGGCCGAGGCCTACGTGCAGTACTGCAAAGACGGCGCCGACACCGACGCCCTCGCCTTCATGATGGGCATGGCGGCCGCCGACGTGAACGCCGACGAGACCAGCACGGCCCGCCAGATCCTCCAGGACATGCGAAACAACTGCATGTTCAACATCAACGTGATCGCTGGTTCACCGGCCACCGTCGCCCGCAAGGTCGATGAAATCGCCGCCATCCCCGGCGTGGCGGGAATGATGTTCACGTTCCCGGACTTCGTCGAAGGTGTGGAGCGGTTCGGTATCGAAGTGATGCCAATCCTCGAGTGCAATAAGTAAGCGACGGTCGAAAAGGTGACGAGCTCGGCCGCACTCAGCGTTGTTGTCGTCTGCGGCAACCCCAAGGCCAACTCCCGGACTTTGGGAGTGGCCGAGGAGGTCGCGCGACAGGCGGCAAGTGCGGCCGGACGCGGCGGTAATGTACGCACGCATATTACTGATCTCGCCAAGCTCGGGGGCCAGTTGTTCGACTGGTCATCGGCCGATGTCAAAGCCGAAGTGGCGGCGCTGACCGCCGCCGACCTTGCCATCATCGCCACGCCGACCTACAAGGCGACCTATACCGGGCTACTGAAGTCGTACCTGGACTGGTTCGGCCAGACCGGTCTCGCTGGTGTCGTCGCGGTCCCGGTCATGGTTGGCGGATCTGCCGTTCATGCGCTGGCCCCCGAGGTCTTCCTTCGGCCGTTGCTGGTCGAGATCGGGGCCATCGTGCCCACGAGAGGGCTCTTCATCCTCGACGGAGAACTCGATCAACTGTCGGCCACCGTGGCCTCGTGGGCCGAGGGTGCCGCTGGTGCACTTGGCCGCCTTCTCGGCTGACCAGCCCGCCCACAGGATGCTCAAGCGATGAGTGTCCGTTCGCACGACGAGATGGTGGCCACGGCTCGCGTCGCCGGGGTCCAGCTTGACGATCGCTACGTCAGCCTTGCGGCTGAGGCCATGGCGGTGTGGTGGGACGAGGTTGTCGCCGTCCGGGAACTGAACCTCGGTGGTATGGCCGATGCGGCCCCGCTCGAACCGCGCACGGCGCCACTCGTCCATCCTTCGCACCCCGTGCCGGCGACCGCCGGCTCGCCCCGGGTGCCTGCCGTGATCGACCGACCTACGGACCTTGCCGATTGCACAGTGACGGAATTGCTCAGCCTGTTCGCCAGTCGAGCGGCGAGTCCGACTGAAGCGCTCGACGCCTGCCTCGCCCGAATTTCACTCGTCGACAGTCACGTGAACGCCGTGATGCATGTTGCCCACGACGAAGCGCGGGCCCAGGCACGCGAGTCCGATCGACGATGGGTCACTGGGGAGGCTCGCTCTCTTGAAGGCATTCCGTATGGCCTGAAGGACAACATACGCACACGTGGCATTCCGACCACCGGTGGATCGAAGGTCCTCGCCGGACACCTGCCCGACGAGTCGGCGTTCGCGGTGCAGCGCCTTGACCACGCTGGCGCGGTGATGATGGCGAAGTTGGCCACCACCGAGTTCGCCTGCGGCGGTGCCTTGAGCCCGTGGTACGGCGCCGTGCACAATCCATGGGACTTCGAGCGCTTCTCCGGCTCGTCGTCGAGTGGGCCCGGCGGTGCCGTCGCTGCCCGTCTCGTCCCCTTCGCGCTCGGAACCGACACGCTCGGTTCGATCCGAGTGCCGGCATCGTGCACCGGGGTCGTCGGATGGAAGCCGACCTATGGCGCCGTCTCCCGTCGAGGGGTGATGCCGCTGTCCTGGACGATGGATCACGTTGGTCCGCTCGCTCGTTCGGTGGAGGATGCCGCCCGCATACTGCAAGTCATAAGCGCGCCTGACGTGGCCGACGAGAGTTGCTTCGGCGGTCACCGAGCGGACCTGCTGGCGGCACTGGACCAGAGCGATCTGCGCGGTCTTCGCATCGGCATCGCCCGTTCGTACTACGAACCGCTTTCCGACTCACTCGTGATCTCGGCGATGGACCACGTGATCGACGTGCTCCACGATTGCGGCGCCACGATCGTCGACGTGGAAATCGATCACCTGAAGCATGCCTTCGGAGCCGGGTGGTTGGCTTTGTTGTGTGAGGGAGCAAGCCTTCATGAGGACCTGTGGGCCCGACCCGACGAGTACGACCCCGGTCTGGTGTTTCGGCTGCTGGTCGGCAAACTCGCGCCCGCCACGGACTACGTACGCGCTCAACGCACGCGTACATTGCTTCAGAACTCGTTCCAGCGCACGTTCGAGTCGGTCGACGCCGTGCTGTTTCCTGGCATGGTGAGTTCGTCGCCAAGGTACGACGATCTCTTCTTCGACGTGAACGGAACGAAGCACGCGCTCCAGAAGATGCATGCTCGCTTCACGGCACCCGGCAACGTGACCGGTCTTCCGGCCCTGTGTCTACCGTGCGGTATCGGGCGCAATGGCATGCCGATCTCTTTCCAGATCTACGCACCCGCCCATCGCGATGATGTATGCGCGCGTATCGGTCATGCCTTCCAGCAACAGACCGATCATCATCGGGCCATCCCTACGGCGCTCGATGAACTGCTCCGACGATGAGCTCACCCCGCGCTGGAGTCTCGGCCGCCCTCGCTCGGTTGGTCGAGCCGACCGGGTTCACGGTCCGGCCCGAAGGGATCGACTTTGCCGGGTGGATGGTGCTCGACACGCTCACCGTGGCGATAGCCGGATCTCGCCTTGAGTCCGACGTGGTGCGCGCCGTCGGGACCACGATGACCCGGCTGTCGGGAAGCGGGCCCTCAGCAGCATTCCCCATCGGTTCGAGGCTCTCTTCCGCAGCGGCGGCGGCGATCAACGCATGCGCGGTCCATTCGATCGACTTCGACGACTCCTACATGGCCGGTGGCGTGAAAGCGCACTTCTCGTCGTCGATCATTCCGACCGCGCTCGCCATGGCCGAAGAAACCGGAGCCAACGGCGCCCAGTTTCTCGATGCGATCGTTCGTGGCTTCGAGGTCGCCGCCCGCCTCGGCCATGCCCTCACCCCCTGGATCGTGGAGCGTTGGCATCCCACGGGCGTCCTGGGGGTGGTCGGCTGTGCTGCGGCGGCCTCTTCACTCCTCGGACTCAGCGGCGACGCGGCCGAGATGGCACTCGCGCTGGCCGCCGACCACGCGTCGGGTACCCGGTTCTGCCTTGCGTCGGGCGACGCAACAAAGTCGCTGCACGCCGCGTTCGCCGCCCACGACGGAATCATCAGTGCCCATATGGCTGCCGATGGCGTGGTCGGACCAACGGGCTTCCTCGACGGGGTGAAGGGCTACTGCGAGACCTACATCGGTCACGTGCCTGATCTCTCGTTTCCGGGTGATGCCGATGGCCGGGCCCATATCGAACTGAACTGCACCAAGTTTTACCCGGTCATGCACGCGCTCCATGCCGCGGCCGAAGTTGCCGAGTTCATCGCCGCAAAACGACCTCGAGCCACGGCCCAGGACATCGCCGAGGTCGTGGTCACGCAGTCGACGACGCACGCCACGTTTGGCGCCTACTTCCAGCCCGAGACCGTACTGGCCGCACGGCTCAGCCTGCCGTTCACCGTCGCCGCGACATTGCTCGACGGTGTCTGCACCATCGACCAATTCACCAAAGCGCGAGTGGTCGACCCCTCGTTCCGGGCGTTGATGCAGCGGGTCCGAATCATCGCCTCCGAGGAACTCGAACGGGACTACGGCAGCCGGGTGGCATCACGCGTCGAGGTCACGTACACCGACGGAACTGTCGATCACGGCTTTGCCGCCGACCCACTCGGCTTTCCCGAACGACCGGCAACGGTCGAGCAACGTTTGACCAAGGCCCGTTCCCTCCTCATGCGAACGATGTCCGAAGACGATGCGACTTCGTTGATCGAGTTGATTCGAGCAATCCCTACGCTCACGTCGCTGCACCCGTTGACCGACGCCCTTCTCGAGCACGGAGCACTGCCATGACGATCCTTCAGCGTGACAACGTGGACCTGCACTACGAAGTGCACGGCAACGAGACCGACGACAAGGTCTTGTGTATGGGCGGTTGGGGAAGCTTTTGCCACGGTCGGTTCGCCGATGCTCCCCGCTACATCCGTGAGCATTACCAAGTCCTTATCTGGGACTATCGCGGCGTCGGCTCGTCGACCGATGACGCCGCGAAGGCCATGAGTATGGGGCTCCTCGCATCGGATGCTGCGGCACTTATCGATCACCTGGGCTGGCCACCGGTTCACGTCGTTGGACTGGTTGGCATGGGTGCCTGCGTCGGCCAGGAACTCGCCATCAATCGCCCCGACCTCGTTCGCTCGCTCCTCATGACGGGAACATGGGCGTTCGTCGACAACACCTTGCGCGATCAACTCGAACTGTTTCGCGACGTACATCAGTCGATGGGCTTCGAGGTGTTCCAACGCTTCGTCGCCACATTCAGCTTCACCGGCGAGTTCTACAACGAGCACCGCGATCGTCTGCTCGGGTCGACCGGCGCATGGGGTGATCTCGCCGGAAAGGCCGACGCGCACGCCCGGCTGGTCGAAGCCTGCCTGAGTCACGACACCCGCGATCGACTTGACCAGATCACGTGTCCGTCGTTCGTGTTGCATGCCGGTATCGATCCGGTCACCTCGCCGCGGACCACGATGCCCCTGCAAGACGCCATCCCGGGTTGTCAGGGGGAGCTGTGGCCTGAGCTCGCCCACGTGATCGCCGGACGCGAACTCAAAGTCCGCTTCGACGGCGTGCTCAAGAAGTTCTTGGAGAGCTGCCCGTGACCATGGCCAGCCTTCGGCCATCTACCCCGCTCATCCTTCGCCGTAAAACCGTTCGAGGTCGTTGATTTCGGGGAGTCCGATGAACGTGGTGAAGTCGCCGAACGGCATGAGCCGGTCGACAATCGTGGCCGGTGTTCCTGCCGACTTAATCTCCGCCAGCGCAGAACGCATCGCTGCGGTGGCCGAGAGCAGCGTGGAAATGGGACAGATGATGAGACGAAACCCGAGCTCGGCGATGCGGTCATAGGTGAGCGGCGGCGTCTTGCCCCCCTCGGCCCAGTTGAACACCAGTTGGTAGCCACGAAGTTGCTCGCACACCGTTTCGATTTCGCCCTCTCCTTCCAATGCCTCCACGAACAAGATGTCGGCCCCGGCGTCGGCAAACCGCTTGGCTCGCTCGATCGCGGCATCGAGTCCTTCCACCGCACGGGCGTCCGTCCGAGCGATGATGACCGTATCGGGATTGCACCGAGCGGCGACTGCGGCTTTGATCTTTCCTACCGCCTCGGCCGCGGGGATCACCTGCTTGTTGTTCATGTGGCCGCATTTCTTCGGGGTCACCTGATCCTCAAGGTGAAAGCCGGCGGCCCCGGCCTGCTCCCAAAGCTGCACGGTGCGGATCACGTTCATTGCATTGCCGTACCCGGTGTCGGCGTCGGCGATGACGGGTAACGACGTGGCGGCAACGATGCGGCGGATGTTGTCGAGCATTTCGCCTTGATTGGTCAGCCCGACATCGGGCCGTCCGAGCAACGACGCCGCCGTGCCAAAGCCGGTCATATAGACCACCTCGAATCCGGCCTCCTCAATGAGACGGGCTCCGAGGGCGTCGTAGCAACCGGGAGCAGTCAACGGTTTTGGCCTGGCGAGCAGCTCCCGTAGGCGCGTGGCGCGATCAGCAGGTCGGGTGAGAAACGTCACGGGACCAGTCTCGCAGACCAACTCGCCGACGAAAAGGGGACGGTGAAACCGAGAAGCACTTCCGATACCCAGCGTTCACGAATCAGACCTGCGTTGGAAAATGTCCGCCAATAGCTTTACAGTTCCGGGCGCCAACAGCTATCGACGCAGCCCGTCCGAATATCGCTCAACAGAGGCCGAACACATATGCCCGCTTATGTCTTCATCCGGTTTGGCCGGGACCGTCAGTGGCGCCCGCGCCGATGACGACAACCGAGCAGTCGGTCACCCCGAGCGCCGTAGCAACTTCGGCCCAGCCGCTGATCGACGAACCGGAAACCGCTCGTCCTGCGAAAGGGGGCATCGGCCAGTTTGTCGAACGCTACGCAATTTTGATTGCGTGGGCGGCGGTCGTGGTCGTGTTCTGGATTTGGCGGCCAAACACCTTCGGCACCTTGTCAAACTTCAAAGGGATTTTCGGATCGCAGTCGTCACTGATGATCTTGACCCTGGGCCTCCTGGTGGTGTTGGCCGCCGGCGAATTCGACCTCTCCATCGGTTCGACGTTTTCGATGGGCGCTTCGGGCGTCGCGTTTCTCAACGTGGACAAGAAGTGGCCGATGGCTTTCGCCGTACTCTTCCTTCTCGCCCTCGGCCTGCTGGTCGGTTTCTTGAATGGGTTGATCTCGATTCGCTTCGGCGTGCCTTCGATCGTTGCGACGCTCGGCATGAGCACGCTTCTCGCCGGGCTCATCCTCGGGGTTTGCGGACCCAAGATTCGCAGCGGTCTCGACAGCGGGTTCGTGACGCTCATCCGTGGCAAGTGGTTCGGGCTGCCTCGCAGCTTCTGGTTCGCGCTGTTCCTGACGGCGCTGATCTGGTACGTCCTCCAGCACACGCCGCTCGGCCGATACCTCCTCTTCGTCGGCCGAGGACGCGAGGTCGCTCGACTGGCCGGCATTCGTGTCGATCGGGTTCGCTGGGGTTCGCTGATCACTTCGTCGATGTTGGCCACCATCGGCGGCATGGTTCTGGCCGGCACATCGGCTTCGGCGCAAGCTGGCGTGGGCAACGGCTATCTGCTTCCGGCGTTCGCGGCGGCATTTCTTGGAGCTACCGCCATTATTCCCGGGCAGTTCAATGCCTGGGGGTCGTGGGCGTCGGTGTACTTCCTTCTCACCGGCATTACCGGTCTGTCGTTGGTGGGCTACTCCGGTTGGCCCGAACAGGTCTTCTACGGAGGGGCCCTCATCCTGGCGGTCGTCCTGTCGCAATTCGCCATTCGAGCGCGAGCCCGCAAGGCCAGCGCCGCATAGTCGCCCTACCCACCACCCCGCTGCACCCAACTAGTTACCGGCCATGCTCCATCGTTTTAATAATCTCCCGCCCGCTCCACCCAACTACGTACCGGCCATAGGAGGCCCAATGTTCAGCAACCGTCGTCATCCCTACCGGATTGGCCTTGCCGCAATGATGGGCATGGCACTTTTCGCCAGCGCCTGCAGTAGCGACAAAGCCGCCGACACCACCGCGGCACCAGCCGCGGAGACCACCGCCGCCGCTGCCGCGGAAACCACCGCCGCCGCTGCGGCCGAAACCACTGCCGCACCAGCCGCCGACACCACCGCCGCCGCCGCGGCCGAAACCACTGCTGCGCCGGCAGCGGGCGGAGTTGCTGAGGCCGAAGCGTTGGTGGCGAAGGCCAGCGAAGCGCCCAGCTTTGCGGCGCCAGCTGGAGTCGCCAAATACGACTTCGCCGCGTTGAAGGGCAAGAAGGTGGCCATCATCAACCTGGTGAAAGCCGTACCGATCCTCACCCAGTGGGAAGACGAGATGACCAAGGCGCTCGACGGGAGCGGCATCACGCTGACCTCCGTCGACGGCAAGTTCGACCCCAACGAATGGGGCCGCGGTATCGAGCAGGCCGTCGCCGCCAAGGCCGACGCTATCTTCCTGCTCGGGGTGCCGCCAACGGCCGTCGCGCCCCAGATTGCGGAAGCGAAAAAAGCCGGCATCCCGGTCCTCGCTTCGCTCCAGGGTTACGCCGGCAAGTCGGTCGCCACGGTTGCTGATCTCACTGCCGACGTCGGCTTCGACTATCGCGTGCCTGGCAAGTTGATGGGTGACTGGTTCGTGGCCGACTCCAAGGGCAAGGGCAACGCACTCATCATGTCGTCGGACGACAACAGCTCATCGCCCGACGTGTGGGGGGCCATGCAAGACGAAATCAAGCGCCTCTGCCCGGACTGCAAAGTAAAGCGTGAGGACTCGACCGTTCCGCAGTGGAGCGATGGCACCCTGCAGCAGCGAGCCAAGGCCCTCGTGCAGGAAGACCCCACCATTACGCACATCCTGGCGGTGTACGACGGCATGACGCTGGCCATCGAACCAGGGCTCGTTGAAGCAGGCGTGGCCGACACCATCCGCGTCGCCGGATTCAACGGAACACCGGCTGTCATGGCGAACGTCCAGAAGGGCACGGCCGTCAAGATGGACGTCGGCAACCCGAACATGTGGTTCTCCGCCGGTGCCGCCGATGCCATTCTCTCGGTGCTCTCCGGCAAGAAGGCCATCGAAGATCCGGGCGTGCCGTTTCGCATCTTCACCCCCGACAACCTGAAGGGCATCGACACCTCGAAGGAAGACCCCAAGAACTGGTACGGCATTGATCCTCTTGGTGGCTACCGGGCTGCCTGGGGTCTCGCCTGACATGACGGGAGACGTCACCGGGGACCGTGCCATCGATACGGAACATGGGTCGACCACAGCGCTGCGTATTCGTGGCCTGTCGAAAACGTTTGGGCCGGCACGGGCCCTGGGTGACGTCAATCTTGAAATTGCGCGGGGCGAGATTCATGGCCTCGTCGGGCGAAACGGATCAGGCAAGTCAACCCTGATCAAGATCCTCTCGGGATTTCATGCTCCCGATGACGGCGCAACGCTCGAGATCGGCGGAGTCCCGGTTGGGCTCCCGCTGCCATCGTCGGAAGCGTTCCGTCACGGGCTGGCGTTCGTACACCAGGACCTCGGTCTGCTTCCCGAAATGACGGTGATGGAGAACATCCGCATCGGTCGCTTCGGCACCGGCCCCGGATGGCGCATCCGATGGAAGAACGAGCGACGCGTCGTGGCCGATGCACTGCGCCGCTTCGGCGTGAAGGTGTCACCAGATGATCTTGTCGGCGACCTTCGCGAAGTTGACCGCGCTTTGGTCGCAATCGTACGTGGGCTTATGGATTTGCGTAGCCATGACAACGGAATCCTGGTCCTCGACGAACCAACGGCGTATCTCCCACGAGACAGCGTCGAGCAATTGTTTGCCACCGTCAGAACGGTGGCGGCCGAAGGTACTGCTGTCATGTTCGTCAGCCACCGCCTCGACGAGGTGATGGACCTCACCCATCGAACAACGGTGTTGCGCGACGGCCGGGTGGT
>JANLQX010000242.1:0-3678 GCA_031368095.1 Actinomycetes bacterium | reverse complement strand
GGAACGCGACCGACGCCCGCTCATCAACGTCACGCTGCACGACGATCGTGGCCGGGTAAGGAAGAGCTGGCAGCGCCATCAACTGTTCGGCGCCGGCGAGCTCACCGACGGTCGGCCACACCAGCCGATCACCCTCGACGCCGTCGCCATCAACCGCCTCGCCATCAACGACAGGGTCGGGGTTCAGGTAGCGGCCCGGTGGGCGCAGACGGGCGTCACCCGTCGTGGCCCAGAACCGGTCCAAGCTGAGCTGTGCTTCTTCCATCGTGGTAGCGGTCATCGTGCGCCACCACCGGCCGCACATGAACTTCACGCCGCACTCCACCGCGCCTTTGCGGTTCCCGCGTCTCGGAGGGCACGCGACCACGACCGCGCCGTAGTGCTTCGCGACCGGGGCGAAGGAGGCTTGGATGTCGGCGGTGCCGGGACGGATCACCGTCGCCAGACGGTCGGTGCGCCACTGGCGGGCGGTGCCACCCAGGCGGCGCAGGACACCATCAAGCGCTTCGATCAGATGGGCTTGGTCCATCGACTCCGTCAACACCTCCCTCGTGCGCCCGGAGTGCGACAGGGTGCCCAACAGCCCATAGACCGTTGCACCCCACGGGGCGTTGCGTCGTTCCGCCCAGTCCCACTGGATCTCGTCGCCGGCCGGATGGGCGATCTCGATCGTTTCACGGCCCTTCACGCCAGCACACGCCTCACAATGCGGCCGCAACCCAGCCAGACGCACCTGACGGGCGAAGCTCGGATACGAACAGCCATACCCGAGCACAACGACCTCGTCGAACAACGCGGACGCCCACACGTGCGGATCATCCACGAACCGCGCTTTCACGTAGACCACGAACGGGGCCAACGGATCAGGGACGCTGGAACGCCGCACCCCCGGAACACGCTCGGCTCTCACGTACGACCGGATCGTCTTGCGGTCACGATCCAAATGCCGGGCGATAGCCGAGATCGACCACCCCCGCTTGAACAAATCATCTGCTTCCACGTCTTCACTCCTTGAGAACATGGGCCCGGGGGCTCCCCTTCACTGATCGGTCGGAACCGTCAGCGTCGAGGAGCCCCCACCCAAAACGGTGGACCTACTCGGAGGCCCACCACCCACTCAAGAGTGAGGAATTTCAGTGATCGAGTCTGGGGAGACTTCGGTGATCCCTACCAGCCCCGCACGCGCCGGAACCGACGACGTTCGTGGACTGGCTTGACCATCACCCTGACCTTGCGGCGCAGCGAAGGCAACCGATAGTTGTCCTTCACCCGGACCCGCCACTGGGACCGGACGAGGTCGATGTCCTTGTGCAGATCGCTCGGGTTGCGAACCTCCACGACGACATCGAGTTCCTGACGCCTCGGGGTCTGGCGGCGCGCGGTGGCTGACGCGCCCCAGATCCTTCCGGAACCTCCCCCCGGCTTTACGCTTGGTGTCTCGGTTTCGGATAGCCCCGACCTCGCCCGGCTTGGGCTACCCACCTTCGGATGGCCCTGGGCGAAGTGGCTCAGGCGGTTCTTATCGCGAAGGGCCGACTGTCGTACGGCGGCCATCTCCGCGACGACGGTTTCACTGCGTTCCTGGTGCATGAGTGCGAGAGGTACGGCAGTCGAGACCGGCCATTCACTGGCCAAATCCCGTGGCCAGTGCACCGGCAACTCACTTTCGACCAGATCACCGCACTCCGCAGATCGCTCGGTCTGTACGGAACATACGTTTTCCTCGACCGTACCGGGCAGCCGATCGCCGACCCGATTGCAGACCGGGACTCCGCGGCACACGATGTCAGCGAGACCGAGGCCGCCGACAGTTTCACGGCGGCCCGCCATTACTTCACGGCCACGTGCGATGCCCGCCTAATCATCGGAGGTCAACGGGCTGGGTTTCAGGACCACATGCCGGGCATCGTCGAGGAAGCGATCCTGGCGATTCGAGCTGGGCAGCCGTTGTACGTGTCGGGCGGATGCGGTGGCGCAGCGGGGGACGTCGCGCGAGTCCTCGGGTTCGACCCGGACAATTGGCTCGGCAGTCCGGACTACGCCGCTCGGTCGGACCTTCGCGACCTCGCCAACGCCGTCGAGGAGTCCGGCTGGGTTGCGGCCAGCAACGGGCTCGCCGTCGAGCAGAATCGGCAACTTGCCACCTCCTATCGCGCCAGTCAGGTCGCGTCGCTTGTTATCCACGGCCTCATCAACGTCCGCACCAGACCTTCGACCACCTGAAACGTTCGCGTGCGAGGCGGCGAGCACGACGCGACTTCGCCCATGGGCCTCCCGGGACGTCGTCGGAAATGACGCGATCGTTCGGCGATGAGCAGCAGTCGACGACCACGGCGGGGCATAGTCGGGCATGCTCGTTCACGCGATCCGGCGAACTCCGACTCCCGGCCCCGGCTGGGACGTGTACTGGACGTTCGCCGCTGAACGTCAGAAGGTCTACCGGCGCCGACTGGATGGCGTTCGGGGTCCCCTCACAACTGACCCAGTGATCGCCGCGCATCGTTTCACAAATGCGTACCGGGCCAGTGATCGGGTGAGTCAGCACCTCATCCAGCGAGTGCTCTACGCCGACGAGCGCGACCGATCCGGCATCGCGATCACCGGCGCCCACGCCTTAGCGGACGCGGCCCGCCTCGCACGTCGAGTGGCGGCGGGGTCGTGGCACGTCCGGCTCCAGCGGGCACTCGACGACCTCGCCGCCCGGTTCCAATGACCACCCGCTCGAAGTTCGACCATGCGGTCGCAGACACCCGACCTCGAAATCGGGGCTGCGACGGCGGAGTTTCCGCACGTGCCGGTCGAACGAACGACGGACCACTTGAGCGCGCCGCACCAACGAACGCTTGGGGTCGAATCCGGATGCTGGCCTGAGGGGTCGGTAGGCGACGTTGGAGAGGTGGATTTGAAGTGATCGAAGGGCTTCGAGGCCTCGTTGAGACACCCCGGCGTCGACGGCGGCCACCGTTGCTGGCGATTGCTGTGCGGCATGCAGGCCCCGGCAGTTTTGGCTGGGTCAGCGTATGGTGGCTTCGTCGGGCGTTTCCGTCGGACTCTGGGCCAGTGAGCGGCTCTCGAAGACGGCCGGGACCTTGATGATCTTGTGGCGCAGGATCTCGTCGGCCAAGAACAGCGCTCGATCAAGTTCGGCGATTCTGGTCGGGTTGCCGGAGACTTCGACGAGGACGTAGTAGCCGTCTGGTTTTTGGTCGACCTCGTAGGCGAGTTTGCGCCGACCCCACTTCTCGACGCGGCCGACAGACCCGCCGAGCGCTACTATCTGCTCGATTGAGCGGTTGATGACGTTTTGGATGACTTGGTTGTCGAGCGTGACGTCGACGATGAACATGACCTCGAATGATCGTTCGGTAGCCGATTCGTACAGCGTCTCCAGATCGGCGACCGCGGTCGCGACTTCTTCATCTGTCATCTGCGTAACCGTGCGTGGCATGCTGTTCTCGAGGGACACGGGCTCGGCAGGCTCGGACGTGACGGTTGGTGTTTCGGTGAGGATGGATGCGATTTCGCGGAGACGGTGTAGGGACGAGGCTGCGTAGCGCTCGCGTTCGTATCGGCGGATAACTCCCTCGTGAAGGTTAAGCTTGTCGGCGAGCTGACGTTGGCTGAGTCCAGCGGCGATCCGTAGCCGGATCAGGTCTTCTCCGAGCCCTTCGAGAGTGC
>JANLQX010000239.1:0-18137 GCA_031368095.1 Actinomycetes bacterium | reverse complement strand
CGCCCACCAGCAGCGGGCGATGACACTGGTCTTCGATGGTCCGGTCGAGGGCATCAGCACCGATCACGCACACCACGAGATCCACGGTCGACGCCAGCACCGGTTCGTACCACTGCGGAGCCTTGGCCGGTCTCCGCCGCGAGCCGTCGGACTCGGCGACCACGTGTACACCCAGCGCAAACAGTTCGTCAGCGCGCGTAGGAAGAATCCCGACGGCCTTTGGACCGTCGACCGATCCAACCACTAGCGCTCGGCCATCGCCAGCCAGGACGGCGAGAACCTCATCGTCGGTAGGTGCCACCAGCAGCGCCTTACCCCAATGCTGATCGGCGCCCATCTTCGTCGTGCAGGTAAGCACCGTTGGCCCCGGGAGCGCGTCGGCAATGCCATGCATCAAGGTGGTCTTGCCACCGCCGCCCACCAACGCCACGTGGTGGAGTGCGCCGTCGAGCAGGCCCAGCACCTCCGCCACGCCAGCCACGGGAACGGCGTTCAAGAACGCAGCCACGTGAACACCGCTTCGACCACGCCGCCGCCGATCGCCAGCGCCTTGTCCGAGATCTCATGCGCGAACACGTTGAGCCGAGGGTCCACGTCACCAATCTTCAAACCCTGCCGAACAAACAGCCCGGGGGAGACAAGTCCACGGACCACGCCGGCGAAGGGGGCCACCACGGGGATGCGTTGCTGCTCACCGTTCACCGATCCCATCGACTGGCCGGATCTGACCACATCGCCGATGTCCACATCCCACCGAACTACGCCCGCCACCGGAGCCCGCAACACCCTCTCCCCCGACCGGCCGCCCACGTTGCCCGGGACACCGGTATTCGGCTCTGCCGAGCCGCTCCACAGAACCCGACCCAGCCGCGGACCACGCTGCGTCTCGATGATGGCGTGCGCGTGTTCACCGACGATGAAGCCAGGACCGAGGCCTACGACAAAGGCTGCGTCGCGTAGTGAGCAGTCAAGAGCCCTCTTCGCAAGACGAGAATCAACGATCACGTCGTATGTATGCAGAGGAAGTGTCGGAGACACGAGTACCGGCACCACTCGCTCCGAAGCTGACGACAAACGGAGCGCGTCTTCGAACGATTCGACCAACACCCCGACGAGGCCTTCAACGTCGACCCGTCCTTCGGTTACCGCTGTCGACAGGCTTACCGTGCGCCGCACGGTAAGCGGCTCGGCCAACTCCAGTGCAACCACGGGGAGCCCGCAGGCCATCAGCCGCCAGGCGACGCCGGTCGCGAGGTCGCCGGCACCACGCAGAACGATCGGTGAGGTGAGCGTTCTCACGTCGACGAACCGAGCCGGCGTGCGCCGACCACAGCCGCCATGATCGACACCGCGATCTCCTCCGGAGTCTCAGCCCCGATCTCCAAACCGATCGGTGTCTGCACCCGGTCGAGATCAACGTCGGAGACTCCGGCCGCACGCAGCTGCGACCGGGTCACGTCCCAACGCCGGCTGCTCCCCATCAGACCCACGTAGCAAGCCGGCGAAGCGAGCAGAGTTGGAAGAGCGTCGAGGTCAACGGCCACATTGCGCGTCACCACCACGATGGACGACGTGTGCATCAGGCTGGCGACCACCAGCGCCGCTTCGATTGACCCAGGTACCACCACATCGGCATCGGGCACCAGATCGGCAGTGGCCAACTCGGCCCGGTCGTCGGTGGCAACGACTCGGTAGCCGAGCCACCGCGCCAACGAGGCAACGGCCCGACCCACGTGCCCGCAGCCGACGATCAACAGCGTCGGCTTCGGTAGTTTCGGCTCGATGAGGATCTCGGCCGTGCCACCACAAACCCCCGCATCGCCAGATGCCGCGTCGACGAGGTCATACGTGCGCGTGCGAAGCGTCGTGTAATCAGGTGGCGAGAATGACAAGCGAGCATCGGCAACCACGCGAGCTTCCAACTCTCCGCCGCCGACGGAGCCCACGGTGCGACCATCGGCGAGCACCAGCATTTTCGCCCCGGGTCGACGAGGAACCGAGCGAGACGTCGCCACCACCGTGCACACAACCACGATCCGTCCGGCCGAGAGCTCGGTCAGAACCAACGACGCCACGGTCTCTTCCGAGAGCACACCCGTTTCGCGAGCCGAGAGACCGTCGGTCATGCGCAAACCCACAATCGCGCCGCTTGCTCATTCATACGCGCACATAGCTTCTCAACATCCGCCCCGAGTACCTCGCCGTCCCGCACCCGCCACGATCCGTTCACCATCACGTTGCGCACGTCGGTCCCTCGACGCCACAACACCATTTGGTCGATGAGGTTGTGCGCCGTGACAGGTGTGGGCATACGAATGTCGACGATTTGCAGGTCGGCCAGCCAACCCGGTTCCAGCCGACCGACGTCGGCAAGGCCCAGCGCATCAGCGCCGCCTTGAGTAGCCATACGCAGCACGTCACGCCCCGGCATGGACGCCGGGTCGAGCAGGCGGGCCTTGTGGATGAGAAAGGCCGAGCGCATCTCCTCGAACATGTCGTTCACGTAGCCGTCGGAGCCGAGTCCGACCGTGACCCCGCGGGCCAGCATCTCGGGAATCGGCGCGATGCCACCACCCACTTCACCGTTGGCCATCGGCATGTGGCTGACCCGCACCCCATGAGCAGCGACCAACTCGATCTCGGCCGAGGAAAGTTGCACGCACTGCGACGCCAGAAACCGAGATGACAGAAGTCCCATGCGCGCGTACCACTCGAAGGTCCCCATTCCCCGCTCCCGCTCGTTCCACAGACCTTCATGAACACCTTCGTTTACGTGGGCGTGCACGAACACATCGAGTTCACCCGCCCTTTCGAAGGACCGGCGGACGAACGACTCGGGACAGGTGAACGTGGTGTGGAAGCACATCGCCCCGGACACGATCGACGTCGCGTCGCCCCGACACGCCTCGATCAGCGCCGCGTTTTCCGCCAACCCCAGTGCTCCGTTGGCCACCGAGACTCGCTCCGTCGATTCGAACGACAGGATGCCCCGAAGGCCGGAGCGGTCGACCACATCCTTCTGGGCCAGCAGGACACCAGGTAACGCATGTGGGGCCTCGACGATGTCGTAGAACGACGTGGTACCGCTGCGCAGCATCTCGGCACATCCCCATTCGGTGGCCGCCACGATCATGTCGTGGTCCAATCGGTCCTCGACCTTGGGCCACCAGTAGTCGGCGAGGAAGCTCCAGAACGAATCGACCGGATCAACCGGGATGCCATGGGCGAGGGTGCCGTACAAATGGGTATGGGCATTGACGAAGCCCGGCAGGACACACGAACCCGCAGATGCGACCACGACATCGTCGGGATGCGCAGCAACGACCGACAAGGCCGGGCCCACCGCATCGATACGTGTACCTACGATCCGAACTGCGCCATCGCGAATCGGCGACGCATCCCATGCCGGTAGGACCCAGTCAGCCGTGACGATCTGGGCGCCGGCCGGATCAGGCATGAAGGGCCCGCCACACCCGTTCCGGCGTAAACGGCAGATCGTTGATGGCCACACCGGTGGCGTTCTTGATCGCCGCCCGAAGGGCCGGAGCGACCCCGTCCTTCGGAATCTCGGCCACGGCTTTGGCCCCGAACGGGCCCGAATCTTCCATCGTCTGCACCAGGAATACTTCGATGTCCGGCATCTCGTCGGCTCGGTAGATCTTGTACGGCCCGAACGAGTCGTTGATCATGCGACCGGTCTCGTCGAAGGCGAACTCCTCGGTGTGGGCGTACCCAAGCGCCTGGAGCATGCCGCCCTCGATCTGGCCCGATGCAGTGACTGGGTTGATGGCCACCCCGCAGTCAACCGCCATCACCAGTTTGGTGACCGTTACCTGACCGGTGCGCACGTCGACCTCGACCTCGGCGAACTGAGCGGCGAAGGGCGGGGGACACTCCGTTGAAACGTGGGAGCCAATCCCCATCAGCTGCTCGTGGTCTTTGGTGTGCAGCGAATCGAGCGCCACTTCTTCGAGGGAGACCGAACGCCCATCGGGAGCCCATGCTCGGCGGTCGCGCAAGGTGATCGAGCATTCCTGCTCCACGTCGAGCATCGCCGCGGCGCGGCGCTTGATCTTCATCCGCAACTCGTCGGCCGCCTTCTTCACCGCCTGCCCCGAGATGTAGGTCGTGGACGACGCATACGCCCCCACGTCGAACGGAGTGAGATCGGTATCGGCCGAGTACATCTTCACGTCGTCGATCGGGACCCCGAGCACCTCGGCGGCGATCTGGGCCAACACCGTGTCGGCCCCGGTGCCCAGGTCGGCGGCACCGGAGAGCACATTGAACGAACCGTCGTCGTTGATCTTGATCGAGCAACCGCCCATGTCCATGAACGGAATGGCGGTGCCGTGCATACAGAACGCAAAACCGATGCCACGACGGATATGCGGACGATCAGCCGGATTGATCCAGGCAGGATTGGTCCGACGGTGCCAGCCGATCGAGCGCATGCCCTGGGCCACGCACTCTTCGATGCCGCTCGACATGATCATCGGCAGGTCCTCGTTGGGGATGTCGCCCTCCACGCCCCCGCGCTCGCCGAGGCGAAGCACGATGTCCATGCGGTCGCCGCGCTTCACCCAGTTCTGCCGCTTGAAATCGATCGCGTCTCGACCGAGTGCGTCGGCGATGTCCTCCATGTGATTCTCAAGTGCGAACTCCGCCTGCGGGGCACCGTAGCCACGGTATGCGCCCGGCACCGGAATGTTCGTGTACATAACTTTGCAGTCGTAGTCCTTGGCCTTGGCGTTGTAGCTCGACAGACCGCGCAGACCGGTCACCATCTGCACCGTGAAGCCGTGGGTGCCATACGGCCCGGTGTTGGCGACGACCGTCATTTTCTGCGCCTGCAGGGAACCGTCGGCGGCAATCGCGCTCTTGAACGTGATCGTCTGCGGATGACGGGTGCGTGAGGCGTAGAACTCTTCGGCCCGGTCAAGTTCGAGCCGCACCGGGCGACGGGTAGCGATCGCTAAGTGAGCGACGATGTCCTCGATCAGCATCTCCTGTTTGGCTCCGAAGCCACCACCGATGCGCGGCTTGATGACCCGGACGTCTTTCACCGCCTTGCCGATGAGTGGCGCCACCATCCGGCGCACGTGGAACGGCACTTGGGTGCTGGTGCGAATGACGACGCGCTCGTCCTCGTCGAGCCACGAAATGGCGATGTGCGGCTCGATCGGCGTTGGCTGCACCTGGTGTACTCGGAAGGTCTGCTCGAAGACTTTGTTGGCCGGATCGGCAAAGAACGGATCACAGTCGGCAGTACGGCCCACGATGTGGTGAACGAGGTTCGTTGCCGCATCCTCGATTCCGGGCGTGTCGGTCTCCTTGTGAACCATCGGGGACGTCTCCGCCACCCGCTCGTCGAGGTTGAAGGGGAGCACCTCATAGATCACGTTGATCAGCGCGCATGCTTCTTCGGCGATCTCAACGGAGTCAGCGGCAACCACGGCCACGCGGTCACCGACGTGGCGAACCATGTCGTCGAAGCTCACCTGATCCCACGGGAACGGGTTTGGCCACGACTGCCCACCACTGGCGTACTTCACCTGCGTCGTATTCCAGTGATGGAGTACGGAGCGAACGCCGGGTAAAGCCACCGCCGCAGAGTCATCGATCGAAACGATGCGGGCATGGGCGTGAGGCGAACGGACGAGCTTGGCGTGGAGCATCCCCCGCATCTCGATGTCATCGACGAACGCGCTATTGCCCCGGACCAAGCGCAACGCATCGACTTTGATTTCGGGATGACCAACCACGCTCATGACGGGCACATCGACACTCGGGATGACTCGCGGCAGGGCTGGTGATCCGTCGACCAACGGAGATGACGGGTCGTAGACCGCCGCCTTGACCCCGTCGGTGAGTGGTGTCAACAGGATCGGTCGGAACGGCTCGACGGCGTCGCCGCGTAGCAAGGCGGCGGCCCGCTTGACGGCCTCCACCACCTTCACGTGGGCCGTCTCCCGATCGAGAATGCCGCTGAGCATGTCTCGGATCTCTTCCTCCGACGGGTTCGGGTTCTCGCCGCAGAGCGCGAGTGTGCCGAGCATCATCGGACCGGCCGAGTATCCGGACTGCAACGCGCCCGTGACCATGAACGCCTTCTGGATCGGGTGGAGCTCGTCGCCCAGTTGGTTCAAGGTGTCGACGGTGGTGACGGAGTGCCCATCGGCAGCGGCGGCCAGGATCACATCGGCCGAGGCGAGTCGCCCGTCGAACAGGATCGCTGCGGCGCCGGTCTCTCCGGTGTCCGACCCGAAACGTACCGACCAGATGCCCTCTCGACGCAGGACTCGCAGGAGCGTCTCATGTGGCTCGACCATAAGCGTACGGATGGTGCCGTCGAGCGTGATAGCGATCGTGATCGACCTCATGCGCGCACCGCCAAAGCCTCGGCCACGCGACCGAAAAGTTCAACCGCCAGAGCCGTGCGGTACTCCACGGAACCGCGGAAGTCACCGGGTGGCACGACGTGTGACGGGTCAGTCACGACGACCGCCGACGACGCCACGCCGCTCGCCGCGTAGACGCGAGAACCGTCGGCACGGGCACGACCAACCACCGCCACGATTGGTGTGTCCATGGGCGTGCGGCCTGTCCTCGCCGCTACCGCCACGCCCGTTGGGTCGAGCGACACGGACATAATGATTGCGCCGTGAACGACGGACGGATCGGCGAGAACATCGTCGAGCGATCGCTCGTGGGTGCCACTCCGGTTCACGAACGAAACCTGCGCATCGAAGGCGAGCAGCGTGGCGAGAAACTCGCTCTCGGCACCTCCCGCAACGATGGTTCCGCCGACAGTGGCGAGCGTGCGAAGGGTGCTCGGTTGCTCCCGACGGGCGGCCTCACGGAGTACACCGGGCACCAGCGCGCTCGTGAACACCGAGTGCAGGGTTGCCGTGGCCCCCAGCATGAGGGAATTCGTCAACGAGATCGACCCGAACCCAAGAGCCTGCAGGTCAATCACCTCGGTGGCCACGTCGACATGGTCAGGCACCACCGACGTGCCGCCGCCCATCACGACCGACCGGACGGCAGGACGACGAAGGAGGGCCAGCGCCTCGGCAACAGCAAGAGGACGGTGGTAGGCGGAGATTCGAGGCATCAGGAACAGACTACCGGCCGACCTGGGTCAACCCCCTCGGATCGCGCCCCTTGAGAGTGGGCGCGAAGTTGCCCCTCGGGCCGACTGAACGACCAACTATCCACCAAGAAGTAGGCCGGTTACCCTTTTGTTGATCGCTGTTCGAGGAGGACGCAAATGGCCGCCATGCTGCTCGTGGGCACGCGACGACGGAGGGACCACGTGGACCGAGTCGACCAAGCCGCCGGCATTCCGCACCGGCGAGCGCCTGGCCCGCTCCTTGACGTCGGTGTTCTGGCTCACGCCGGGCACCCGACGCAACCCGGCGTGTGGTTCGCCGGCGGTTCACCACAGGGCCTCTTCGTGACCAAGAACGATGGTGTCACGTGGGCCACCGGCAGATGTACGTACGCATACCAACACCGCTGCGGTCCTACACCAACGGCGAATCGCGGGTCATGGCGCAAGGAGCAACGGTGGAAGACGTCCTGATGGATCTCGACGCCCAGTTCATCGGCTTTCGGTTTCGCATGGTCGATGAGCAGAACCGCCTCCGTAAACACGTTCGGGTGTTCATCAATGACGACATGATCACCAACCTCACCGACGCCGTCGGTGAATCTGACGAAATCACCATCCTCCAAGCCCTTTCCGGCGGTTGACATGACGTTCCGCGCAGCCACGCCTCGCAATGCCGTCGTGGTGCTCCTCGACTCGCTCAATCGGCACATGCTCGGGTCCTATGGCGGAACCGAGTTCGCCACGCCCAACCTCGACCGTTTCGCGTTGAACCACGCCACCCGTTTCACCAATCACGTAACGGGTTCGCTGCCGTGCATGCCGGCGCGCCACGACATCCTGTGCGGCGCGCTCGACTTCCCGTGGAAACCGTGGGGCTCCATCGAACTGTGGGAGGAGCCGATCACCGCGCCGCTTCGACGGTCCGGGGTCACCACCATGCTGGTGACAGACCACCCCCATCTCTTTGAAACCGGCGGGGAGAATTACCACACCGACTTCGGCGGCTGGGAGTACGTACGTGGTCACGAGGGCGACCCGTGGAAGACCTGGCTCGACCCCACGTGGCTCGGCGCTCCGGCGCTCAAGGGTGACTGGTTCTATCAGCGGCGCCTCGGTGACCGCGCCCCCAAGCTGGACCGCGCCTACGACCGCAATCGCACCTTCATGCTCACCGAAACGGACTACCCGGGACCGAAGACCATGTCGGCCGCCGCCGATTGGATCGGCGGCGCGGCGACGCACCACGCCGACGGACGGTGGATGCTCTTCGTCGACGAGTTCGACCCGCACGAACCCTTCGACACCCCCGAACCGTGGACGGGCCGTTACGAAACCGAACCGTGGATGCATGAACGACTCATCTGGCCGCCGTACATCGTCGGCGGGGTCAGCAGCGGTGCGCTCACCGGGGGCGAAGCCCGACACATCCGGGCCAACTACGGCGCCAAGCTCAGCATGATCGATTCCTGGTTCGGTCGGATTCTCGACACGTTCGACCGCCAATCGCTCTGGGCGACTACGGCCCTTATCGTCTGCACCGACCACGGTCTCTATCTCGGTGACGAACGCGGAGGAAAAGATCTTTGGGGTAAACCGATGACGCCCCAGTTCGAGCCTCTCGGCCACCCGCCCCTGCTCATCGCCATGCCGGGCGTGAACGGCGGCGGCACGTGCCACGCGCTCACCACCGCGGTGGACATCCACGCCACCATCGCCGACATCTTTGACGTGTCTTCTGACCATCGGACGCACGGTGTGTCGCTGCTACCGCTGTTCCGAGGCGCCACCTCGGTGCGGGACTGGGTGCTTGGTGGGGTCTACGGCAACTGGGTACAGATCAACGACGGACGACGCAAGTACGCCCGCGCTCCGCTTCCCGATACCAACCTGTCCATGTGGAGCAACCGCTGGAGCACCATGCCGCTCCACGTCAGCGGCATCGAAGCGCTGCCCCGTCCCGACGGACGCGCCGTCCTCGACCGCATGCCGGGTAGCGATGTCCCGGTGATCCGTCAACCGTTCGGGCCGGGCGACGCGCTCCCGTTCTGGGTGAACAAGTCAGCCGCCGGCCAGCACCACCTCTATGACCTCAGCGTCGACCCCGACGAGCAGGAGAACCGCTTGGGCGGGAGCGACGAACGCTCTCTGCGAGATCTTCTCGGACACGCGTTACGATCCATCGAGGCGCCCGACGACCTCTTGGTGCGGCTCGACTGCTGAGCAGCCCGTCTGATCAACGGTCTGGTCACCGGTGCGCTTCACCTGGGGAACAGTCCGACCGAGAATCAAGGAGTGCGAGTGGGAACCGACGGAGAGCGGAATGCGGTGCACCTGTATCGGCGAGCGCTCGCCGACATTCCCGATGTGATCCTGCTGCTCGATGCCAACAGCAACATCATCGATGCCAGTCCTGAAGTCACCACGCACCTTGGCTACGAGCGATCCGAGATTCTCGGCATGTGTGCCCCGCTGTTCCTCCACCCGAACGATGTCGATCGTTGTGCCAACGCCCTTCTGCAGGAAGTTGTCGATCCGTCGTGGCGGGCCCCGGCCATGCTCATCCGCGTTCGCCACGCCGACGGCGCGTATCGCGACATCGAGTTACTCGGCCACAATCGATTCGACGATCCCGAGATCGGCGGCCTACTCGTTTCGCTGCGCGACGTCAGCGGCCCGGGTCTGGGCGACCGGGTCATCGCCGCCGACGACTACCTCTACCGCACGTTCGAAACGGTTGCCTCCGACGGGGTTTGCATTTTCGATGCCGACGGGAACCGGGCGTACATGAGCCCGTCGATCAGTCAGGTGCTCGGTTACTCACTCGAAGAACTCGTGGCTGTCGATGCAAGTGGTCTCGTCTACCCCGAAGATCTTTCGCTATGGCTCGAAACGGTCGCCGCCGCGCTCCACTCCCCCGGCGTTCCTCGTCGGGTCGAATGCCGTCTGATTCATCGCGAGCGAGGACCAATGTGGATCGAGACCACCGTCCTGAATCTCCTGACCGATCCCGCAGTGCAGGGCGTCGTCACCCATATTCGTGACATCGACCAACGCCGCCGAGCCGAAATCGAACTCCACCGTCAAGCCCGCCTCGATCCGCTGACGCAACTAGGTAATCGCACGGCACTTATGGAATGTCTCAACGAGCCAAGCGTCGGAACGCGATCGCTGCTGTTTTGCGATCTCGACAACTTCAAGCAGGTCAACGACCGACTCGGGCATGCCCAGGGAGATCGAGTCCTCCAAGCCGTTGGTGCTGCGATCGCCGCCGCCACGACCGACGGGTGCTTTGTCGCTCGCAATGGTGGCGACGAGTTCTGCGTGGTCGCCGATGGCTTCGACGAGACGGGAGCTGACGCGTTGGCAACGCAGCTTCGCCAAACCGTTCTGACGGCCGTGTCGATGCACGGTGTCGGCATCAGCGTGGGAGTCGCCCACGCTCAACGGAGCGGTCCCGACGGAGATATCCACTTGCTGGCCATCGCCGATCAGCAGATGTATCTGCAAAAACACGCCGGCTCCGACCCGGATTCCTCCCCAGCGCTAGAGCGTCGCACCCGCACTCGCGAACATCTCGCCGCGCCGAATTAAACTCACCACGGCCGCCTCGTGACCTCAACGACTGACTCGGCTGGTAATGCCGGCGCGGCGGAACAAGACCCGAGCAGCATCTCCAGCATCGGCGAGCAGCTGCGCCTCGTTCACGGTTAGTACTTCTCGATCACGGATCACCACCTCTCCGTCGACGATGACGTCACGGACGTCGCGCGGCGTCGCGTTAAAGACAAGCGCGCTTATGACCCGGTGAACCGGAGCAAGAAACACCGACCGCAGATCGACCACCACGACGTCGGCTTTTCGGCCGCCCTCGATGACCCCGATCTCAAGACGCCGGTCGAACGCAGCGGCGCCACCGCGACACGCCATGCGGAGCGCGTCTTCGGGCTGCAAGATCATCGGATCGAGCGTGTGGACCTTCTGCAGCAGGACGGCAACCTTCATCGCTTCGAAAAGATCCTGGCGGTTGTTCGAGCCAGGGCCATCGGAGGCGAGACCGACCGGAATACCCATGGCGAGCATCTCGGGTATTCGGGCCACGCCGGAAGCAAGGTACATGTTGCTCACCGGGCAGTGAGCGACGGTCGTTCCCGACTCGGCGATGAGGCGCAGTTCGTCGTCATCGAGCCACACGCAGTGAGCGAGCTGTGTCGACGGGCCGAGCGCACCGACCGAAGCGAGCCACGGCACGTGTCGTAGACCGCGCTCGTTCATCGACAGCGTCAGCTCTTCGCGGGTCTCGCCGCAATGGGTGTGCAGCCCTCCACCCCAGCTCGCCGATTCGTCGACGAAACGTCGCATCGACTCATCGGAACAACCCCATGGAATCAGTGGCGCATGACCGATCCGAATGCGGTCGTTGGCGGCACCGTGCCAACGTTCGGCAAGGGCGCGCCCCCGAGCAGAAATCTGGTCCGGTGTTTCCTGCAACCGGGCCGGATAGTTCCGATCGGCCCACCCGCGAGCGAGGAAATACCGGATCCCAATTCGCTCCGCGGCGGCGCAGACCGCGTCGTCGGTGGCCGGATCGGCATGCACGTACTGATGGTCGAGCACGCTGGTGGCGCCCGTACGGAGGTTCTCGACCATCCCGATCGAGGCGGCCAGTTCCACGTCTCGGGCGGTGAGATTCTCGGCCCCCGGCCAGATGTAGTCCCGAAGCCAGTCGAGGAGCCGTTTGTCGTCTCCGAGGCCCCGAAAAAACGTCTGGAACAGGTGGGTATGGCTGTTCACCATGCCCGGCATGACGGCGCAGCCGTCGGCGTCGATGATCTCGGCCGCACCACGACGGGCCGATGCCGGAGCGTCGCCCGGTCCAACGTCGACAATGGTGTCTCCGTCGATCAGCACCCAGCCGGGATCGTGCACCGTCATGTCGTCGTCAACGGTTACTACGCACCCGCGTTCAAGAAGGATCATGACGGATCCCACCCGGCGAAAGAATGCACGACATCTTCGATTCTCGGCATCATCGGGTACAGGATGGGGCAGGTAACGCCGGCGTGAACGTACTCGGCAACCTTGTCGCGACACTGCGTACTGGTGCCGACCGCCATCAGGTTGCGCACGAGCGACTCGGGGATGAGCTCGGCCGCCTTGCGGTAGTCGGCTTCGGTCGCCGGCCAACCGACCACCTCCTTGATCCTGGAAATCAGTTCAGGGTCCGCCCCCGAAGCTTCCTGGATATGGGGCTCCGTTCCGAGATAGTACGCGAGCAGACTTTTCCCGGTCATCACCGCTTCATCAGGATCGTCATCACTAAGCGAACATACGAGGAGCTCAGGACGATCCACATCGTTGATCGTCTTGCCAGCTTTGGCGGCCCCGGTGGCGAGTTGTCCGACGGCGTCACGGATGTAGTCCGTGGACACCACGTAGTTCAGCACCGCACCTTCACAGATCTCACCTGTGAGTTCCATCATCTTGGGCCCGGTGGCACCGATATAGAGCGGAATGTTGCGGGGCGAGGTGTCGCCATACGCAACGTCGAGACGGATGCGGTCCAGTTTCACGAACTCGCCCTGATAGGTGACCTCCTCCATGGTGAAGAGCTGACGGATCGCCTCGATGTGTTCGCGCATGGCGGTGAGTGGCTTGCGTCGATCAAGGCCGATACGCGAGCAGATTGGTTCCCACCACGCACCCAGACCGAGCATCACCCGGCTCTCCCCATCGGCGGTGAGTCCGGCGAGTTCCCACATCGTCGACCACGTGGCGGCGATCACGGCAGGGTTTCGGGACCATATCGGGAGCACGCCACTGCCGATACGAAGGCGCTTCGTCTCGGTCACCAGCGCACTCATGAGTACGACGCAGTCGCGAGCTAGCCGTGTGTCGGCCTGCCAGATCTCGGTAAATCCCTTCTCCTCGGCCAACTTCGCCATCTCGATCTCGTAGCGAATCGGATGTTTGTCCTGGAGGTACAGCGCGAGACGATGCATAGAAGGCGTCCAGTATCGCCGAGTGCTCGATGTTGATCGGCGAACGTCGGCTACAGAATTTCCAACAACTCACCTATGAGTTCGCGGATTTGGCGAAGGATCACCGGCCCAACGTTGACCTCGGTCGACCCGACAATTCGATCGACGCTGATCGACGTGGGCAGGTGCGCTTGCACGACCCCGAATTGGTCGAGGGCAATCTCGGTGAGCCAGCCTCGCCGTGTCGTGGTGCACGGCACGACCACAACCGCGGCCTGCCGAACCTCGAGCACCTCGTTCGAAGTGACCACGATCGCCGGTCGGATGAAACCCGGTTCACCGCGAGCCGGCGTTCCGAAATCAATGCGGACTACGTCACCCGCACGCATCGGCAACATCAGGAGCGGAAGCATCCAGAACGAGGAGCTCATCGGTCTCAAGGGCCGCCGAGCTGAGTTGTTGGCCGATGATCCGTCGCCGCTCTTTGCGGATCAACGCGTCGATCTGGGCGTCGAGGGTGCGCCCTTCTCGGTCGGCCAGCTTGCGCAACGCGTCACGAGTCCGAACTGTCACCTTGATGGTAGTTGTATCGGGCATACCCAGAAGTATACCGAATCGAGCACCGCCGTTAGCGGCTACTTCTTGGCGAGGAACTTGGCGGTGGCGAACACGTCGCGAAGTCGCGCCTCGAAGTGCTCCAGCGGGAGCGTGTCGTACTCCGGGTCGAAGGCCTTCTGATCCCACTCATCGGCGAATTTGGCGGCAAGGTCGAACGACGGGTTGCCGCGGTACTTGTCGCGGGCGTTGGCGTCCATACCGAAGTGCTCGTAGTAGTGCTTGCCCTGGAAGTCTTGGTGGGCGGCGATCATGAAGTGCACTTCGGGACGCACGTAGGGCTCGAGGATCGCAGCGGCGATAGCCGGATGGTTGGGCACACTGATGGCCTTGCCGATGTCGTGACACAGGGCGGCGACGACGACCTCATCGTCGGCTCCGGCCCGCTCCGCCATGGTCGCCGTCTGTAGGCAGTGCGTGAGCTGATCGGTCACGAAGCCATCGGTGATCGAACTCAATGAGCGAAGCAGGTCGAGGATGCCCTCGGCCACCCGGCCCTGGTTGGCCGTTGTCTGTGCCCCGATTTCGAGCCACTCCTCGCGGGTCGAGACATCCATGGCAGTGAACGTGGCGTTAGGCATGGGCCAGTTTCTCACCACGGCTCATCAGAAGCCAACGAAGTGGCCGATTCGACGCATTTCGTGGTCGAAGAACACGTCGCTACTGGCAACGGTGCCGACGCGATGGCCGAACAGTTCGAAGCTGATCGCCCCGAAGAGGTGCGTCCACGCGACCAGGGACCGAATGAGGAGGTCATCGGAAACGGTGCCGCCAAAGAACTCCCGCACGGGCGCAAGTTCGGCTCGGATCACCCGCGGAATCGGCTCCTCACCGCTGTGGTCGGCAATCAGGCCGAGCTCGAGGCCGTCGCGAATGATGCCAATGAGTACCGCCGTCACCCGCGTCGCTGGACCGATGGTGTCCTCCGGGGCGCGGTACTCCGGGACCGGCGTTCCGTAGACCAGCCCGTATTCCTGCAAATTCGCCGCCGACCATTTCCGGATTGCGCGACAGGTGGCCATCCATCGTTTCTCGATGTCGGACTGTCGACACGACGCATCGGCAGCCTCGGCGGCCAGACCGACCGCGTTGTACGCGTCGATGATGAGGGCGGTGAGGAGATCGTCGCGACTCGGAAAGTAGCGGTAGACGGCTGATGACACGAGCCCCACTTCTCGAGCCACGGCCCGCAGTGACAGGCCCGATGCGCCCTCGCTGGCGAGTTGTCGACGCGCCGCCGACTTGATCTCGTCGACGAGTTCGGCTCGAACACGCGCCCGAACGGAGGTTGCTGTTGCCATGTGCTCATCGTACGGGATGTGACGCGGGTTTGCAGAGCGTGTGACAAGAACGAGAGCACTGCTCTTGACATCAGCCGTTTGACCGTGAACACTGTCTCGTATCGAGAGCACTGCTCTCTCCACTGAACGAGGAGAACATCATGACCAACCACATCATTTTCGGAGCCGGTCCAGTCGGCCACGCCACGGCCACCGAACTGCTCGCACGCGGCGAGCGGGTGACCATCGTGACCCGAAGTGGCAGCGGCGAGGTTCCCTCGGGCACTCAGCGCCTGCGGGCCGATGCCGCCAATGCAGCGGCTGTGCTCGAGGCCACCAAGGGCGCCACGACGATCTACAACTGCGTGAATCCCGAGTATTCGAAGTGGACGACCGATTGGCCGCCGATCCACGCCGCGCTCCTCGCCGCCGCCGAGCGCCAGGGCGCGGGACTGGTGATCATGGGGAATCTCTACGGCTACGGGCCGATGGACCGACCCTTCCGCGAGACCGATCGTCTCGCGGCGACGTTCAGCAAAGGAAGGGTCCGGGCTCAGATGTGGGAATCAGCGCTCGCCGCTCACCACGCCGGTCGGGTCCGCGTCACCGAAGCCCGGGCCAGTGACTTCATCGGGCCGCGCGTGGTCGGCGCCAACCTCGGCGAGCGCACCGTGCCCAACGTGCTGGCGGGAAAGGCGGTGTCAGTGATGGGCCGAACCGACGTTCCGCACGCAGCCACGGCGATGCACGACGTCGGTGTGGCAATGGCCATCCTCGGTACGGACGATCGTGCCTATGGCCGGGCCTGGCACGTGCCGACGGCGCCCGCCCGCACGCAGAAGCAGACCATCGACGCCATGTGCGACGCCGCCGGAGTAAAGCACGTGAAAGTCCGAACGATGCCCGGCTTTGCGCTGTCCGTGGGTGGCGTCTTCGTCCCGATGCTGCGCGAGCTGAAGGAGGTGGCGTACCAGTTCGCGGCGCCATTCGATCTTGACTCCAGCGACTTCACCGCCACCTTCGCCGTGTTGCCCACCCCGCTCGACGAAACCCTCACGGCAACGGTGGCCTGGTACCGGGACCACTACAAGGAGTAGGTCCTCCGACCTGTTCCGACGCGGCGGCCGTAGATGAGTAGTCACCACTCATGTGGTGACAACCGGCCGTCCGTACCGTCGACGGCATGAAGACCCGGAATCGTCTGTCCACAAACCTTCGCGTAATCGGCACACTGGTCGTTGGCGGCAGCCTCCTTGCCCTCGCCGCCCCTCCGGCATTCGCCGCCTATGCCGACGTCACCACCCTCGCAGGATCCGGTGTCGCTGGCAGTGCCAACGGCGCCGGTGCGGCGGCATCGTTCAAGAACCCGGAGGGCATAGCCACCGACAGCTCGGGAGACGTCTTTGTCGCCGACAGCGGCAACAACATGATTCGCAAAATCACCCCGGGTGGCGTTGTCAGCACCTTCGCCGGTTCGGTGACCGCCGGCAACGTCGACGCCACCGGAACGGCGGCATCGTTCCGAGCCCCCCGGGGTATGGCATTCGACACAACCGGAAACCTCTACGTAGCCGACTCGTTCAACAACACGATTCGGCGCATCACCTCGGCCGGTGTCGTCAGTACGTTCGCCGGTTCGGGCCTTGGTGGAAGTGCCGATGCCAATGGCACTGCCGCATCGTTCAACCGCCCGTCCGACGTTGCGTATCTCACCGGCAACCTGTACGTAGCTGACACCGCCAACAACAAGATCCGAGTCATCAACTCCGCAGGCGATGTGACGACCCTCGCGGGATCTGGTGTCGCCGCGTTCGTCAACGGATCGGGCCCGTCGGCGTCGTTCAACTACCCGGGCAGTTTGTCGGTTGACCTTTCCGGAAACGTCTTCGTCGCCGACTACTTCAACAACGTGATCCGCAAAGTCACTCCGATGGGCGTCGTGACCACCTTCGCCGGCTCTGGCGCGGCGATCACAACAGACGGAACGGGCACCGCCGCCGCGATCCTCAATCCGTCAGGCATCACGACCGACGGCACCGGCACGATGTACATCACAGAACGAAACGGCGTAGTCATCCGCAAAATGACGTCCGCCGCTGTCGTGACCACCTTGGCCGGCGGCGCAGGCGGCACAACCTTGGACGGCAACGGAACGGCAGCCGGGTTCAATGCTCCGCAAAGCATCGCGGCCGACGCCTTCGGCCACCTCTACGTGACTGAGGACAACGGCAACGTCATTCGCCGCATCGATATCTCCGGTTCTGTACCAGTGGCCACCACAACCACCGTGCTCGCCGTGACCACGACCACCACGACCCTCGCAGCAACAACCACGACCACGAACGCTCCATCGCCGACCACCACGACAACAGTGAGTGCGACACCGCTGGTCGTAGCTCCCTCGATCGTCCCGGGGTCGGTCGTCGTGACCACGACCGCCCCGGCCACCGCTGCCTCACCCGCCACCACCATCACCACGACAACCATCAAAGCCATCCCGACCACCGTGGCCAAGACCGCCACTGTTGCCCCTGCGGCAATCGCCGGGCCGGCGACGTCCGTGAGTGGGGAGGTCGCCTATACCGGCTGAGATCAGCCATTGAGGTTGATGTACACGTGTTTGGTCTCGGTATAGGCCTCCATGGCATAGCGGCCGAGTTCACGTCCGATGCCGGACTGTTTGTACCCACCCCAGAGGGCTTCTGACGGAGCGGGCTGAGAGTCGTTGATCCAGACGACTCCGGCCCGAACCCTCTTGGCGGTGCGGAGCGCCTTGGAAATGTCCTTCGTCCAGATTGCCGCCGCGAGTCCGTATTCGGTGTCGTTGGCGAGACGAACGACTTCATCCACTTCGGTGAACGGGATGACCGTCATGACCGGACCGAAGATCTCTTCTCGCGCAATACGCAAGTCATTTGACGTGGCTTCGAAGATCGACGGGGCGATGAAGTAGCCGTTCGCCAACAACGGATCACTCGGTGCCGCTCCACGAAATGCCGAACGGGCCTCAGAGTCCCCTATGCGCACATAGGACTCCACTCGGTCACGATGCTCGGCTGAGACCAATGGCCCCATGGTGGTGGTCGGGTCGAGACCGTTGCCCAGCTTGATCGTCCCGGGGTCGGTCGTCGTGACCACGACCGCCCC
>JANLQX010000227.1:0-1624 GCA_031368095.1 Actinomycetes bacterium | reverse complement strand
CATCAGCTCGTGGCCTTCGAAGCCGCGGTGCCATGACCAATCCGCCGCCGCTCGATTATCGGTCGGCGGGCGTCGATATCGACGCCGCAGATGACAGTAAGCACCGCATCAAGGCGCTCGTGGAGAGCACGTTCACGAAGGGCACGCGTGGCGCATTTGGTGGATTCGGCGGCCTCTTCCGTGTCCCGGCCGACCTGAAGGAACCGCTCCTTGTGTCCAGCGCCGACGGAGTCGGAACCAAGATCAAGGTCGCCGTCGAGTCCGGACGGCACGACACCGTCGGCCACGATCTCGTCAATCATTGCGTGAACGACATCCTCGTGCAGGGGGCGTCGCCGCTCTTCTTCCTGGATTACGTCGCGTTCGGAAAACTCGTGCCGGACACGGTCGAGGCCATCGTACGCGGCGTGGCCGCCGGGTGTCGCGAGAATGGATGCGCGCTCGTTGGCGGCGAGACAGCGGAAATGCCCGGGCTGTACACACCGCCGGACTACGACCTCGCGGGCTTCGTCGTCGGGGCGGTGGAAGAGTCGATGCTTATTTCCCGCGACGGCGCTCGTGAAGGCGACCTACTCGTCGCGCTCGAAAGCTCCGGCCTGCACACCAACGGCTATTCGCTCGCGCGGGCGATTGTGCGTGACCGGCTCAAGCTCGGTCCGCATGACGCGTTCCCCGGCGCCGACGGCAAGTCGGTGGCCGACGTGCTACTGGCAATCCATCGGTCGTACCTCAGCACGCTGCGGCCGGTGCTTCAGCATGTACACGCCATGGCCCACATCACTGGTGGTGGCATTACCGGCAACCTGGACCGTGCGCTGCCGCCAACGCTGGATGCTGAAGTGAACACCGCCTCATGGGACGTTCCGGGGGTCTTCCGCGTCCTACAGGAGGGGGGTGGTGTGCCCGACGCGGAGATGTTCCGGGCCTTCAACATGGGGGTCGGAATGATCGTCGCGACCGACGAAGAAGGCGCCGACGCGGTGTGCGCAAGCGCACAGCGCCAAGGTGTGCCGGCATGGAAGATTGGTCGGCTGCTCAAGGGAGCTGGCCGAGTAAGACTCATTCAAGGAGGCACCAAATGAAGGCACGATTCGTTATGATCACCGCGCTCAGCGCGGCCGCGTCAACGGTCGTTGGAGCCCAGTGTGCATCGGCGCCGACGGCCGTGAGGCAGGCCTGCTATTCGTCGCAGGACCTCGTGAACTACATCACACCGCAGTTGTCGACGGCCATCGCCGGCGGTAGCAGCACGCTCGGGCAGAGTGGCGTGCTGGGCGGACTGGGTCGGTTTGCGCTGAGTCTTCGTGGCACGGTCGTGTTGAACGGTGCGTTTCCAAACATTGGCGATGCGCCGTTCCGCACCGACGGTCAAAAACAGTCATATACGACCCAGGCGCAGATGGTGCCGGGTGCGGGCGTGGATGCCTCGATTGGCATCTGGAAAGGCATCAACCTGGGGGCCACGCACATTGGTGGTATCGATGCGTTGGTGAGCGCGCTGTATGTGCCAGACGTGGAGGGCTCAGGCAACGATTTCTCGATCAAGGCGACGGACGGCAATCTCAAGCTCGGCTACGGTGTTCGGGTCGGCGTGCTCGATGAGTCCGTCGTGACGCCGGGCGTC
>JANLQX010000204.1:0-11017 GCA_031368095.1 Actinomycetes bacterium | reverse complement strand
ACTTGGTGACTGGTTCGCTGTTGTTCCAGCGGGCGCTCGTCGACGGTATCGATGGTCGGGTGCTGGCGCCGTCGAAGAATCATCGCTGTCACCGCGCCTTCCTTGATGACGGGACTGCCGATCTCCTTCGACGGTTCTTTGGTGATCTGTCGAGTGAGCGGCAGGGCCGTGAACGCTTCGTTTTCACGTCCGATGTGTGTGGGGTTCGGCCGTGGCTTCCGAATTGGGTCACCAAGCGATTCATTGATCTTCGGACCGAAGCGGGCCTCGTTCACTTCCGGCTACACGACTTGCGGCACTTCATGGCCACCGAAATGCTCCACGCCGGCATCGCTGCCCCGATCGTCGCCGAACGACTCGCACATGCCCGCTACTCGACGACCCTCAACCACTACGCGCACGCCGTTCCGGGTGGAGATCGTGCCGCCGCTCAGCTTCTTGGCAACATTCTGCGACGGGCGTGACAAGGTGAGCACTGCCACGAGACAGGGCCGGTACGTGCGACAACGGAAGCTTTCGCACCGGCCGGGCGGCACGCGTCCGGTCGCCGTCAATTTAGGTTCGGCAATTTTTCGAATAGTTCGTTTCGGGCCTGTTCGTTGGCTGCTTCATCAATGCCGAGGTGTTCAAGATGTCTGGCTACGAGTTCCTTGATCTGCGTGTCGGCATCCTCAAAGAGCCGGTGCATCTCGATCAACTCCTGCAGCATCAACGATCTTCGTGGCGCGCTCATGAAGTGGATCGCCCGCTTCGTGAAGAAGTGATGTGCGAGATGAATTCCATTCCAGAACCTCATCGATACCGCTGATATCGGTGTCCGCTCCGAGGCGACTAACGAGACGGCCGAGCGTTTTCTTAGCGTGCTCGTGAAACGCCAGCTCCACGTCTTCAAGTGTGGCGGGAATGGTTTCTCGAGTCACGCCGCCAAGGATGAGCAGATTGATGAGGGCTTGCTCGACACTGTTCCCGAGGTACAGAGCAAGCCCAGCCCCCATGAAGATCGCTTGGCGCTCCCGTTCCTCTAGACCATCGCTTTCGCCGTTCATTGCGAGACTCGTTCGTAGGTGGTGGGTAGACCGCGGCCTCCGTGTTGGAGAACGAGGCCGGCGGCACGGAGTTCGCGGAGGCGTTGCCGAATGTTTGCTGCTCCCAGGGCCGTGGCTGCGGCGATCTGCTCGACGTCGAGTGGCCCAGATCCGAGTGCTGCGAGCACTTTCGCTGTTGTGGTGCCGGGCCGGACGAGTGGCCTTTTTGCTGGTTGGTTGCGGCGCAGGACGACGGTGAATCTCAGGCCGTCGTCGTCGAAGAGTGGTGGTTGCATTTCGGCGTCGCGCAGGGCGGCCAACACGATTGGGATACCCGATGCGAGCGCTTCAACTGTTCGTGTTCCATCGATGAGCCGGACGTACTGGCAGATGCGGACGAGGGTGGCGTTGCGGGCCGAGGTGACTCCGATGCGTCCGAGGCGCTCGATGGTGAGGCCGTAGAGGCCGCCGGGGTTCTTCGTGACCAGTCGATCCCGGTCGAGGCGGAGCAGCGGGGTTTCGCCGAGCGCCCACGGGGCGAGATCACGGTGGATGAGTGCGTTGCCGATCAGCTCGCGGACTGCCGCTGTCGGCCAAGCCGGAACGTCGCGTACTCCGCCGTTCGTTGCGGTTCGGATTTCTGTTGGACTCGACCGCGACACCCATGCCAGGGCATCGGCGAGCATGCGGGGAATCGGGCCGTCGAAGCGTCGACTGTCGAGTACACGCGTTTGGCTTCTCTCCGGTCCCGGAGCGAGAACGGCTTGTAGCCCAGTACCAGGCAGATGCTGCTGCGGATAGATGCCGAGAGCAAGTAGTCCCGCCACAGAGGGGAGCCGATCGTCGCCGACGAGCACCCCCATCCTCCAGAGGAGCTCCTCGCTGTCGCCGATTTGGGAGAGCTGTTCCGATCCTCCGCGACAGGCACGAACGGAGTCGTCAACGAGCGTCTCGTCAAGATCGGCGCGGGTAGCACCATCGACTGCGGCAGCGTCGAAGCGAGGTTGTCCTCGGGCGGCGAGAAGCCCTTGGATCTCGAGGTCGGACGCCCTGTAATCGCCGTCCCAAGCTCGGATCCACACACCTCGGCGGGTTCCTCCGCTCACTCGACACGGCTTCTGCGACGGGTCCAGTTCCTGGACAACAGCCACGATGACCGGTTCGCCGTCGACGGTCGATTCATCGATCTCCAGCGTCACCGGCGGTTGCAAAGCGTTGCGGGCTTTTGAGGCAAGCGCTGCCTTCATCGCGCGACGATCGGGCAACGTGACCGTGGTGAAACCAGCGGCCTCGTCGAGGCCAAGGATGATGGTGCCGCCACCGGGGCGGTTTGCGAACGCACAGACCGTGGGGAGAAGCGACTCCGGAAGCCCACCCGCGGCAGACTTCACCTCAACGGCGGGAAGGTCTCCACCTTCGTACGCAGCACCAAGACGAGCTGCTGGATATCGATCACGACTGAAATGTAACCCACCCTGAGTTACATTTCGTTACATTTAGCCCAAAGGCGAGACTCGGGGTCCGCAGCGTCCTTCGCCATACGCCTGCCAAAGCACCCCCCGCAGTATACGGGAAAAGTAAGTGTACGTACCTGCCGTGCCACTTCCGTGCCATTTCCGCCGGGAACGAGAGGCATTTCGGGGACGTGAAGGGCATGCCGCCGAAGGCCCGCACCAACGCTGAGCTGCATAAACGCTGGTCAGGCCCACGCAAAATATCGATGACCATCGATTTTTTTTGCCAAGGTGAGGTTCGCGGGTTCGAATCCCGTCTTCCGCTCCAAGAAGATGATCATGAGCAGCTGATTCGCCGGGTCGGCGAGATGATCTGCGGCCGGAGCTGCCCATTATTCCCATGAAGTTGCCCATCAACTTGGGCATCGGTGTGTCCGAACTCTGTCGCATGCAGGGGTTCGATGCGGTTCACGACTCCGGTTTGTTGACGAATGCGGTCAGTCGAATTGCTGTGTTGATGCGTCGTGTCGAAGCAGCCGGATGACGGTGACGTACACCGATCGGACATTGGCGGCCCGTCATCATCAACACGAGATTGGTGTGTGGCTGCGCCGTCGTTCTGACGAAGCGAAGACTAACGTCTTTGTCATCACCGGGTTGTTGGCTGATCTAGCCGAGCGGTCTCTCGCCGAGTACGACGCCATCGGCAAGTCGAAACGCCGTCCGTAGCGGGCGGCACGCCGACGACTTGATGAACTCGCGGTCCTTGCGGAACGGACGCGACGTCTCATCACCCAAGCCCGCACACGCATTGATGGCGGTGTCCCGCCCGGTGCCTCTCGGCTCGTCTCGCTCCACGAGCCCGATGCGCGACCGATAGCGAAAGGTCGGCTCCGAAAACCTGTCGAGTTCGGCTACAAAGCCCAGGTGTGTGACAACGGTGCCGGCCCCATCGTTGATCACTGCGTGCACATCGGGCTCCGCCTCCCCTCGACGCATTTCCTGCGGCCATGGCACGCGAGACGGCGGCGATCATGAGCAACCTTGTGGCAGATGCGACTCCGCCCCAATCCGACGTTCTCCGCGGCGTCGGGATCGGTGGCGAAACCTACCGTGGTCGTGCGCGCATCGTGACCGGGGCGAGTGATGCGCTCGAACGACTCGAACCCGGCGACGTACTCATTCGCGGCGTTCATCGGCCATCGTTCAACTCAATACTTCCAATACTCGGCGCGCTCGTCGTGGAAGAAGGTGGCCCGCTTTGCCACGCAGCGATCGTTGCCCGCGAGTTCGATCTACCGACTGTCATCGGTGCGAGGGGAGCGACCGTTCACATCGCCGGGTGCCCTCGTGGAAGTCAACGCCAGCACCGGAGTTGTCCGGGCAATCTGAGCCGCGGGCAGCGTCACCGAACACGACCGGCCGCCTGTCATTATGTTTCTGCCGAAGGCATTTACCTGTTCGGTCGCGAAGTCAGTGCCAGGCTCGTCCGACCCCGAGCCGGTCGTGCCAGCCCTCCCGGCGCTGATCGTGGTTGCCGGTCTACTGTGCGGAGATGCATCCGGTCGTGGTTATGTGTCTGGCGATGCTGTTGCTGGGTGCGGGGCTGGCCGTGAGGTGGGGGCGGCTCGATTTTGTGACCCCACCACCGGCCGTGCGAGCGAGTTTCGCGGAGCAGGCCAAGCGTGCTCTGTGGTTCCTCGATATCGGCATGATTGGGGGCGTGGTTGGGGGGCTCCTCGCTGCTGGGGCTGGCGGTCGGCTTGCCATGCGACTGCTTGCTGCGACGGCTGGCGACCGTGCCCAGGGTCGGGTCACCGAAGCGGACGAGGTCGTCGGTGAGATCACGCTCGGAGGCACGATTGGCTTCATCGTCTTCGGTGGGCTTTTCGCCGGTCTCGTCTGTGCGGTGATCTACCTGGTCTTGCGCAAGTGGCTGCCAAATGGCCCGGTCGGTGGACTCGTGTTGGGTGGGCTCCTGCTGGTGATGTTAGGTAGCCGTGTCGAGCCTCTCCGATCGAACAATCCGGACTTCGATCTGGTGGCCCCGGCCTGGCTCGCTGTTTCGGCCTTCGTTGCGCTTGCGTTCTTCCACGCCCTCTTGAGTGTCGCGGTCATGGCACGCGTCAGTCGGTCACTACCGCTGTTTGCCGCGAGGAGAAGCGTGGTGTTGGCGTACCTGCCGATGCTGCTCCTGCTGCCCACGGTCTTTGTCGGAGGCGTCGTCGTGGTCGTCATGGTGGTCGGCGCGGCGATTTCGACGCAGCCCGCCGTTCGACGCGTCTGGAGCGACCCGCGGTTGATGCTCGGTGGCCGCATCCTCATCGCCGTCGCCGGCCTCGCGTCGCTGCCCAGCTTCATCACATCAATTGCAGACATCCTCTAGATCTGGACCGATGCCGCCTGAACTCGGAGTTGCTTCGCCCGGTCACCGGTTCGCCCGACAGCGCCCATCGCAGCGAGCTCGTCGAAGCGCGGTGAGGTGAGGTCATCGACGTGCCAACGCGTAGTCGCGTAGCGGTAGTTGAACAGAGAGGGCACACTTCCCGCCGAACGAACGGTCACCAACATCGGACATCCCGACGCGCCCGGACCGCTCGTCGATGGCATCAACCTCGTGATCACCCGCCCCGCCAACGGGTGTGTCAGGAATTTTGTGTGAGTGACTGATTCCGTGTTTGCTACGTCTACTTAGTTTATTAAGTTGAGGCGGTCGCCGTAGTGGATGGTCAGGGTGTTCAGGATCCGTTTCGAACCGTTGATCTACTCGGCACAAGATTCGTGCCGAGTACTGCCGAGTAGCTGCGTGCTGAACAAGTGGCTGACGACGCGCAGCGATCGGGGTCCGGATCGCCTCTGAGTGCCATGTCGCCTGTCGAGGCAGACGGCAATCAAGCGGCGCCGCACGTAGCGTTTGAACTCGACCACTTGATTCCTGGCACCCTGTCGCAGCGCGAGAGGCGCGCTCGAGAACCTCAGTGTTGCCTAGCTGGTGTGTTGCACGCTGGCAGCGCAGCCGCCCGCGTCGCCTTCGAGGAAGACGTCCCTGGTTCCGCTCTTCGTGCTGTTCGACATGCGGATGACCATATGACGATCGCCCGTAGCCGGGTTGAGGTTGTAGAAGAAGGAGCCGCCGCCAACGGTCTGGTACGACACTCCAGCGATCGAGTCATCGATCCACAGCGATGCATTCGCGGCGCTGCCGATCCCCATCAGATACTGATTTGCGGAGAGACCCCCGGGACCGGAGCCGATATACAGAAAACCGATGTCTGCGATTGTCCAGCTAGCTTGATCACCCGCAGTGAGTCGCTCGAACGTGGCACCCGAGGCACCTTGCGGACCCGCAGGACCAGCAGGTCCGGTATCACCTTTGTCACCCTTCACGCCTTGCAGCCCGATGGCACCGGCAGGACCCGTGGCACCGGCAGGGCCCGTAGGACCGGCGGGACCCGTTGCACCGGCGGGACCTTCCTGGTTCCACGAGAAGGCTGTCAAGCTCCTAAGACATGGCAAGGCTGCTATCACCTTGACGTTGCCTCCGTTGTCGTAACAACCCTGAATCAAGCCGTTCGAGCCAGGGATGCATGGGCTCATCCTCTGTCGTCCCCTTGATCACCTTTGGTCGAAGGGTCAATCGCAATAGTCACAGATATGATGAGGAGCAGCCAGTTGCGAATTCCTTGTAATCGGCCCTTGACGTGACGGCGGCTTTCCGGATGCGAGCATCTCGCGTAAAGCCCTGTCGTTTGGAACTGACCGATCTCAGCGACGAGGGTGCTCGTTTCTCTTCCCGGGCTTGGAAAACGGGGTCGACGCGATTAACGCGGCAAAGGGTACTTCGGCTGGTTCGGTCGAGGACGTTAGTCGGCGAGCCCGGTAACGGCATTTGCGGGTGAATCGCGGATCGATCGGTAGCCGTATCCGAGGCGTTTCACGTGTTTGATCATTCTATTGCGGCCCTCAGTTCGGCCGTTCGTCCCCCATTGTCGAAGAACGCAAGGAACTCGTTTTCCCATGCCGACACGGTCGTCGCGAGACGGATCAGGTCAGAGTTGGCCAGATCGACGATGCCGGTCTGCCATGGTCCACGCCACCAGATCCTGGTCTCATCAATCCCGATCACTGCCGGGTCCTGCCGCCCACACCTTCGACTCCTACCGGCAGGGCGTGAGCACTTACCTATGTGTACCGTGGCGAATGCCAAAATCTCTGATGTGCCTGGTGTTGATCGGATTCTCGCTCACAGCCTGTAGCAGTGGCGGGAGCAAACCATCCGCTCTCTCACCGTCGGTTACTGAGCAACCTGCTGCCCCGCAGTCAGCTCAGAGCGCCTCGACGACCCCCGCAGATGATGGTGTGGTGACCACGGAGGCACGCCGAGAACTCACCGCGAAGGAGCTGATCAGTCTCGTGTGCGACGTGATTCTGATAGCTGACGCCGAGGTGGGTGCCAATCCAGTTGCGGTCCCTGAACTGTATGCCCCCGAGTTTGTTCGACAGCTGTCGAACCGACTCTCCGATGCGCAGATGGCCAAGGGCTTCGACGAACAAGCGGTCAAAGAGGCTTGCCCGAAGGACTATGAAGCATTTCTGGCCAAAGCCCATTCCACATCCCTGACCGGTCCATCGGCACCCTGATCGAGCCGGTTGCGCACGCTCATCTGACGTTCCTCAGAGTTGCTCACTGAAATTCCTCACTTGTAGGGCTCCACAATGAGGGTGGGGCGCCCTTGATGCTGTTGGTCTTCGACCACGCAACAGCAATAGAGGGAGCCCTGTTCTCAACGCTCACACGGGAGGATGACGTGGACGCTCACGCGCTCCGCAAGAGAGGTTGGACGATCGCTGCGATTCCCGACGCGGTGCAGTCGGCGATGAAGCACTGCAGGTGTCGCCGTCGGCAAGGGTCTGTTCCGCGATCACGGAGTAATGGTCGCCGATTTCGCCGAGTCGCATGAAGACGCCTTCGGGGACGGCCTGAGGTCCGACGACGCGAGTTCGGAGATGGCGTGGCGGATCGTTCGGGTCACGTTGAGGCGCACCTGACTTGCTTGCACGACGCGTTTGTGCGCCCGTGGCAGACTCGCTGGCTTGGTTGGTACCGGACCAACATGGAGGCGCCTACTGCGTGGCGGGGCGACAGCGGATCGGAATTTCAGATACATGTCGACAGCGTTTCGAATTTACCGCGTCTCATCAGGAGCGGTGCCGGATTCGGAGTCCGCTGGACGGTGACCAGGTCGTGAACTCTAGTTGGTCACCGGTCACTCTGACCAGGCTGGCCTTCGTCACGTTGAGGGTGAACGCTGTACCGGGTTGGCCCTCGGTCTCGCCCGTCTCGATTAAAACGCCGACGAGCTTTGCATCACCTCCGCTGAGGTGGGCATCGAGCGGGGCGGAGTGGAGTTCCACGCGGGGGTCTCGGCGGACATCGTTGAGCTTGTGCGAGTCTGGCATCATGCCGAGACCGACGTGGTCTGGGTCGATCGTGACTTCCGTTCCGCTGAGCCGGACCGAGCCGTCTGGTCGAATGGTTCCGAGAATGTGATGAAGATTTGCCTTGAAGCGGCTCGTGATCGACTCAGCCAAATCAGGGGCGTCTGAGCAGAGAGCGGTCCACGAGGTGTTCATGTGAGCACATTACTTTCTTTCGCAAAAGAAGTGGCTGAGTTAAGATGTGTGAACACAGCCGTACGTTGCTCGCAGCAATCCGGGGGCAGATCGCCGGCGCCGCAGCTCACGGGCAAATCAAAACTTCGTGCAACATCGACGAACTTGTCGAATCGGTACGACCTTTAACAGGGCAATGATTACCTGAGCTATTGACGGTGAAGGCTCCTCACGACGTCTGGCTCATTGAGCGTCTACAGCGAACCATCGGACCGCACCTTTCTGTCTAAGTCGGTCGGGCGAACCCATCAACCGACGAATCACGTAGCTCGTCGGACATCCCAATGCACCTGGCTTGGGACTTTGAGAGGGACTGACGTCACAGGCCGAGGACGTCCTCGACGGTATCGAGGATCTCTGCCATCGGGGTGTCGGCTGCGGGTGATGCGGAGAACAGCTCGAAGGGTCGAAATGAGTGGTCCAGATAGCGCACAAGCGCCTGGGCCCGCATGGCCGCGCTTGGGTCGTCGAACGAATTTGGGTTGTGCAGCGCGAACGCGGGGTCGGTGATGGCGTAGTCGGCAAGCGCCTCGCGGGCGGCGCTGGCGATGTGTTCGTGGCGAGTGTCTGGATAGGCCCGGGTGCTGGTGCGCCTTGGATCGATGGCGGGCCAGAGGCGAGCCTTTGCGCGGGCAAGGTCGAACGTGATGCGGACGTCGAAACCCTCGGGAAGTGCGTGAGGGACCGCGACCCGTTCAGGGGTGTACGTGGCCACAACGACGGTGGCGAGTATCGATGGGTCGACGGCGAGGCCGGGAAGGGCGACGGTGATGTCGTGCTCGTGTCCCGGCGCCGGTACGCAGGTCACGACCTTGCGGCCCGGCGTCGTGGCCATCCGTTCGAGCGTGGCGGCGAAGTGGCGGCGACGGTCGGCGGGGTTGGCAGGGCCGATGAGGTCGATTGTTGCGGGAGTGCCACTGTCGTTTGTCTCGCGCTCAAACTCCGTCGGCTCGTAGGGTCCGTGTTCGAATCCGATCATCCACCAGTGAGCCGGCGCGAAAGCTTCGACCATGCCAAACGTCGCGCGCATTGCGCCGAGTCCGTAGGCCGGCGGGATGTGCACCAGCGCCCCTCGTCGTAGCGGGGCGAAGAGATCGATGGCACGGATCCGTGTCCACAGGAAGGCGTCGCCGTTCACCTCTGGTCGGCGTATGGCCTTGAGCGTGGCCCAGTCCGCGGCGGTGCGCCCGTGGACGTCGGTCGCAGACGGGTCGGCCCCGGCTGTGAGCAGTCGGCGAACGAGATCGTGTCGCTCGCGGTGTACGGCGACGTGGAGGGCGGTGGATTCTCCATCGAACGCCCCTCCGTCGGGGGATGCGCCCGCCTCCAGTAGGTAGTCGACGACATCGGTTGCGCCGATGTTGACCGCCGTCACCAGAGCGCTCTCGTGGTCGTTGCACGGGCAGAGGTCGGCGACGGGCGCGCCTGCCTGGATCAGAAGGCGGACGAGCCGGACGTCCCCTGTGCCGACCGCTCGGATCAGTGCTGTCGCCCGCTCCGAGAAGCCGAGCCTCGACTCGAAGCCCTCGACCGGCGACCAGTCCTCGGTGGCGATGGCCAGCATTGGGTTGCGGGCCAGGAGGCGGGCCAGCGCGTCGGCGTCGTGGATGCGGATGGATTGGAACACCAGGATCGTGTCCCGAAATGCCTCGGAACTTGAGGGTCTGGCGGAAGCGAGAGCGTCAGAGACCATTGGGACCAACTCCTTCAATCGAGCGCGGGCGGACCATGCACGCTTCTTTGCGGCAGCAACGGTGATGCCGAGGAATGCGGCGACCTCGGCATAGGGCATTTCGGCCAAATGGTGCAGCGCGACCACGCATCGCTCGCCTTCGGGCAGGCGCTCCACAGCGGCCCGGACCTCGGTCGCTTCGATGGCGGCGAGCACGATCTCGTCGGGTCCGGCGGCCTGGTCGACCAGAGCACCGGGGGACACGTCGCCCGGCACGGCATCCAGCGACACCGTCGCGAACCGGCGGCGGCGAGTTCGGCGATTGGTTGCGGTTCGTACTAATCGCAAGAGCCAGGCCGGGAACGCTGACGGATCGTGGAGGTCGGCGATGTGACGAAAGGCCAGCACAAACGCCTCCTGGGCGATGTCCGGGGCCTCGTTGAGATCGCCGCAAAGGCCGACGGCGAAGGCCACTGCGAGATTCTCGAAACGATCGATGATTGCCGGCCACGCAGTGGCATCTCCCCGTTGGACGGCAGCAGCCAGCGCCGTCCACTGCTCTCGATCCTGTGTCAGCGTCATCACCAAAGAGGAGCCTGTCAGGGCCGGTGCGGTTACCGCTCGACTTCGATGGCGTTACCGCCAATGGACGGCGCCAGCACGGGACCCGATGGAGCGGGCGATAGCGGCGCGATATGCAGCGAGTTCCACCGTATGGACTGGTCGGTGTCGGTGACCTGGCGCTCGGCTTTGGTGATGTGGTGGCACGGCCCGAGGTCACGAATTTACGGTGTGTCGTTGAGTCCGAGCAGCAACGACTTGAGGTGGGCGGCGATGTCTTTGCGTTGATGGGCGGAAAGGCTTGCAAGGATCTCGTCTTCGGTCGCGATATGCGATGCGACGACGGCGTCGACGAGCTCGACTCCTGCGCTTGTTAACCGGACCATGACTTTGCGACGGTCGTCGGTCGATGATCGTTCATCAAGGCCACGAGCGGCGTGCCTGTCGATTCGGTTGGTAATCGCGCCGGTGGTCACCTTGGTCTGGCGAAAGAGGACTCCTGCGGCGAGTTCGAACGGCGGTCCGGAGCGCCGCAAGGTTGCAAGCACGTCGTACATCCAGTTTTCCAGATCGAATTTCGAAAAGTTTTCGGCGAGACGGCGATCGATAAGTCGTGAGAGGCGAGACACGCG
>JANLQX010000199.1:0-3783 GCA_031368095.1 Actinomycetes bacterium | reverse complement strand
CCGGCCCCGAAGGCATCCAACACCTGAGCCGACCACCCAACCTCCAACTCCCACTCCGCATTTGAGCGCAAGCCTTGGTGGCCTCCATGGGGCACTTGCAATGAAATTTCTCGGCGTGGCCGCACCGGCTTCACCGGCACGTCAATGCCTGCGGGGTGGTGGATTTTTCCGCAGACAGGGCATCGGAGGGTTCGCGGTAGAAGAGGGAGGGAAGTGGCGGATGGGTGAATTGTTCAGCCAATGAACTGCGCAGCCACGCCAGCGACCACTGGCCATCGCTCGCTGGGATCAACGTCGATCACTGGCACCAGCGACTGAACAACGGGAGCGATGATTCGTTTGTCGTCCTTCGGGGTACCGAGTTCGGTATGGAGATCATCCGACACGACGACGCATCACTGACCGTGCCCATCATTCCGGGCCGCCATGACCACGACCACGACTACGACGCCGCCGCCGCCGTGCCGGCCGAAGACGCGCCGACCACGCGCACACTGCACCCGGGTCAACCGGGCTACACGGAGGCGTTGGCCGATTGGGACGAACAGCAGAACCCCAACCGCGAGGCGGCCACGTCCACGTCGTCAGGCCGCGAAGAGGCGATGGCCGTGGTGCACGCCGTGGCCGTTGATCCGGAACACGACGTTCACAAGGCAGTCGAAGCATTGTCCGATCCGGAGCCGAGTGCGGAGGCGTTGCGTCACGTTCTCGTCGGCGGTGATCCGTCGGTCAAGGGTTTCGCCCAAGAGGTCGCCGAGGCCGAGGGCGACGAGCAGATTGCAACCCACAAGGTCACCAAGATCATCAGTGAAGTGCTGGCCGAAATCGACTCCTGAGTCTGGCCTCAGGCCCTGGCGGCGAGAGCCTCCGCAAGCCCGACTGCGGGCCGTCCAAGTGCCTCAGCCACCACGGCATTCGTCAGGTGCCCCCCAACGCAATTGAATCCGTGCGCCACGGCGGGGTCGGCGGCGGCGGCGAGAACGCCATGTGCCACATCGGCGATATACGGCAGGGTGGCATTGGTCAGCGCGTACGTCGACGTGTAGGGCACGGCGCCTGGCATGTTGCCGACGGCGTAGTGAATGACCCCGTGGAGTTCGTAGGTCGGGTCGGTGTGCGTGGTCTCGCGGGTGGTGGCCACGCACCCGCCTTGATCAACAGCCACATCGACGATCACCGCGCCCTTCTTCATGGTGCGAACCATCGCCTCGCTCACCACCACGGGAGCGCGTCCGCCGGCCACGAGCACGGCGCCGATCACGAGGTCGGCATCGGCCACCGCCCGTTCGACGGCGCCTTGGTTCGAAGCAAGGGTGACGACTCGCCCGCGCTGAATCTGGTCGACGAAACGAAGGCGATCGAGGTTCTTATCGAGGAGCAAAACCTCCGCCTCCATCCCCGCCGCGATCCACGCTGCGTTCCACCCGACGTTCCCGGCGCCGAGGACGACAACCCGCGCCGGTCGAACGCCGGGTGCTCCGCCCATGAGGACGCCTCGCCCGCCACGATGGCGTTCAAGGAACTGGGCCCCCATTTGGGGAGCGAGTCGGCCGGCGACTTCGCTCATCGGGGCCAGGAGGGGCAGCGCACCGTTGGCCGTCTGGACGGTCTCATAAGCAATGGCGATGCACTTCGACGCCAACAGCGCCTCGGCGACCTTCGGGTAGGCGGCGAGGTGGAGGTAGGTGAAGAGCGTGAGGTCGGGCCTCAGAAAGGCAAATTCCGACGGCTGGGGTTCCTTGACTTTGACGACCATGTCCATCGACCATGCGTCGGCCGCAGTAGGCACGATGTCGGCTCCGGCGGCTACGTAGTCCGCGTCGGCGATTCCGGCGCCTTCTCCGGCTCCCGCCTGGACATGCACTTGGACACCGGTCCGTTCGAGTTCGCGCACCCCATCGGGGGTCAGGGCGACCCGGGATTCCGACGTTTTGATCTCGGCCGGAACCCCGAGGGTACGAATCGATGTGGTCATGGGGACAGTGTGACGGGATCATGGCCGCGATACCCAGGCACATTCGGGCACAATTATGGCTATGGCTGAGGAATCGAAGGCAATCGATGAGATCGACCTTCGAATCATGGAACTTCTTGCCGAACAGGGCCGGATGAGCTGGCGTGAGCTTGGTGACGTTGTCCATCTGGCGGCCACATCGGTCGGTGAACGCGTTCGTCGATTGGAGCGCATCGGCGTGATCACCGGATACCGCGCCACGATCGATCCGTCCGCCGTGGGACGGTCCATGCGGGCCGTGGTCGAAGTGCAACTTCGCCCCGAGGTCGAGCCCGACCGGTTCGAGGCGGCGGTCACCGAACGGGCCGAAGTCACGTTCGCCGCTTACGTCACCGGAGCCGCCGACTACGCCGTACTGGTCGACTGCGCCGGCGCCGAAGGTCTCGATGCCTTCACCAGGTGGTGCAAGGCCAACGGTGCCGCCCAGACCGAAAGCCGAGTGGTCCTTCGCCGGGTCGTCGGCTGATGGAAACCGGTCCTAGTGTTTTGCCCGTGATAGGTGGGCTCGGTGCCGTTCGACTCGAACGGGTGACGAAACGATTCGGCGCGGTAACTGCCGTCGACCATGTTTCGCTGACCATCGAACCGGGCGAGTTTGTCGCCCTGCTCGGCCCGTCCGGCTGTGGCAAGACAACATGCTTGCGAATGATCGCCGGGTTCGAGCAACCCGACGACGGTGAGGTCTTCATTGCGGGCCTGCCGGTCGCCGGAATGCCTGCGCACAAGCGAGACGTCAACACCGTCTTTCAGAACTATTCGCTGTTCCCGCACATGACGGTCTTGGACAATGTGGCCTTCGGGCCCCGTTCCAAGGGCGTCGACAAATCAGCGGCCCGACGCCAGGCACAGGACATGCTCGATGTCGTTCGCCTTGGTGATTTCGCGTCACGAAAGCCGTCGCAGATGTCGGGCGGGCAACAGCAACGCGTCGCACTGGCACGCGCCTTGGTCAACAAACCGAGTGCGCTCTTGCTCGACGAGCCGTTGGCGGCGCTCGATCTCAAACTGCGACAGGCAATGCAACTGGAGCTCAAGCGCATCCAGCGCGAGGTTGGTATCACCTTCATTTTTGTCACCCACGACCAGGAGGAGGCACTGACGATGAGTGACCGAATCGCCGTGATGAGCCAGGGTCGCGTGGAGCAGGTCGGCACGCCGGAACAGATCTACACCCAGCCGGCGACGATTTTTGTGGCGGGATTTATTGGTTCGGCCAACCTGCTCCCGGCCGTCGTCACCGGAACCGACGGTGACCTGGTCGCCGCCGCGGTGGTGGGCGGTGCGGTGGTCGAGTCGCCGAGCCTTGGACGGACGTTCACCCGGGGCCAGAACGTGACCGTGATGTTGCGTCCCGAGCGAATCTCCCTGGAAGAACGCGAGGTCGACGGTCGCATGGGTATCTGGTCCACGGTCACCAATCAGGTGTTCCACGGCGCCTCATCCGACGTCCACGTGCGTACCGAAGATGGCACTGAACTCGTTGCCGATCTCGAAGCCGACGATGGGCTGTCGTGTCGTCCGGGCGAGCGCCTGTGGATCACCTGGAAACCGGGGAGCGCCTTCGTCCTACCCGAAATCACCGAGCACGCCGGAGCCACCGGCACCGACCTCGAACAAGTTGAAGCATCGTTGTAAGTCGTTCCCGACGGAACCCTGAAATCCCCTTCCCCCCGGAGAACAATCATGACCTTTTCCCGTCGTCAGTTCCTTGCTCAGGCTGGGCTTCTCGCTGGTTTCGGACCCGGACTTCTTGCCGCGTGCAAGAGCGA
>JANLQX010000192.1:0-6265 GCA_031368095.1 Actinomycetes bacterium | reverse complement strand
TCTGACCGAATCTGGCTTCGGCGTTCGTTGATTGTCGAGGCATGCGTTCTTGTCGCTGCGGCGAATGACGCAGACCCCGATGCGGCGGCTTGCAGATCGGTCCTACGCTCGCACCACGGCCAAGCCTTGATTGTTCCGGCCGTCGCTCTGGCAGAAGCCGCCTATCTCCTGCAAAAGCGTATTGGACCGCACGCCGAGATTGCTCTCGTCGAATCGCTCACTGCGCCACCATGGCGAGTCGAAGGGCCAGGCGAAAACGACTTAGCCCGTGCGATTGCGCTCATGCGCCAGTTCGTCGACCTGCCGCTCGGAGTCGCCGACGCACTGTCCGTTGCGCTCGCCGAGCGCAACGGGGAGACTTCGGTGGCGTCGCTCGACGCGCATTTCAGGATCGTAAGGCCTCGGCACACCAACGCCTTCGACGTCGTGCCCTAACAACGAGAACCCACCGAACCGACGTCGGCGAAACCGAATCAGCATCGAGCTCCAGAAGTTTGACAGCTAAGCGAACTTATGAAGTTGTGGGCGATACAGGACTCGAACCTGTGACCCCCGCCGTGTGAAGGCGGTGCTCTACCAACTGAGCCAATCGCCCTGGGTCGCTCCGTACGTTAGCCGCCCGACGCAACACACGGCACGCGCCGCCCGCCTGGGGTGCCATGCTGGGTTTTTGCAGGCGTCACCGTCGTGGGGCGCCTCGAACACAAGGAGCATCACATGGGAATCATGGACGACATGAAGGACAAGGCCGAGGGTTTGGCCGGTAAGGCCAAGGACGCCGCCGAGTCGGTCAAGGACAAGGTACCGGGCGCCGACAAGGCCGAGGGTCTCCTCGACAAGGCCAAGGGCATGCTCGACAAAGACGGCGACGGGGAAATCGACATGCTGGGCAAGGCCAAGGAGGCCGCCGGAGGCCTCATGGACAAGGCGAAGGGCCTGCTCCACAAAGACTGAGTGGCTTCCGGGACCTTCGCGGGTCTCAGCGGCACGCAGAAACGGTCCGGGGGGTGGTGACGGCCATCCCCCGTTCCGCGCCCGCCGTTCAGGTTCGGCGTCCCTTCTTGGGCGAGCGGCTGCTCGCCCTCTTGTTGGCCGACTTGGCGGTCAGGGTGAGCAACGCCGGAACTCCGGCTGCAGGAGCGTCACGCAGATCCATGAACTGCTCGGTCACGAACATCACGTCGCCGTCGTAGACAATGCCGATGCCGACGGAGTCGAACGATGGATCCAAAATGTTGCGCAGATGCGGCGGGCTTTCCACGAACCGCTGATGCAGGTAACCCACCTCCACGTTGCCGCAACCCACATTTTCTCCGAGTCGACGCCAGTCGGCGGTGACCTTGGTGGAGAACTCGGGGTTATGAGAGACAACGCACGGGTCGGCGTTGGCCGACCTCGTCAGCATGACCGATGACCAGTCCCGGCCCACGTTGACCAATTCGGGCACCACCGCCAACGGTCCGAGGCCGGCCTTGCTTCGTTCACCGTTGATGAGCTCGACGAACCGAGCCTCATCGATCGCTTGATCGGTGGTCGACGCAATGTCGGCTCGGGCCGGGACGCCAGTCAGGGTGAGCCCCGACAGCAAGATGGCGAGAACGCCAAGAGTACGACCTCGCATAGTGATCATCTATCGTCCGGTCTCGAGACACACCACTCCCCAAAGCTGATGAAGCCGAAAGAAAAGGTGGGCGTAGGCGGGGCCAGCAGGATCGCAGTACCGACCCACGTGGCTTGTACGGAGCAAGAGCGCAGTGCCACACCAACACGGCGGGCGGCGATCCGGGGATTTTCCTAACTTGGCTTAGCCGTCGACCAACAGTGTATCGAAGAGTTCCTCAATTGCTCCCACTACGGCCGGCTCAAGGTCGGCGAAGGACCGAACAGTGGCCAACAGGCGGCGCCATGCGGGGCCGCTACCGTCGGTCCAGCCAAGCCGTGAGCACACGCCGGTTTTCCAGTCTTCGCCCCGGGGGACGTCGGGCCAGGCCGAAATTCCCACGGTACGCGGTCGAATGGCTTGCCACACATCGACGTACGGGGTTCCAGTCACCGTGACATACGGACCGCGAACCGCCGCCGCCAGTCGCCATTCCTTGGAGCCCGCGACCAGGTGATCGACGAGGATGCCAAGGCGACGGCCCTCCCCCGGTCCGAATTCCCGAACAGATTCGACCAGGTCATCAATACCGTCGAGGCGTTCGACCACGATGCCGGCCTCGCGGAGGTCGTCGCCCCAGACCTTTTCCACCAGTTCGGCGTCGTGAATACCTTCGACCCAGATCCGGCTTTGGCGGGCGACACGCGCTCTCGTTGCAACGGGCGCGGCGACCGAACCTGATGCCGTTCGCCCCGGGGGCCGGCCGATGGGCTTACGTCGTGGTTCGACCAGCGTGACGATGGCTCCGTCGACGACGAACCCCTCGGGGAGGAGACGGAAGATCCGCTCGCCTCCGGTCAGCGTCGAAACGGTCACCGCATCAGCAGTCCAGGACGAAACGACGCCGATCGTGCGGGACCCACGGTGCATCACCCGAAGGCCGACCGCGGCCTCCACGACCGGCCGGGCCGCACGTCGAATCGGCTGATCGGGGGTGCCGCCCAAGATCCCCGGCACGACTAAACGGCCACGACCAGCGACGCCACCGGGGGCTGGCTGAGGATCGCCCGGAGTTCATCGCGCAGGGCGCGTCGGCGACGCACGAGGATGCGAATTCCCGGTGTCACCCCGAGCTGACGAAGCGTTTCCACTTCCGTCGCGGCCGCCACGACGGAGGAATAGGCGGAAAGGAGGACCAGTCGATGGTCATGGGACCGGAACACGCCGCGGGCAACACCGACGCGCAGGAATGTGACGGCCCGCTCGGAGAGGACTTCGAGCGATCCGGCCAGCCGATCGACGAAGGGCGTTCCGAGTCGGCCAACTTCACGGACCAGGCTGAGGAGTTCCGGGCGGCGAGCGGCCAGACGGAACACCGCCCGCACCACGGCGTCCAGGCGTTCCCATTCGCCTTCCGGTCTCGACAGTCCGGCATTGACCGCATCGGCCAGCTCGCCGGCGACGACCACGAGGAGCGCGTCGACCAGGCCGTCCTTCGATCCGAAATGGTGCAGCAATGTCTGTTTGGAACAGCCGGCGGCCGCCGCCACGGTGTCGAGCGACGTTGCTGCGACGCCGCGAGACGCGAACGAGACGAGGGCAACGTCGAGGATCCGGCGCGCCGTGGGGTTCCGAGGGATACCTGGGGTAGTCATGGGCGAGGACCGTGAAGCAGAACCACTTACCAAATGGTAGAACAAATGTCCGTGATTCAGGAATCACTCGACGGAGCACGTATCGCCATCACCGGAGCCACCGGTTTCCTCGGCACAGCCCTCGTCGAACGATTCCTTCGATCCGTACCCGGATGCGAGCTTGTGCTCATCGTGCGTCCCGGCCGCCGGACGACATCGCGAGACCGGGTGTGGCGCGAAATTCTGCGCAACGACTGCTTCGACCGGCTCCGGGCCCAGCTGGGCGACACCTTCGACGCCGAGATGACCCGTCGAATCCACGTGATCGACGGAGACGTGTCCCGAGACGGCATGGGTCTCTCGGCCGACGGGCTCGCCGCCATTCGGTCGTGCCACACCGTGGTGCACTCGGCGGCGGCGGTCGCCTTCGACTCCCCCCTCGACTCGGCGGTGGAGACAAACCTTCTCGGACCGGTTCGCGTGGCCCAGGCGATGCGTGATGCCGGGTGCACCGGCCACCTCGTCGCCGTCTCCACGTGTTACGTGGCCGGTGCCCGACGCGGCGACGCTCCCGAGCGAACGCTTCCCAATACGCCGTTCTCTACCGAAGCTGATTGGCGGGCCGAGGTCGCTGCCTCGCGCCGTCTGCGCGGAGACACCGACGCACAGTCGCGCTCGCTGAAGAATCTGGAACGGTTTCGTCGTCAGGCGCGCCGGGAGTTGGGTGCGGCGGGCACGCCGCTGTTGGCGGCCAAGACAGAGAAGCTTCGCGAGGAGTGGGTGCGGTCCGAGCTGGTCGACGCCGGGATCGCTCGCGCATCATCGCTCGGATGGCCCGACGCCTACGCGTATACCAAAGCCCTCGGCGAACGGGCACTGCTCGAGACCAGAGACGGCGTGCCGGTCACCACGGTCCGTCCGTCGATCATTGAGTCAGCACTCGCCGAACCGAAGCCCGGCTGGATTCGCGGCTTCCGCATGGCCGAGCCCGTGATCATCTCTTATGCACGCGGACTGTTGAAGGAATTCCCCGGAATTCCCGAGGGTGTCGTCGACGTAATCCCGGTCGATCAGGTAGTGGCGGCGATCATCGCCGTGTGCGCCGACGGACCCGATCCGAGCGGCCCGAGCGTCTACCAGGTGGCGTCCGGTTCCCGTCAGCCCCTCCGCTACCGCGAGATGGTCGACACCATCCGCGAGTGGTTCACCGAGCATCCGCTCTACGACCGCGAGGGCCAGCCGATCATGGTGCCCGAGTGGTCGTTCCCGGGCCGGGGCCGGGTCGAGACCCAACTCCGCCGCACGACCGATCTGCTCCGTCGCAGCGAGCGCGTCATCGCCGCATTACCTATTCGTGGCCGCCAGGCGGAAATCGCCGCCAAGCTTGAAGAAACCCGAGGCGACGCCGACCGGGCCCTGTCCTACGTGAAGCTCTACGGCGCCTACACCGAGACCGAGGCGATCTTCCGGGTCGACCGGCTCATTGCGTTGTACGAACGCCTCCCCGCCCAGGATCAACGCGACTTCTGCTTCGATCCGAAGGCCATCGTGTGGCGTGACTACGTCCGCGACACGCACCTTCCGTCGGTCGTTCAACATGCGCGCGTACGAACCACGCCGGGGAAGAAGGAAGGCGAATCTCGTCACGACCGGACTCTGCGGGCGATCCTCTCCCCCGAACGTCATCTTGCCGCCTTCGACCTGGAAAACACCCTGATCGCGTCGAACGTCGTGGAATCGTTCTCGTGGCTCGCGACCCGCGACATGGACGGCGGCGAGCGGGCCAAGTTCGTTCTTTCTATGTTGCGCGACGCGCCGTCGCTACTCAGCCTGGACCGCAAGGACCGGGGCGACTTCCTCCGGTCGTTCTATCGTCGCTACGACGGTGCCCCGTCGGGCCTTCTCGCCGAGGATGCCGCCGAATACCTGACCCAGTTGGTCGTCACCAAGTCGTTCCCGGCCGGCATCCGGCGCGTCCGAGAGCACCGAGCCCTCGGCCACCGGACGGTACTCATCACCGGAGCGCTCGACTTCCTCGTTGAACCGTTGCGTCCACTTTTTGACGAAATCATCGCCGCCCGGATGACGACGCGCCTCGACGGCACGTACACCGGGGAACTCGACATCGGCCCACCCACCGGCGAGGCCCGGGCTCTCGCTCTGCAGAGCTACGCCGATGCCCACAACCTGTCCCTGGAACAGTCCATCGTCTATGCCGATTCGGCCAGTGATCTCCCGTTCCTCGAAGCGGTCGGGTATCCCGTTGCGGTGAACCCGGAGTCAAAGCTGGCGACCATTGCCCGCAAACGCGGTTGGCACGTTGAGCAATGGAGCAAGTCCCCGGGCGGACCTCGCCCACTTCTTCCGATCGGTCCGCTTCGTCCGTTGCGCCTCCGCTCCGCCGAGGGGGCAGTCGAGTGAAGGCGCTCGTGTTCGAACGCGACGTCGCCCGCTTCGCCGCCGCCAAGGCGCTGGCCCGTCTCGCTCCGTCACGGGCCCACCGCTACGGTCCGCTTCGGCTCGACGAACATCATCACGCCCCATCGTTGCCGGGCCCCGATTGGGTCATGGTGAAGCCGCGGCTTTCCGGTATCTGCGGGAGCGACCTCGCCACCGTGCAGGGCACCAGTTCGCGCTACTTCGAACCCATCGTGTCCTTCCCGTTCGTGCCGGGTCACGAGGTCGTCGCCGACGACGCCGACGGCCGTCGCGTGGTCCTCGAACCCGTTCTCGGGTGCGCCACTCGAGGGATCTCGCCCACGTGTTCTTCGTGCGCGGCCGGTGAACTTGGTCGATGTGAACGGATCACTTTTGGCGCACTTCGTCCGGGCCTGCAGTCGGGATTTTGTTGCGACACCGGAGGCGGATGGTCTACAGCCATGGTTGCCCATCGTTCGCAGATTCACGTTCTTCCTGACGAACTTTCCGACGAAGACGGAGCCATCGTCGAACCGGCCGCGTGCGCCGTGCACGGAGCGTTGTCACCCGGCTTGCTCGGAGCCGATGCGGTGGCTGTCGTGATCGGGGCCGG
>JANLQX010000184.1:0-1913 GCA_031368095.1 Actinomycetes bacterium | reverse complement strand
CCGCTGCGGCCCGTGATCGTGAGCGGATAGGTTCCGGACGGCACGGCCGCCGACGACTGGATCTTCAGATCCGTCGACTTGTCGGCCGACGTCGCGCTGAACGACGCCACGATCCCGGTCGGGACGCCGGAGACGTCGAAGGCGACCTTCGGACGGGAGGCGAGCGCGGTGGCGATGTCGATCCGGTAACTCGTCGAGATGGCACCGGCCACCGTACGGGTCGTCGGATTGGCGATGAGGGCGAAGTCACCGACGGTGTTGACGTTGATGGCAATTGCTGCCGCGCGCTGCGTACTCCCCGACGTACCGACGACCGTCAGGATGTAGCGACCCGACGGTGTTGCCGACCCGGGCGTGACGTAGAGGTTCGTGCTCGACGTCGTGGGGTTCGGGGCGAAGTTCAGCCGCATGTCGGCAGGGAGCCCCGATGTCGTGAAGGAGACCGGGCCGCCGAAGCCGCTCGAACGGTCGACGGTGATCCCGAACGTCGCGGTCTCCCCCGTCGAAGCGGTGCGTTCGTTGACATCGGCCCGGACATCGAACTGGGGCGGAGCGGTGACTGGCGGGAACGTGACCGGCGGCGCCGTCACGGGTGAGTACGTGACCGGCGGTGCCGTAACGGGTGGGTACGTGACCGGCGGCGCGTTCCCGTCGACCACGAGGCGGAAGCCGGCCACACGGGCCTTCGACCCCGAGGATGCGATGAGCTGGTACACCCCGTTGCTTGAGGGCGAGTTGGCGGGAACGAAGACCCGGAGCGTGTACCGGGTCCGACTGAGGGTGACGATCTCGGCGTCGAACTCGTCAGGGACGCCGTCGAGCTCGAACTTCGGGTACACCGAGAACGACCCGATCGGTATGACCCGCACCGGGAACGAGGCGACCTGTCCGGCCTGCACCCGCAGGGCATCCGGACTCACGGCGATGTTGAAGTCGATGATCCGCCGGGGCACGACCTTGCGGACGGTCTTGCGGGCGGCCTCGGCCGGACCGACCAGCGAGAGTACGACGGCGAGGATCGTCAGCACGGCCAGAAGCCGGACCGTGAACGGTCCGATGCGCCGCGTGGTGTGCTTCGGCGTCGATGGGCTTGTGTGGGTAGGGGCGGAAGATGGGGTGGACAAGGGGATCGCCTCCTTCGTGAGATGCAGGGCTTCCCTGCATCTAGAAGTACCGAGCCGGTGTGAGCGAGCTGTGAGCGTGGCGGAAGCGAGTTGCGAATGCACTCGGAACAACCAGATCTCATCGCTCTTCATGTATTTCCGTCGAGGACACCCGGCACTGCGTCGGGTACACGTTCAATCCGGACCGTTCGGTCCGGATTGAACGGTGCAACGCTTACCGTCATGTCCTGCGTTCGATCGTCGCTGGCCGTGCTTGCCATCGGGAGCTTCACCGGCCCTCTGGCGGTCGTCGCGACGACGGGTCGTGCTGGGGCCGAGCGTCGCGGACCGCTCGAGATGCGCGTCGCCGCCGCGCTCGAGCGGATCGCCGCCACGGACCCGACGCAACACGCATGGCTGGCGCTCGACGCCGACCGCGCGGCGCGCACGGCCCGGCAGTTGGACGCGGACGCGGGCGGGCCAGGCCTGCTCGACGGAATGCTCATCGCGGTGAAGGACAACCTCGATACCGCCGATCTCGTGACCACTGCCGGCAGCGACCGCCTTCGGGTACGCGTACCCAACACCGACGCGACCGCCGTCGACCGGGTTCGGGACGCCGGCGGCGTGATCCTCGGCAAGACGAACCTCGACACGTTCTCCCGGGGCGTGCGCACGGTCAGCGAGGTCGGCGGTGCGACGGCCAACGCCTGGGACCCGAGACGTGGGCCCGGGGGCTCGAGCGGCGGCAGCGCAGTCGCGGTGGCCACCGGAGCGGCCGACGCTGCGCTCGGGAGCGACACCTGCGGA
>JANLQX010000166.1:0-17662 GCA_031368095.1 Actinomycetes bacterium | reverse complement strand
CGTCCAGGAAGCCCGTCCCATCCCGCAGGTCAGGTTCGAAGTGGTTGCCCTCGGCCCATTCGGTCCATGACTTCAGAAACACCAGGCGTTTCGCCGGCGGAGCTGGTTTGACGAAGTCGAGAGCGGCGGCCACATGACGCCGAAAAAGTTCGGGGTTCGAGCCATGGAGTACGAGCCCCTTGCTCCCTGCTCGTGGCGTGTTGTCCCAGTTCGGGATAAGCGACGGGTGAATCGGACGGGCAGAATCAAACGGGGACCGCTCAAGAGGTGTTGACGCATACGGATAGATCTCCGGCAATCCGAGTTTGCGCATAAACCGCATGGCCAACATCGCTCGGCGGCTGCGATCAGCAGGCAGCCGCAGGTCCACGGCCGCGTCGAAGCCTGCCGCCCACGGATCGGCGAAGGTCGAACGACCCATTGGGTCGTTGAGTTCGGCCACGAGATACAAGCCTTTAAGACCAGCCTCGTCGGCCATGGATCGCCACAACTCCACGAATCGGGAGGGGTCAGGATGAGCTTCTCCGCGAAAGACGTAGAAGATCGGCTTGCCATCGACGGTCAAATACCTCGGGTCCCGGAACGCGGGGAGGATCTCGTCAAAATGACGGCGGTCATCTTCTGGCCCCGGATACGTCTGCTCCAGGAGGACTTGCTTCGGTCCGCCGTGCCAATGACCGGTCCACGACTGGTTCGCCCAGGCCAGCGCATAGCCAAAGTCGGGCGTGCCGCTCCCCATCCATTGCCGAACCGGTCGTTCGAGAATGGTCTTGCCATTTCCGAACCAGTAGTGCCAAAAGATAAAGCCTTCGACCCCGTGACTGCGGGCTAATTCGGCCTGCGCAGCAAACGTCTCCGGCAGACGGAGGTCGTAGAAGCCGAGATCAGCTGGCACGTGCGGCTGATAGTGACCGGGATATCGGCGTTTGGCCCGAGCAACGTTCGTCCACTCCGTGAACCCTTTGCCCCACCACTCATCGTTCTCTGGAGTTGGATGGAACTGCGGAAGGTGGAACGCCACATATCGAGCGTCGGACCCCGCCAGTTCTTCCACGAGAATCAGGTTAGTCGAACGGCGAATTCTCCCTTGGGCGCAATGAAGGTTCAGCGATGAATTCCGGCCCGTCGATTGCGTGACAGGAGCACGCGGTGACGCATGACATCCAACATCATTGTCGGTGTCGACAACCGAGACGACTCGTGGATTCTCAACTTCACGCACGGCAAGTCCTGGTTTTGCTCTTGCCAGGAAGCGGAAAAGGCCGGAAACAAGTGACGTGTGGCACCAACGAAGTGGATGGCAACGGGTTGCCCGCTCAACCGTAGTTTTGAATCGAAGCATTCCTGAGGGAACGTGATCTGCTCTGCATCAAAATAGCCCGACGGAACATGAGCAGCCAAGCACGCCCATGCGCTTTGCTCCCAGAGCGACGGGCTCTCGTGCGCGATGGATTCTCCTAAAAATCGCTCTACCAAGTCAATGTCGAATGCATCGCTCGCAACGCTCATGAAGCCGGAGTTCAACCTATGCGCGATAGGAAGGTGCCGCTCCACGGGAAACGTGTTGTTCATAGAACCCGAGTAGACATTCGCATACGCGTGCATGAATGCCAGTCGGTAGCAATCAAGGCTCTCGGCAAGTCCGGTGAAGTCCCGAAGAAAGTAGATGTCGCTGTCGACGTACGCGAAGTCTCCATCGGCATAGATCGGGATGTCGAGGATCTTCCGTGCCCAGGGGCACCACTCACGGTACTTTTTACTAAATGGGCGATCCTCAAGAAGTGGGGCCACGGCCGTCATCATGTCTTGCTCGAAAAGAATCTCAGAACCAGGAAGGGCCCTTCGCAAGGATTCCGCATCTCCTTTGTCCAAGGATCCGTCCGACACAAGGATCAGCTGCAAAGGATCAAGACACCGTTGCAAGAACGACTGAAGACATGGAATGGAAACGGCCAAGTCCTTCTTGCATACCAAAGAAAAAACGCGAAACCGCTCCAAGCAACGGAGCATAGCAGTCGGGAACGAGTGCCCATGAGTGTTAGGTTCATTGCCCAAATACCTAGTTCCGGCGGGTTCATGCGAGCAATCACCCGATGACCACATCAACCGAAGAGACCGCATCCGAGTGGCCCAACCCTGCGACCAGGGTAAGCCTTCGGATTGCCCTCACCAGCTACTACCTGCCGTCGGAGAGCAAGATCGGCGCCGGGTGGGTATCGCACCGGCTGGCGAACGCCCTCGTGCACCTAGGTCACGACGTCACGGTGTTCAGTCCCTGTGCCAAGCCTGACGACGCCCACTACCACCACTCCCACATCATGCTTCGGGGAAACGCTCGCACGGTCAAGTGGTCGCTGGCGGTGAAACACATCGACTACTCGAGCTTCGACGGACTCCTCGCATCCGGTGACGATCACCTCGTGCCCAAAGGCGCCGTTCCTGCCCACATTCGAACGCTCTACGGGTCATGCTTTGACGAGGCAATACACATCCGAGGCGTGATCGGCCGGACCCGGATGTTGTACCTGGGTTGCACCGAAGCCGTCTCCGCCGTACGGACCCCGGAAGTAGTCGGCATATCTTCGGCATCTCTGCGGTTCTTTCCGTGGCTGAAACAAGTCATTCCTTGCGGGGTGGACTTGGATCATTTCCGACCAATAGATGGGGTCGAGAAGGAACAAGACCCGACAATCCTTTTCGTTGGAACGTACCTTCGCCGCAAGCGCGGAAAGCTCCTCCACGAGGCTTTCACCAACTACGTCCTGCCGCGTGTCCCATCGGCTCAACTCTGGATGGTTTGTTCTGACGCTCCCCCGGGGAAGAACATCCAGGTGCTGGGTCGCCTCTCCGATGACGAACTTGCCGATCGATACCGTCGAGCCTGGGTATTCGCCCTCCCGAGCAGCTACGAGGGCTTCGGTGTTCCGTACGTCGAAGCGATGGCGAGTGGCACGGCGGTCATCGCTACGGAGAATCGCGGGGCCCGAGAGGTGCTCGACGACGGTGCCCTCGGAATCGTCTGCCAGCCCAAATCCCTTGGAGCCGAACTCGTCGGCATGCTCGTCGATCACGACCGAAGGGCGCACTTCGAAGCGCAAGCCCAATCGGCACGGGGCACGTACGACACGGTTCGTATTGCCCAGATGTACGTCGACCGGATTCGAGCACAACTCGTGGCGTCTGGTGGGCGCTGAGACCCAAGCCCAGCCGCTCAAGTCGCAGCCACTACGCTCGGTCTGATGGCGTTCACAGGAGGTCGTGAGGCAATCAGCGACAAATTTGGCGTGTCGCTTCGCCAAGAAAAGGCCCTCGCCTGGCTGGCGTTGTTGCGCCGCCATTTGTGGTGGCTCCTGATCCCGGCACTCGTTCTCGGGCTCGTTGCGGTTTTCGACGCCAAGCGACAGGACGACCGTGGCTTCCAAGCCCGCACGGTCCTGTTTGCCCAGTCGCAACTGCCGTCGACGGCGTCGAGTCAGCAGAACCAAACCGAGGACTTCGGCCCGTTTCTCCGCTCCCAGGCCCAGCTCTCCCGGAGCACTGCGGTTCTCGCCAGGGCCGCGGTCGGCCTGAGGGTTCTTCCGACTGATCTACGCGACAGCGTCTCCACGTCGGTCGACGGGGCCAGCAACACCCTCACGATCATTGCCCGAGAGGCTGATGGCGCCCAGGCCGTGGCCGCCGCCAATACCGTTGCCGAAACACTCTCGGCGACTGGGCTCGGCGAGTTGGCCGCACGTCTGAAGGTCCGGTCCGACGACCTGCAACGCCAGATCAACCGTCTCGACGCCACTGTGCAGGACTTGAACAAGCAGCTGGAGGCAGCGCGATCCATCTTGGGCGATACGACCACGCTTGAAGCCCGTCGCTCCACGGCCACCAGCCAGTACGCGGCGTTGGTCGGGAGCCAGCAGGAACTTCTGAACCAGATCGCTCTGCAGCGGGCCCCGCTGGCCATTCTGGAGCCGGCCAGCAAGGCAACGCGTACCAACGGGCCGTCACTACCGCTGCGAGGCGGGCTCGGCGTGCTGGCGGGACTCCTCCTCGGGATCATCGCCGTGTGGCTCAGCCAGCTGCTCGACGACACCATCCGCAGTGTTGAGCAGGTCGAGTCCATCGTCGACGCTCCCCTGCTGGCTGAATTGCCGACCGAGAAACTGAAGCGTGGCTCGTCGTTGCCCACCCTCGACCACCCCAGCGGGGGACTGGCGGAAAGCTTTCGAGGGCTACGCACGGCGCTCAAGTTCGTCGACCAAGGCGAGCGACTGCGCGCCTTTGCCATCGTCAGCTCGGAACCCCGCGACGGAAAGACTTTCACTGCCGCCAACCTCGCCGTCAGCTTCGCCCAGGCCGGTTCCAACGTCTGCGTCGTTTCCGCCGACCTTCGCAACCCGGCGCTCGACGCCGTCTTCGGCATGGCCGGAAAACCCGGGCTGGCCGACCTCTTGGCGGAAAGCACCGAAGGCGACGAGTTCCCTGTGGTCGAGCTTCACCGGTACATACGGACGACCGACGTGGACGGACTTGCCGTCCTCCCCGCCGGAAAGCTGCCGGCCAACCCATCCGAACTGCTCGCCAGCGCCCGGGCGAGTCAGGTCATGGACGAACTTCGGCGCAGCTTTGACATTGTCATCGTCGATTCTCCTCCCCTGCTCGTCGCCGATCCGGAGATCATCGGTGATCTCGTCGACGGCCTCGTGCTGGTGATTTCCGTTGACGGCACCCGCGTCCGGCGCCTCCGCCGCGCCGCCGGACGGCTCAGCGGAAGCCCACTCCGACTTGCCGGTGTCGTGGTGAACCGCACGCACGCCCGCAAGGGCTACTACGGCCCCTATGGATCGGCGTATTCCACCTACGCCAGCCGCAAGGCAAGCCCCCCGAAACGGGGAACCAAGGATGCCGACGAACCCGTCTCCGCCGGCAAGAGGGGATAACCGCACCCACCGCGGTTGCTTGCCTTGACCGACGAAAGCCCACTGACGTACGAGGATCTCTGGGGTTCAACGGCTCGGTCGTTTCGCGACCTGCCTGCCGTTCTGGTCGGATCGTTCCGTCTCCTCCGTCGTGCGGGACGACACCTGCTCACCGCCACCGTCGTTCTCCAAGTGGTCGGTGGGGTCCTCGCCGGAGTGCAGCTCGCCGTCGGCCGCCAACTCCTCACCCAGGTACTGGGAGGGTCCAAGGTCACGCTTCGCTCGGTGATGCCGTGGGGACTGGCCTTCGTCGGCGTGCTCACCACTCTCGCCCTGATCTCGATCGTGCGAACTGAACTCCAGCGAGTTCTCGCCGAATCCGTCGCCCGAGAAGCACAACGCGAAGTCTCCCGCGCCGCGTCGACCGCCGAACTCATCGACTTCGATCGACCGGCTTTCCACAATCGGCTGCAACGGGTGCTTACGAACTCGACGTTTCGGCCGGTCTCCATCACGGCGGCTTTCGTCGGAGCGATCGGAGCCGCCGTGGCCATGGCCGCGGTGGTCGTCACGCTCGGTTCGATCGAACCGCTCCTGGTCCTCATCGCCCTTGTTGGTTCCGTCCCGCTGTGGCTCGCCACCCGGGCGGCCACCAAGATCAGCGTGGCCTTCGAAGTCGAACAAACCGAGCCGAGCCGCCAACGCGACTATCTCCTCTATCTACTCAGCATGCGGGACTCGGCCAAGGAAGTGCGCGCCTATCAGCTCGGCTCGTATTTGAGTGATCGCCACGGGACCCTGTGGAACGAACGGATCGTCCGTCTCCGTCAGCTCAGCAAACGCCGCATCATGATCGGCGCCGCCAGCCAGTTGGCCAACGGTGCGGTTATGGCTGGCGTCCTCTTTACGCTCGCGCTTCTCGTTGACCGGGGCCGCATCACCGTGGCCGAAGCGGGAGTGGCGGCCGGGGCCATCGTGCTGCTCGCCCAGCGGGCGAGCGTGGTCGTTGGCGGCATCGGATCCATGCTTGAAAGCGCCGCATTCCTCAGAGAAGTCGACGTGTTCCTGGCTGAGTCCCGCGAGCACCAGGCGGTGACGGACAGCCGCGAAGTCTTCGCTCCGGCGGCTGACGGTCGGCTCGACGTGGCGGTGGAGGCAGTCACGTTCCGCTATCCGGGGGCCGACGTCGACGCGCTCCGGGGCATCGACATCACCATCCATACCGGCGAGGTGGTTGCCCTGGTGGGCGCCAATGGATCGGGAAAGACAACGCTGGCCAAGATGATTGCCGGTTTATATACCCCACAAACGGGGGTGATTCGCTGGAATGGTCGGTCCGTCCTTGAATTCGGCGGCAGTATTCGAGACCACTCGGCATATGTGTTCCAGGACTATGCCCGCTATATGTTCAGCGCTGCCGACAACATCGGGTTTGGCCGCTGGGAGGCCATGCACGACCTCTCCCGCATCACCGGCGCATCTCGGCGCGCCGGTGCCCACGAATTCATCGAGGCCCTTCCCAAGGGATACGCCGCCCTGCTCGGCCCCCAGTTCTTGGGCGGCACCGACCTCTCCGTCGGCCAGTGGCAACGCGTGGCCCTCGCCCGAGCCTTCTTCCGCGACGCCGCGCTCGTGGTGCTCGATGAACCCTCGTCGGCCCTCGACCCCGAGGCCGAAGCCGCCCTCTTCGCCGACCTGCGTTTGTTGTGTGACGGCAAGGCCGTGCTCGTGATCTCCCACCGCTTCAGTACGGTGGCCAGCGCCGACCGGATCTACGTGCTTGACGAAGGCCAGATCATCGAGCATGGCACCCACCCCAACCTGCTGGCCGCCAACGGGACCTACGCCCGGCTCTTCAACCTCCAGGCCTCGGCCTACACCTGAGCGGCCGGGGCGGCGTCGCTCGCACCCTCGGTTGCCAGCCACGCCGCCTGAAGAAGCATCGACGTTCCGGCGTGACACACGTCGGCCGTCATCCAGTGATGCTTCAACCACTGGGCGTCGACACCCTCAGGCAATCCGGAACCATCCCACCGTTCGGCAAAAGCGCGGGTGTACGGCCCGAAATATGACGTGCCGAACGTGGCCTTCGTGGTGCGATTCAAAATGATGTCGGGGAGTAGTTCGGCGAAGTACCGATTGAGGATCGCCGACCGGTCGCCGTAGAGATGCCACCGAACATACCGGGCCACGTCGGCCATGAAGTCAGCGTTCAGAAGTGGCGAAACCACTTCAACGCCGTGGAGGCGGCCGAAGTTCGTGATGTTCTCCAGCACAATTCGGGTCCGAGGTAGGGATAAATAGAAGTCCGGCCAAGCCGTCGGACGCAGTGGTTCCGATGCCTCTAGCCGGGCGATTCGACGAATACACGACCGCCGATCGGTCGGGAGAAGCCACTCCGCACCGTAGTTCTCATTGACCGTCGTGACCATCTCGCGAAACCGGACGGGCAGAGGCGAGAGAGCCGCCGCCACGTAGTTCAGAGCCCGACGGCTCGGGCGAATCCGATGGCGCAACCGCTGAGCGACGAAGAACACGGGCGTGATGCGTCGACTACCGAATACTTCGTCGCCGCCCTCGCCGTTGAGCACTGTGGATCCGGGCGGCAACCCGTCATAGATCGCGGCCTTGTAGTGGAGCGTCGAGGGCCAGAACAGTCCGGCCTGGCGCAGGCTTGTTGTAGCCGTCGGCCCGAGGAAGTCGGCGCCCGTTTCGAGGTCGACGACCTTCCACGACGACAGTCCCAAAAACCCGACAACGGCCTCTTGGTAGGAAAGCTCCTCGGACTCGCCGCCGGCGTAGTGAAACGTGATCGGCACCGGGTCCGGCAAACCCGCTCGGCGACGCACAACGGTGGCTGCACTCAAGACCAAGCTTGAGTCGCAACCGCCAGAAAATTCGATAAAGCAATGAGGGCCCAGGGCAACATTGGCTACCGACGCCAACAGAGCGTCGTGAGCCGAAGCACACGACACCCGACCACGGCGATCCTTGGCGGCGCTGCTCGGTGGCCCGAGAGGCAGTCCGAACCGAACCGCTTCGTCGCCCTCGGCAAACCTCACTTGCCGAGACCTCCGGCGATCGACTACCGGCTGAGGCCGCCCAACTGGTTGTTCGTGCCGGTGATCACGATGTTGTCGTTGCTGGAAAAGATCTTGGCCGCATTGGTGAGGTCGGCCACAGAACCGACGACAGTGACCTGAGGGGCTTCGTACGGGAGCTTGGTGGTGATTTCCATCAGACCATTCTGCTCGGAACGACGATCGCTCTCCACTACCAATGGGGCCTAGGGGTTCTCCGCTATGAGCGACGAAATTCAGTGGCTGTCAGCAGGTGATCGGTTACCGGCTGATTCCGCCGTTGTTTTGACCCTGCGGGCCAGTATGGGTCTGGTTGTCGTTCTGACTCTTCAGGCTCGCGCCATTGGTGATGTCGGCGACAGAGCCGATAGCGGGAATGACGGGTCTGACATACGGCGGCTCGGCGGCCGCACTTCAGATCCACGGCTTTGCGCCGAGTCGCAGATGACCCGGGTAACGTAGAACCGTCGTCTCGCCGTCCAACTTCGTTGCCATGCACGGTCTCACGATCCGTAGCTCCCACGCGCTCGGTGCCACCGTTTGCGACGCTTCTGGCGAGGCCGACCTCACGATTGCACCCGTGGTGACGGGGCATGTGCCAGAAGAGCCCCCGACGGGCCGCGTCCTGTTCCACTCACCCCACGACTGGCCGGTGACCATTGCCGATCAGACCGACGTGTACCGAATGCGCTACGCCGGGCACCTCGACTTCACGTTCAGTCGAGCGTTTGACCGGGTCGAGTGCACCCTCGCCAACGAGGACGAACGGGCCTACGCCGAAGGCATCACCCAAGGAGCAGTGCTTAGTGCACTCATGACCCTCCGTGGCCGGCTGAGTCTGCACGCCACCAGCCTTGACCTCGCCGGTCGGCGGATCGCCGTGTTCGGCGCATCGGGTCAAGGAAAGTCAACCACTGCGGCCAAGTTGATGGCCGGCGGCGCCACGCTCGTCAGTGACGACGTCACCGTTCTGGACGATGACTTTGCCACGGGCCCCGGCCTCATCGGACTTCGGCTTCGCTCCGACGCCGTAGACATCTCCCCCTTCATCGACGGGGTCTCCACCGAAGAATCCGTCGACGCTCGTCTCGTTGTCCGCCAACACGTACAACCGGACCGGCGACCGGAGCCGTTGAAGGCCCTGATCAGCCCGGAACGCTCCACCGATACAACGGAGCCGTACCTTGAGCGCCTCCGACCCGATGCCGCGATCGCCCGCCTGTTGCCGGCGGCCCGTCTCATCGGTTGGCGCGACGCGGCGATCCTTGCTCGGGAGTTCCATCAGATCGTCGCCGTCGCTTCGGCGGTCCCGGTCTACGTGCTCCATGTTCCGGTGATGACGGGCCCCGAAGACCTCGCCGATTTCCTGCGTCTGGTGGACGTCGTGACCGACGAACTCGGGAACCAGGCGTCCTAAAAATCGGCGGCTGCGTCAGTGCCGGTCGGACTCGGTTCGGCGTCGCTCACGACGAACCACGGCGGGCGAACCAACCGCCACGGCGCTCGCTTCGATAGTGCCCCGGACGACAGAATTGGCACCGACGATGACCCCGTCACCGATCGATGAGCCCCGGCATACCGTGACCTTCGACGCCAGCCAAACATCGTCGCCAATCGTGACCGGCTCGGTCACCTGGCCACCGCCGAAGAACTGCTGGGTTTCGTCGTGGTCATGATCACGGACCGACACCATCTCGGCGAGGAACGTGCCAACCCCGATGCGCACCAACTCGGCCGCAGCGATCGTCGAATGATGACCGATGAAGGACCGCGGCCCGATTTCCAGACGGGATCCGGCGCCGGCCGCCAAGGTGACCCCATCGTCGACAATCGCTCGCTCGCCAAGGACGATCCTGGCGTTGTCGGCCACCGTGATTCGACACCATCGCCCAACCTGGGCGCCGAAAGGGGCGGTAAATCCCGGCTGGGTCAACCGGAGAGTTTGGGCTCGAACCATCGACCGGGCCCGCCGAAGACGACTGCGTAGGAGATGGATTTTCACCGCTGCATTCTCGTCGTCGCCGAGGGACGCGGCGGGCCCGTTGGCGCGACAAGGCGGGCGTACAGCCCCTCGACCTTCGCCGCCACCCGTTCCGGCGTGAATGCGGCGGCGGTGGCTCGCCCGCTTACTCCGAGTTGTTTGCGTCGAGCGGGATCGGCGGCGAGATCACGCAGGACCTGGGCGAGGGCGTCAACGTCTCCCGGTTCGACGAGCACACCATCGACCCCGTTGGTGACCACTTCGGCCGGCCCACCGGCGTTGGCGGCAACGACCGCAAGACCGGCCGCCATCCCTTCGACCACGACTTGACCGAACGGTTCCGGAATGACGGAAGCGTGCACCAGCACGTCAAATGACGAGAGCAAGGTGGGAACATCTTCCACAAATCCTCGGAACACCACCCGGTCGGCAATACCCAATTCGGCAACGAGCGCGAGAAGCTCTCCTTCGTAGGCGGACTCACCGAACATCGCCGAGCCGGCGATGACCGCACATTCAGTTCCCGCCGTACAAGCGGCAGCGAAGGCCCGCAGGAACACGTCCTGCCCCTTCCACGGCGCAAGCCGACCAACCATGCCGACGGTGAACGGGTGAGACGGATGCCGCCGAGGTCGAAAGGCTCGGGGAATAGCGTCGAACACAACGAGACTTGGAGCCCCGTGACGACTGCGGCCGCCTCGACCCAGAGTCTGGAGGGTCGACGACGAGTTGGCAATAATGGCGTCGGGAACCCGTCGGGCCGCGGTGCGAATGGCCACGGCGACAACGTGGGGCAGGTAATCGTCAGCAATGCGGTCACGCACGTGCCACACCAGTTTTCCGCGAAGACCGACGCTGGCCATCGATCCGTAAACCAACGCCTTCAGGGAGTTCGTGTGGATGATGTCGGGGTCGAGCTCGCGTAGTCGTCGCCGCAGGACCCGAACGTACCGAAGCGTTCCGAGCACTGCGGTGACCGGAAGACGACCGGGAACAACCGCATCGCGACGAAGGTCGGCGGTGCCACTCTCCAACAAAAGGACCTCCACGTCGATGCCATCGTCGTGAAGCAGATCGACGAACTCACCGTCCTCGGCCAGCAGCACGGTCGGCGTGACGGCAGCAAAACCGGACAGCAGACGCAGCAGGGCAAGTTCGCCGCCCGACTTCTTGGCACAGTGATCGAGAAACACCACTCGGAATGTGGCGGGACCGACGGCCGGACTCGCGGCCATGGAAGCGGCGTCCAAAGCCGCCGAAAACATCGCAGCGCGATCCGTCCACGAAGGAACGTCGGTTTCGACGGGACGCGAAGGACCGATCAGAACAGCCTCGACGGCAGCGGCGAACTCCGAGCGATCAGCGACAACAACCGGATCAGCGAGGTCGCGAAATCCAGCGACGGGCGTTGCCACACAGGATCGACCGACAGCCAGAATCTCATAGGCCTTGATCGGATCGAGACTCTCCGTGAACGAGCTGACCACGTGCGGCACGATGATGACATCGGCGTGCTGCAGGTACGCCGGAACGTCCGCATAGGGACGCGGTCCAAGCAGCACCACATTCGAAAGCCCAGCAAACCCATCACGATCCTCAGCGCGCAGAGCATCGGGCCCCACGAACACGAATGCGACATCCGGAAGGTGCTTCGCCATGCCCACGACGAGCTCGATGTCCACTCGCTCCGGATGAAGCGTGCCCACATAGACCGCCGTGCGCTTGCCAGCCGGGAGGTCGTCCGGTCGCTCCCGTGGACGACGGAAGTGGGCAACGTCGACGGCATTCGGAATCAGATCGACGGGACGAACCTGGCCCCGACGTTCGGCCAGCGCCGGAGAGCACACCACAACGCAATTGGCGCGGCGCAACAACGTTGTTTCGTACTCCCGAAGACGGGAGAGTTGACGATCCGTTCCCTTGGCGTCGAGCCAGTCGTCGGTGATGTCATAGAGCACCGGCCAGACCGTGGTGCCGGTCAGCGGTGTCATTGCCGGATCGTTGATCCATAGCGTTGGACCGACGAAACCAAGTTGATCGACCGCACGACGGACCTGACGGGCAAGACCGGCGTCGGTTCGCGGCCACAGCCTCCGCGGTAAAAACTTTGTCGGCTGGAACAGCGACACGTTCGGGTTCCCGTCGAGGGGAACGAGTCGGCCAAACGGCCGAGTTCGCTTGGCCCCGGACCGAAAGGCGTGCAGTGCATCGAACGCCGGATCGACCCACAGGACCCGAAGGCTCGGATCGGCCGCCGTGAGCTCGCGCACCAGAAACTGATTCCGACGCCAAACGTCGTCCCACGGTTCGAGACTGGCGACAACCAGTTCGCGTCCGCGCACCACGTCAGGCTCATGGACCAAAGCCGGGAAATGGACCAGCGCATGAAGCGATCGCTTCAGATTGGCCCGGTCGACCTCACCATTCACACCCCGACGGACGAACGAACGGAGGCCGTGACGGACCACGCTGGCCGCGCGATAACTGACGAGTCCGGCCGCACCGTGATGCTTGAACACAAACCGCTCGGAACCTCGCACAAAGTGTTCGAACGTGAGCGCTCCGAGCGCCTTACCACTCGCTCCTCCGACATGATGGGCCACCGCCGACTCCACCAGGCTCACCCCGTACCCCCGATCATAGGCGCGCTTACAGAAGTCGGCCTCCTCGCCGTAGAGCCAGAACGCTTCGTCGAGGCCGCCCAGTTCATTCCACAGCGCACGAGTGGTGAGCAGGCAGGCGCCCACGACGAAACCAGGACCGTCGCGACGTTCCACCGGATTCGGCGCCATCGCGCCGCGCCACTGCGATCGGGGAGACGGGAACGGCCAAAAGGGCCGCTGCTCTGTCCCGTCTTCCATCACGAGACACGGACCGACGATGCTCGCTTCCGGCCCTATCGCATCGACGAGCCTCGCCAAGTTGACTTCATCGATCGAGGCATCGGGATTCAACAGCAGCACCAGCTCGGCGTGACCGGCTCGGACTCCCTGATTGGCGGCCGCGGCGAAACCTCGATTCGTCGTATTGCGAATCACTTCTGCACCGACTCGCTCGGCGATCGCCGCCGAGTCGTCCGCCGAGGCATTGTCGACCACGATTACCTGCACGGACGCCGGCAGCGCGCCAAGGCAAGCCGGGAGGTGGGGGGCACTCTCGTAGGTCACCACTACGACATCGATGCGACGATTCATGACGCGATCACCGTTTCGTAGAACGCTTTCTGGCGACGGGCAATCTCCACCCATCGATACTGTGCCGACTCCATCAGGCCCGCCGCCGACATCGACGCGCATCGTTCGGGATCGGTCGCCACCAACGTCATCGCCGAACGCCAGTCGTCGACCGAGCCGGGGGCAACGAGCAGTCCAGCCGAGCCGGTCACGTCGGGCAGCGCACCACTGGCCGACGCCAGCACCGGCACGCCGCTGGCCATCGCCTCTACCGCCACGCGGCCGAACTGCTCGACCCATGTCGGGGTTTCCAGCGAGGGCACCACGAGCGCGTCGAACGAGCGGTACACATCGGCCACCTCGTCGGGCGAACAGAAGCCGCGCACGGTCACCCGGCCAAACAACCCGAGTCGATCGATATGTGCACGTACTTCAGCGGCCGACGATCCGTCGCCAACTAACACGAGCTCGGCCGATGCCATCCCGGCCAAGGCGTCGAGGATCACGGCCACGCCCTTGTGCGGTTCGAGACGGCCGACGTAGCCAAACCGGAACGGGCCCTCAGGTCTCCTGGCGGCACGCGGATGGAAGCGCTCGACATCGACACCAAGTCCCAGCAGACACACCCTGCCGCGCAGACCACGGTCGACGAAAAGCTCACCGGCCCGGATATTGCACACATGGACCCCAGCCGCCCGACGCAAAGCCCACCGTTCGATCCACCGAAATGGGACGGGGAGTATTTTGTCGAGATTCTGCGCACCGTAGAAGACGAGTTTTGCCTTCGATCGAGCCAACATCATCAACACCATGATCTCCAAAGAAGCCAGGCTGGCGGGTTCCTCATGGGCATCAACAACGTCAAGCCCGGGCCGACGAAGCTCTCGCAGCAACGGGACCGGGTTGTACACGAACACGTAGGGATGACGACCAACCGTGCGCGACGCCACCACAAACGATGCGTCGTCACCAATGTCGAGCGAGACGTCTCTTCCCCCCTCATTCCAACGCCGGGGGGCGACCGTTCGGAGATCGACATCCTGCTGACGAAGCTGGCGATCGCGTTCGCGCCACGCACCCACAACCGCCGAGTGGTAGATCCGCAACACCTTCATCGAGTCACCCTTTGGTACACGCGCTCGAGCCCGTCGACATGGCCGGTCAAGGAAAACCGGGCCCGCTGCGACTGTTGTAGACGCGCCCCGAGTGTGCGACGGGCGTCGACATCGGACGCAAGGCGGCGGAGCAGGGCGGCCAGTGCACTTCTATCGCCGGGCGAATACAACAGTTCCGGAGTGTCAGCCAGCAGTTCTGGGTGGGCTCCACCATCGGCGGCGATCACCGGGAGGGCAACGGCCATCGCCTCCGTGACGCTCAGTCCGAAACCGTCCGCCGTACTCGTAGCCAGCTGCATCCCGACCGACGCCCGCAACCCAGCGATGTCCTCCACGAAGCCGAGGAACCGAACCGACTCCGAGATACGCAATCGGCGAGCGAGATCTTCGAGCATGTTGCGCTCCTGTCCGACGCCGGCAATGGCCAGAGACCAACCCTCGGCAGCGAGACCAGCCAACGCCCATCCGTGCAGGGCTTCGGCCGTTGACTTCTCCGCCTCCAGGCGCTGAGCCACCAAGACCACCCGGGGGACGGGATCCACCGCAGCACCATCGGGCACCCCGGAGATGACGGTGTCAGTCGTCGTTCGACACGTTGCCGCAACGAATTCACTAATGGCGATTTCGGCGGCCAGTCCGGCGCGGATTCCGGCGTCAACCAAGCGGGGCACACCGCGGTCGAGAGCAAAATGGCGGGTCGTGACCACCGGGCGGCGGCGTCGTAGTCGGTCCGCCGCACACACCAATTCGGCCTTCGTCATGTGGGCATGAACGACATCGACTCGGCGGACTCGGCGCAGCGCTCGCAGAGCAGACCACGGGTCGGAACCGGCCAGCAACCGAACCTCACCGCCACCTCGGCCAGCAATGGCCCGATGCATGACGTCTTGCGCCCCACCCACGACCACGACCTCGTGACCTCGGCGCGCCAGCTCGGGGGCCACGTCACAGACGTACTTCTCCACCCCGGCGAACGCATCGGACACCACCACGTGAGCGATCACAAGATTTCGTTCCATCAACCACCTACACCACGTGCGAGGAACGGCAGACCTTCAGGTTTTCCGATCCGAACCACCAGGGTAAGTACAGTACCTGCGTGCTTGCTGGTGTCCGCGCCCGGTGGAATCCGCCCGAGGCGCCGCAACTTTCCTCCCGAGCCTTCGGGCTGGCCGCTTGCGTCATCGCCCTTCAGGTCCTGGTCGGATGGCTGCTGTCGAGCGATGCCACCGTGGCGCTCGCCATTGCGCTGCTGGTGCCAGCACTCGCGTTGCTCCTCATTCGGCCACAGTGGTTCTGGATCCTTGCCTTCCCGGCCAATTTCTTGGCGAAACGGGTCGGACCGGTTGGCGTTGACCTCAGTTTGGCCGACGTGGCCGTGCTCGTCGCCGTTCTCGCCGCTCTCCCGTCCGTCCCGTGGCATTCACGACTTCTCCAACAAATGCAACGGCTGTACGCCGTCTATCTTTCCATCCTGCTGATCGTTTTTGCCGCCGCTCCGGACAAAGAAACGTTGATCTCGTTGGCGCAACGGAGTTCGATGTTTCTCGGGGCGATTCTCATCGGCTCGGCGCTCGGCCATCGTGGTTGCCTTCGTCCAGCACTGGTCGCTCTACTGACGGCGTCCACCATCGTTTCCGTAGAGGCGATGCGTCGCTCGATCGAGATTGACTTTAAGCCGGCCTACCCATTCGGGCTACAGAAAAACGCCGCCGGGGCCATGCTTGGCATGAGCATCGTCATCTCGTTCGCCGCCCTTTCCGTGTTTCGGCGAACCACCGTCAACGCGGCACTCCTCAGAATTTGTCAGATGGTGTTGGTCGGCGGTCTTCTGGCCACGGGGGCCCGAGGGGCGGCGATAGCCCTCGCCGCTACGCTCATTGTGGCCGTGCTCAGAAATGAACCGGGCGCCCGGCGGCCGGCCACGATGGCCGCCTTGGTCCTTGTCGGGCTGGTGGCGTTCTCAACCGTAAAATCTGTCGACAGCGAAAAGACGAACAACCAGTTCTCCAGCGCCAACAGTCGAATCGTGACCTATAACGCCGCCATCAAACTTTGGAAACGAGACCCTGCCGTGGGGGTCGGAATCAAATATTGGCGAAATCCGGAGTTCGGGAACGTTGTCGGCTTCGGGGAGCCCCACAATGTCCTAGTCGCCACGCTCGCCGAGACCGGTCTCGTGGGATTTGCCGCCTTCGTCATCCTGATTTTCGGCACATGCGTTGTCGCCCTGCGACGGAATTCACCGCTGTTCCGCACGGCGTTTCTGCTGATTGTCTTCCGCTTGGTCGATGCGCAATTCGGCATCTTCTGGGTCGCCGTCGGCGGCTCGCTGGCATGGCTGTTCCTTGGTGCCGCGATCGGCGTCGAGCAGGCCCAAGCCGACCGGATCACGGAGCGAGACGGACCACCAGGAGCCATCGCACGCGGCGCCACACCCTATCGGCGGCCTGCGCCAGCGTGGCCCACCGCAGTGAAATAGGCGTCACGAAACGCCGGCGACTGGGCCCGTCGAGGGGGCGTCGGCTGGGCCACGAGGGACAGCAGCGCTGGAAAACGCTGACGCCAAGGATGGCGTGCGTCGGCGCGAACAACGCCGATCTCGTACTGGGTTCGGTCCATGAGCTGGCGAATCGATGCAGCCGTCGACGACCGTGTCGCCCCACAAACCAAATGACCGGTCAGCGAACCGCCGTGCCAGCGCTCCGACGGGCGGACCCGGTCGAGGTGGGCAATGGCGTCGACCCACCGTTCGCGCCCGCACAGCGCCTGCTCCAACGAGACGTCCCAAGGAGCCTCACCGAGCGTACGTCGCACTCGGCCAAGCATCACTCCAACGGCCAAACCGACACGCTGATCCCGAGCCCGCCGGAGCACCTCGTCAAAGCTGTCGACGAGACCGGCGGCAAGGGAAATATCACGCATCCATGAGAGCTTTTGTCCACCCGCGATACACGCATGAAGAGCCAGGTGAAGAAACGTGTCGACCCCGTCGGGCGTCGGCACCTCAACCTGCGGCGAGAGCGGAACCCGAATTCGCCGATCGAGAACCTCGTCGTCGCGCCAACGGAATTGCGAACGAATAGCGGCGTTGTACAGCAGGCTCCAGTGGACATCGAGCACCACCTGCGAGGGAAGCGCGAAGTTCAATTCACCTTTGAATTCGTCGAGCACTCGCTCCCAATCGGTCTCGATACCGACGCCACCGAGGTGCTCTATCGCCTCCACCGCTGACAAGAAGTCGTTCGGGTCGATGAGCAGATCGAGGTCGGCGTAGGTCCGGAGGTCATCTCTCGGGTACACCTGCTGGGCCAACACCGGCCCCTTCATCGTTACCCAACGACAGCCAAGTTCGTCAAGAACCTTGGCGACTCGCGCCAACTCAAGGGTCATGACGAGGTTC